>JBFFGE010000019.1:0-37964 GCA_041557595.1 Alphaproteobacteria bacterium
CAACGAAGAACGACCACACAGCGCCATCGGCAACAAGACCCCGATGGCGTTCATAAAGTCCATCGGTCAACCCAGCCGTCCGATGGTCTGAGGAAGGGAAAATTCCGCCTCAGCCCGGTCCAACGTTGGGGGCAAGCTCATCTTTCCCGCCGCCTATCTGAACCAGCCCTCTTCGATGTTTGGCCATACGTTGCTGCGCATCGACCGGCGTGGGCAGGGCGAACGTGCGCGGCTCCACTCCTACGCGATCAACTACGGCGCGATGACCGGCGACGAAAACGGTATGGTTTTCGCGATCAAGGGCCTGGTCGGCGGCTATCCCGGCACCTATTCGGTCATGCCCTATTACGAGAAGGTGAAGGAATACAGCGATCTGGAAAGCCGCGATATCTGGGAATATCAGCTCAACCTGACGCCGGCGGAAATCCGCCGTCTGCTGATGCATGTCTGGGAGATGGGCCAGGAATACGCCGATTATTTCTTTTTCGATGAAAACTGCTCCTATCAGTTGCTGTCCCTCCTCGAAGTCGCGCGGCCGTCGCTCAACCTCACCGACGAATTCAAGCTCTGGGCTATCCCGGCCGATACGGTCCGAACCGTGGTGTCGCAATCCGGACTCCTGAAGCAGGCGGTCTACCGCCCGTCGGCACGCGCCGGGATCGGCCACCGGCTCAGCCTGCTCGACGGTGCGCAACGCGACCTCGCCTACCGTCTCGCGCTGGGCGATATCACGTCGGACGACCCTGCCATCGCGGCGTTGCCGCCCGCGCGCAGGGCGGCATTGCTCGAGCTCGCCTATGAATATGTGCGCCACCGCTACCGCGAACGGGACGAGAAACGCGATGCCGCGGCGCAGCGCTCGCTCGCCCTGCTGCGCGCGCGCAGCCAGATCCCGGTGGACGCGGACGCAACGCCGGTACCGACCCCCGAAACCCGGCCCGATCAGGGCCACGCCTCGGCGATGATCTCCGTGGGCGGCGGCATTACCGACGACGACCGGAGTTTCATCGAATTGCGATTGCGCCCCTCCTATCACGATTTGCTGGACCCGCAGGGCGGCTTCGTCCCGGGCACGCAGATCAGTTTTCTGGATTTGCGGCTGCGCTATTTCAAGGACAAGCACACGGTCAATCTCGAATCGCTCACGGTCCTCGAAATTCAATCGTTGACGCCGCGAAACCAATTCTTCAAGCCCTTCTCTTTCCGCTTCGATACCGGGATCGAGCGGTTCCGGCGAAGCGGTGCGGCCCGCGGCGATTTCACGGGCTTTGCCGGCGGCGGTGGCGGGTTGAGCTATGCACCGTGGGACGGCGCCATCCTGTCGGGATTCGCCGAGGGGCGGATTTCCGGCGCCGCCGATCTGCCGAACAAGGTGCTGGTCGATCTCGGTCCGAGCCTCGGGCTGCTGTACTACCCCAAGCCCTGGTGGGCGCTTCATCTGCAGGGCCGGTACCACTTCGCGCTCGATCATTCGACCAAGGATTATCTGGAAACGGGGCTGGAGCAAAGCTTCGCCCTGTCGCGTTGGCTTGCGCTCCGGACCGAAACCGGTGTCAAGGGCGACGCCGACGATCCCTTTCTCGAACTCCGCGCCGCGCTGCGCGTTTACTTCTGACTATGCGGCACCTGGTCAAGGCGCTGCTGCTTTCGCCATGCATCGCGCTTGCCGCCTGCGGCGGCTTGTTCTTCTATCCGCAGCAGGAATTGCTGCTTACCCCCGACCGCACCGGCCTCGACTATCGGGACGTCCGTTTCAGCGCCAGCGACGGAGTCGGGCTGCATGGCTGGTACCTGCCGGCCGACCCAAAGACCGTGCGGGAACCGGCCTGCACCGTGCTGTTCCTGCACGGCAACGCCGAGAACATCAGCACGCATCTGGGCAGCGTATGGTGGCTGCCACAGCGCGGCGTGAATGTCTTTCTCTTCGATTACCGCGGGTACGGGCAGTCGGAAGGCAGTCCGGAGCTCGACGGGCTGCACCGGGATTTCGACGCGGCGCTGGCAACCGCGCTGAAACAGGCGGATACCGAAGCGGGCCGCATCGTCGTGTTCGGCCAGAGCCTCGGCGGCGCGCTGGCGATCACGGCGGTGGCCCGTTCCGCGCACAAAGACCGCCTGCGCGGCCTGATTACCGAAGGCGCTTTTTCCGGCTACCGGGCAATCGTGCGTGACAAGCTGGCGGCGTCATGGCTGACATGGCCGCTGCAATGGCCGCTCTCCTTCACGGTGGCGGACGATTACAAACCGCTGCAGGCAATCGGCGAACTCAGCCCCCTGCCCGTCCTGATCGTGCACGGACAGGCCGACGGCATCATTCCGCCGCACCACGCGCAAGCCCTGTACGATGCGGCGCGCATGCCGAAAGCGCTCTGGCTGGTCCCCGGAGCCGCGCATATCGCCGTCTTTCGGTCGAAAATGTATCAGGATCGCCTGATCGAATATCTGCGCGGCCTGGGCTGCGCCGCACAGTAGGGCAGGTTCAGGCTGCCCAGTTGCCGCCCTGGCCGCCGGCGAAGTCGTCGAAACCATGCCCGTTGACCACCATCATGTCCGGATGCTCGACGCAATTGAGCATGCAATCGGTCAAATCGTTGGGTGCAATAGACCGGCCCAGTTGGGATTCGGTGCAGCGCCAGCACAGCAACAGATCGATTTTTCCGCCCGTTACCTTGTGCCACAAATCCTGATGGATCATGAAGAGTTTCGGGTCGAGCTCACCGCAGCACTGACAGCGGTAATGCCCGAGAACCTCACCCCAGGTGTCGTCCGGAACATGGCATGCCGTGCAATCAGAATCGTCGCAAAGAAAATCTGACGTGGCGTATCTGATCTGAATCATCTGTGCTCTCCCAACGCGAATGCGGCGAGAATACGCAACCCGGCATGGCCGGTCAGTGACAGACAGCACAGTATTTTATCGTTAAAAAACAATAGATTAATGAATTGTACGTTGGATTTGTTCTATATTTCGGACGAAAATCCGACCGTTGAATCACAAATTCGCCACGATTCGAACTTCTCGTATTTCGAGAAATACTGTCCAAAACGCCAACTTTTGGAGTTTTCGATTGATTACAGCCCGGACGTGTCCGGCGGGAGCCCGAGCATGAAGCCGCCGACCGTTTGGAAGTGATCCTTGCGTCCCTGAATCTGTTGCGCGACCGTGTGGAGATCGCGATAGCGCCGTTCAAAGGGGCTGCTCCGGAAGATCGCGCTGGCGCCGGCGGAATCATAGACTGTATTGGCCACTGCCTTCGCCTCATGGATGGCGTAGGTCGAGGCGAGCCGGATCCGCATCCGCGAGTCGATGGTCAGCCGGTCATTTGCGACCACATCTTCCCAAATCTCCTCGAGTTCGCTCAGCATGAAGGCGCGGGCCGACTTCAGCCGCGCCTCCGAAACCGCGACCTCCATCTGAATCACGTGGTTTTCGCGCAGGCTTTCGCGCGCGCGCCGTGGCGTCTTTTCGCTCGCAAGCAGCTTGAATGCATCGAGCATGCCCCGGGCAATGCCCAGCGCCACGCCCGAAAACCCGGTCGCGTACATGTTGGTGGCAAAGAAATGATATAGCGGCGCGTGGTATTGCCGCGCCTCCGGATCGTCGCGCGACACGGAATATTCATACGGAACGAAGACATCGGTGACCGTATAGGCGTCGCTGGCGGTGCCGCGCAGGCCGATCACGTCCCACACGTCAATTTTTTCGACGGATTCCGCAGGAAACAGCATGGTTCGCGGGATTGTCGACCCATCCGGCTGTTTCAAGAGAGAATGCCCGCCAAGCCAGGTGGCGTGCCGCATTCCGCTGGCGAAGCTCCACTTCCCGGTAACCTGGAAACCCTTTTCCTCGACGGCGATATCCGCCTTCCCCGGCCCCCAGGCGAGCACGCCATGCGGGTCGTCGCCCCAGATCTCCCGCGCAATCGCCGGATCCACATAGGCGGCGGTCATCGCGCAGCCATTGCCCTGACAGATGCACCATGCCGTGCTGGCATCCAGGGCCGAGATCGCCGACATGACCTGAAAGAACGTCTGTGGATTAACTTCTTCGCCCCGATAGGCGCGCGGCAGCAACAGCCGGAACAGGCTCTCTTCATGCAGCGCCGTCAGCAATTCCGGCGGCAGGCGCCGCTCCTGCTCGATGCGATCCGCATTATCGAGAATAACCGGCGCGACCCGGTCGACCCGGGCGAGATAATCCCCGGTGGTCATGGGCGCGGATTCAACCGCCGATAGCCGCGATGCCATTTGCTCACTCCACTCCGATACCGCACAAACCGGTTCTACTGATTATGGCGGAATTCCAAGGCAATGCCCAAATCCAGGGCCGGCCTTGATCATGAACCACAGAGACAGGTTCAATTGAACGGTATTCGGTCACCGAGTTCAAGGTGGGGCATCGCAGATTTGCCGGCGGACGCCTATTCCGCGGAATCGCCATAGGGGCTGGGTCCCTGCCAGGGATTGGTCTCGAATATAAGCGCGCCCTTCTTCCCGGTGAGCAGACCTGGCGATTTCCCGACATCGTCCCCCTGCGGCGCGGTATCGACGTCGCTATCGCCCTGAAATCCTTCACAACCGGAAAGGGCGAGCGATGCGATGAAAAGGAAAGCCATAACGCCGGAACTTCGTGTTTTCGCCATGCGCTTCCCTAGCATGCAGCAGCCCGAAAGAACAATGGCCCGACCCGGGGAATCGGCCTGGATCAGCGGCCGAACCGACCGCGCATGCCGTACCACGCGACAACCATCGGCAGGAACCCATGCGCAGATTGCCGCCGGCGATCCCGCCGTTGCGGCTCGACGCTCCCTCGCCTGCCCGATCCTGTTCCAGCACGGCCACCGACCGACCCGCCCGCGCCAATGTCAGCGCGACGCTGAGTCCCGCGAACCCCGCGCCGACCGCCGCCACGTCGACCGTCGCCGGCAACGGCCTTCCACCAATTGGGATCGAGTGACGGCGATGCCATGCCGAGACCTCTCTGACATGCCATCCGCGACCAAGGCGGCGACCATAGTATATGCTGGCGGCGTTGACCCAGCCATCGGAGGCCCGCATGAAATTCATCCATATCACCGACACCCATCTGGTGCCGCGCGGCGAGCGGTTGCACGGCCTCAATCCCTGCGAGCGGCTCGACGCCTGCGTCGACGACATCAACGCCCATCATCTCGACGCCGAATTCTGTGTGATCACCGGCGACCTTGCGGACAAGGGCCAGCCGCAAACCTACCGCTACCTGAAGGAATGTCTCGACCGGCTGCGCCTGCCGGTTCACCTGCTGGTCGGCAATCATGACGACCGCGCCCATTTGCTGGAGGCCTTTCCCGACGTTCCCGTGGACACGGACGGGTTCGTGCAAACGGTGTTGGAGACCGCAGCCGGCGCCTTCATCCTGCTGGACACGGTCGAGCGCGGCCAGGGATGGGGATCGTTCTGCGAGAAACGGGCAGCCTGGCTGAGCCGGACGCTGAAGGCCGTCGAAGGGCGGCCGGTCTATCTGTTCATGCACCACCCGCCCTTCGAGGTGGGGCTGCCGTGCCTGGACCGGCTCGGCCTCGGCGCGGACGGAGAGCGCATGGCCGAGGTGCTGGCGCCGCAGGCCACGATCCGCCACCTGTTCTTCGGCCATGTTCACCGGCCGATCGCCGGCAGCTGGCGCGGCATTCCCTTCTCGACGATGTACGGCACCAATCATCAGGTGGCGTTCGATCTACAGGAACCCGAAGTAGTGGTGAAAACCCATGAGCCGCCGGCCTATGCGGTCGTGTTCCTGGAGCCCGACCAGACCACGGTGCACTTCCACGATTTTCTGGACAGGACGGTCCAGCCGCGCGGACGCCCGAGCGCGGGCCGCCCCGACTGGCGGCCGGCGATTAAATAACAAGGTCCGTTAATTCGGTCGCGCGCCGACCACCGTGGTGCGATGCATGCGGCGGCGCACGCCGGAATAATCGTTGATTGCATAATGCTGGGTGCAGCGGTTGTCCCAGATGGCGAGCGCGCCCGGCGTCCATCGGAATCGGCAGGTGAATTCGGGCCGGGTCGCGTGCGCGCAAAGATGACGCAGCAGCGGCTTGCTCTCCTCCTCCGTCATGTCCTTGAACCGGGCCGTGTGAACGCCGTTGATATAAAGAGACTTGCGGCCGGTGTCCGGATGCGTGCGCACAACCGGATGTTCGGCGACCAGAGTGTCGGCCATCTCCATATTCTGCTCGTTCATGCCCTTGCGCTCTTTCATGTTCGAGGCGCGGCCGCCGCCCGCCGTCAGCGCCGCGCTGTTAACGCCGACCAGCCCGTCGAGCATTTCCTTCATGCCGTCGGACAGGCTTTCATAGGCCAGATGCATGTTGGCGTACATCGTATCGCCGCCGGCATCCGGCACCTCATGGGCATAAAGCACGGTGGCCAGCGCCGGCGTCTCGAGATAAGAGGTGTCGGAATGCCAGGCGCCGCCGAAATTCTTGGTGTCTTTCTCGGTCTTGAGGATTTCGATGACTTCCTCCGCCTCCGGCAGGGGGGCGACGAAGGGATAAATGCCGAGCGGCCCGAAACGGCGGGAAAACCCGACCTGCTGCTGAGACGTCAGGGTCTGGTCGCGAAAAAACAGCACATGATGATCGAGGAACGCCTGATGGATTTCATCGAACGCCTTGTTGCCGAGATCCTGCGACAGATCCGCGCCTGAAACCTCCGCGCCGAGGGCGCCGGATATCGGCTTCACATCGATCGTCTGAAACGCCATTTCTTTCTCACTCCAATCTGGTTGCACTCATTCCGCCGCGACAGCCGTTTTCGCTTCGAACCGGAAGCCCCGATAGCCTTCCGCGACGACTTCTTCGCAAATTTTCCGGTAGGTTCCGACGCCGCCGATATAGGGCATGAAGAGCCGGGGCTTGCCCGGAATATTGGCCCCCATGTACCAGGAGTTGGCCTGCGGAAAGAGCGTCTTGTTGGCGACCTCCTGGACGTGGTCGGTCCAGTCGTCCTCGGCGTCGGGCGTCGGTTCGATCAATTCCAAACCCCGCTCCCGCATATGGATCAGGCCGTCCGTCACCATGTCCACATGCTGCTCGATTGAAACGATCATGTTGCCCTTCACCGAGGGGCTGCCCGGTCCGGTAATCATGAACATGTTCGGGAAGGCCTCGGTCATCAGCCCCAGATAGGTGCGCGGGCCGGCGTACCATTTCTCCTTCAACGCCGTATCGTCGCGGCCCCGGATGTCGACGTTGAACAGCGTTCCGGTCATCGCGTCGAATCCGGTCGCGAACACGATGGCGTCGAACGCGTATGCGCGGCCGTTGGCGACGAGACCGTCCGGCGTCATCCGCTCGATCGGCCTGCTGCTGATATCGACCAGGTCCACATTGTCGCGGTTGTAGGTTTCGAAATAGCCGCTGTCGACGCAGATGCGCTTGGTCCCGATGGGATAGGTTTTCGGCGCCAGCAGTTCGGCCGTTTCCGGGTCTTTCACGATCCGCCGGATCTGATTGCGCACGAATTCCGCCGAGGTGTCGTTCGACGCCTTGTTGACCAGGATATCGTTGAAGGCGCCGAGATACCCGGGCCCGCCGATATCCCAATATTTCCGATACGTGGCCTGACGCTCTTCCTCGTCGGCCTCAAGCGCCGATTTGTCGTTGACGATGCGCGTATTCCCGTTCGGCGTATGGCGAACCGCTTCACGGACCGTCGCATAATCGTCTTTCCAGGAGCGCTCGTATTCCGGCGTCATCGGCCCGTTCTGCGACGGGATCGAATAATTCGGCGTCCGCTGGAAGACCGTCAGATGGGTGGCTTCCCGCGCCAGCACAGGTATCGCCTGAATGCCGGAGGACCCGGTGCCGATCACGGCAATGCGCTGGCCGGAAAAATCGACCTTTTCATGCGGCCAGTTGCCGGTGTGATAGGTCTTGCCCCGATAGTCGGCGAGGCCGTCGATATCCGGCGTCTGCGCGGTCGAGATACAGCCCGTCGCCATGATCAGGAAGCGCGCGGTCACCCGTTCGCCGGAATCGGTTTGCACCCGCCAGCGGCGCGCCCCCTCGTCGAAATGGGCGGAGGTCACCTCTGTCTCGAAATCGATGTCCTTGCGCAGATCGAAGCGGTCGGCGACATGGTTGGCGTAGGCCAGGATCTCCGGCTGGGCCGAGTATTTCTCGCTCCACTGCCATTCCTGCTGCAGGTTTTCGTCGAAGGAATAGGAATACTGCATGCTCTCGACGTCGCAGCGCGCGCCGGGATAGCGGTTCCAGTACCAGGTCCCGCCGACGCCGTCGCCACGCTCGAAGACCCGGGTGGAAAAGCCCAGACCGCGGAGGCGATGCAGGAGATAGAGACCGGAAAATCCGGCACCCACAACCACCACGTCGACCGACGCGGCCGTATTAGACTGATTCGACATGCATTTTCTTCCCGACGACGGCGTGCCAAATGGAAAATCGGCACCGTGCTAGGTAAAATATAGAATTCGTTAGCGGCAGGGAAGCCTATGCGCCGGCGGAGCCGACGGCGATCATCGCCATCGGGACGGCGACCGCCGGCATTTACGTCACCTTGATGCCTTCCGGATCGAAATCGGGTTTGGGATACTTCGGGTCCATATCTTCCAGCGTCAGGCGCACAAGACGGGCCACCAACGCATTGCGGTACCAGTTCCGGTCCGCCGGGATTACGTACCATGGCGCCCAGGGGGTTGAGCAGCGTTCCAGCGCAATTTCGAAGGCGTGCTGATACGCATCCCAATGTTCGCGTTCCTTCAGATCGCCAGGATTGAACTTCCAACGTTTCGCCGGAACGTCGACGCGTTCCTGCAGCCTTTCCCGCTGCTCCTCCTTGGACACCTGGAGAAAGACCTTGACGATCCGGGAGCCATAGAAGCTGAGCATTTTTTCGAAGGCGTTGATCTGATCGTACCGCGCCTTGATGACGGCGTCGCCGACGAGGTTGTGGACCCGCACGACAAGCACGTCCTCGTAATGCGAACGATTGAAAATCGCAATTTCGCCCTTGGCCGGCGCCTTCTGGTGGACACGCCATAGAAAGTCATGCGCCAGTTCCTCCGGCGTCGGCTTCTTGAAGCTGTGCGCACGAAGGCCGAGCGGGTCGACCGGTCCGAACACTTTGCGAATGGTGCCATCCTTCCCCGCAGCGTCGGTCGCCTGCAGGACCAGCAGCAGTGACTGCTTGCTTTCAGCGAATAATCGATCCTGGAGTATGTTGATCGCGCGGGTGTCCTCAAGGAGTGATTTTTCCGCATCGGCGCGGTCTTCGAAGTAACTCTTGTCCCGCGGATTGCGCTCGGCGAGGTCGATACCCGACCCCGGTTCGACCGCAAACTTCCTCGTGAAGGCTATGAGGCTCATAATTCCCTTGCCCGGTTGAAGGCCATAAATGTCGGACGCCCGTGCGCGGAGCATCGGAAAAAGGAGACGCCTCGTCCATGGTCCAGTCGCTGTTGGCGCAGGCTACGTCCGCAGGTTAGGCACCCGCAACGACCCTGTTATGACTCGAAATGCCGCCGGTGCCTATTCGATTTCGTAGTCGATTGGCTTGTAACGGAAGTTGTTGGACTGTCCCGCCGAACACGCCGTGAGGCCGATAATTAGATCCATTTTCGATTTGAACACGGTGCGCTGCCCCGCCTTGCTGAGCGGTGGTAGTACCTTTATGACGCCGGTTTCCGGATCGACGGCAACATGCATGAAAACGTTAAATGCAATCGGAATTTCATCGCCGGAAATACCATATTCCGCTAGCGCTTGCTCAAGGTTCCCCTGGCAGCCGTGGTGCGGCTGCTTGTCGCCATAAATTATCCTGAAAGTATCTGCCGAGCAGGGGGTGAGGGTAAAATCATGTCGCCCGACATCGTCCGCAACAATCTTCAGCATAGGGCGACTCCGATTTAAATAGAGTATATCGCCGGTCGACAGGAACATTCGGCTCGCATAGTCGATCGAACGCCCCGAAGAAATCTGTTCCTTCGTATCGTGCGCGTTGAAAGCGACGAGGTCCGAGACCTGTTCGCCCTCCGGATCGATGACCGCAAGCGCGGCGCCCTTATCCAACCTGAAGCTCGTCCCCGATCGCGGCGGAATGCGTTCGATCATGGCTCGTCCCGCACGATCATAGCTCGTCCCGCAACGGTTCCTGCACGGTCAGCGGGCACGACCAGTCATCGGGCACGGACCGCCCCGCTGTATTGTCGTGCTTCGGAGGTCGTCCCAAATTCGTCCAGCATCGGGTTGATGTTGCCGGCCAGGTCCGAATCCCGATCGCGGATTACTGACTTCATTCGTTGATACCGTCCATCGGAGCGCAACGCTTCGAATTGATCATGCGAATTGAACACCATGAGAGGATAGTCGAACCGCCGTGCCGGACGCGACGCGTTTGGATGCATACCGACAATGAAATAAGGGGTGCCCGCGATGCTCATGCTGAAATGCGGCGACGCGGGATCGGGATCGGCCGCGCCGCTCCAGCGCGTTCCGTTCGCCATGTCGATATTGTGCAGCGATTGAAGACGATCCCAGAGCGCAGCCTCGAACGTGCGCTCGCTCAGATCCCTGGGCCCGTCGAAAACGGCGATAAATGTCTGAAATTCCTTGCGCTGCGTCGCGGGTGTGCGGCCGTAACGGCGCAACGCCTTATACAGCGGCAGATCTCGAGCGGACCGGTTTACGGCGCCGCCGTCGAAATACGTTACCGCTTCCTTTGCAAGAGCGGCCTTGGCCCCGACGCAAGGATAATATCCGCCTGGATCATCCGATCCAAAGCGGAACGAACATGCATATTTTCCATCGAGATACCCGAGTAGTTTAGCGAATTAACCGTTCGTGCTGTCCCTACGGGCAACGCCGCTTCGCGGGATTTGTTCCCCCGCACCCGACCGACGAAAATGAGTTGCCGGCGGATACTCCCGGTTCGCCCAACCGCGCCCGCCACCGGCTTCGAACCAGACAGTCACCGGCAGGTTCCGTCCCGGAGGTGGATACCGGATCATCGTGGTGATCCATCGGGCGAACAGGCATCGTCCGCGCCGGATTTGGCAGCGGCCGTGACCAGCCGCGCCGAGCCCCTGCCTGTAGTAAGAGCCATCGTTCCGGTCATGGCCGCCGGACGGGCGCCTAAAGTAACGCAATCGGCGCCGCTAGAGCGTCGTGCGCCCTATCGGGCGCGCAAAAGCTGCTCTGCACCCATGAAATCGATCAACTTATTTGCCTTTAAATGATTCCATTTTACGGCAGGTTGATCTGGTCTCAGGCCGACTTAGACACCCGCCGTATCCGGTTGTTTTCCGTATCGCCGATATACACCGACCCGTCGGGGCCGACCGCCACGCCATGCGGCCGGGCGAGCGAGGATTGTGTTGCCGGGACGCCATCGCCGGAAAAACCGTGGATGCTGTTGCCCGCGATGGTGCTCACCCGATCCGCCTGCCAGTCGACGAGCCGGATGACGTGGTTTTCGGTGTCCACGATCAACGCGTTGCCGTCCCCGTCCAGGGTCATTTCCTTGGGCCGGTCGAAGATCGCCGCCGCCGCCGGGCCGCCGTCGCCGCCATAGCCGGTTTCGCCGGCGCTCGCGACCGTGGAAATGGTGCTGCCATCCGGCGCGGCCAGGCGGAGCGAACTGCCCTGGCGCTCGAGTATGTAGACGCCGTCATCCGGGCTCCGCGCCACGACCGCGCGCGCGCCGAAGATGCCGGCGGCGGGGGCCCGGCCGCCATCGCCGTCATGCGCCGCTTCGCCGGTGCCCGCGAAGGTGGCGATGCGACCGTTCGACATCTCCACGACGCGCACCCGGTTGTCGGCAACGTCGGCGATGTATAGCCGCGCGCCGTCGCGGGAAAAGGCGAGCCCGTTCGGCTCGACCATGCCGGCCTTGTTCGCGGGCCCGCCATCGCCGGCAAATGCCGCCTCGCCGTTCCCGGCGAAAGTCGTCACCGTGCCGGTCGCGGCATCGATCCGCCGCACCGCGGCATTGTGCCGGTCGGCGACATAGATGGCGCCGTCCCGGTCGATCGCTATGCCGTAGGGCTGGTTGAAGCAGGCCTCCGCGGCAGGGCCGCCATCGCCCGAATAGCCCGCCTCGCCCGCGCCGGCGACGGTCTCGATCCTGCCCGACCGCGCGTCGATGCGCCGGATGCAGTGATTGAAGGTATCCGTAAAGACGAGATTGCCCGCGGCGTCGAAGGCGACGTCGAAAGGATTGTTCAGCGCGGCCGCCGCCGCCGGGCCGCCATCGCCGGCATAGCCGGCCTCGCCATTGCCGGCGACGGTCGAAATAATCCAGCCCGCATACGGGGTCTCGGCAGTCGAATTGTTCATATTGCGATCCTGTCTCTTGTCGTTGAACTCTACCCCACCGCCTCGCGGAACCGGCGCAGCGCCTCGATATGCGAGTCCGCGCCGCGCAACCCCGCCCGCGCCGCCCGGAAGGTGACATGTGTGGCGCCGAGCGCGGACCAGGCCTCCGCTTCCGCCGCCCATTCGTCGGGACCGCGCTTGCCGGCGCGGATCGTGCACTCGATGCCGAAGGCAGCCGGATCGCGCCCCGCTTCCACCGCGGTTTCGCGCATCAGGGCAATTTGCTGGGCCATCTCGTCGCCCGGCGGCGCATAGGGATTGGCGAACCATCCGTCGCCGAGGCGTGCGGCGCGGCGCAGCGCGGTTTCGTGGAACGCGCCGAACCAGATCGGGATCGGGCGCTGCACCGGCAGCGGGTTCAGCCCGCCCTTGTCGATGCTGTCGTAGCCACCCGCAAAGGTAACGATTTCCTCTGTCCAGAGCCGACGCATGAGATCCACCTGTTCGCCGACGCGCCGGCCCCGCGTATGGAAGTCCTGGCCCAACGCCGCGTACTCCATGGCGCTCCAGCCAAGCCCGACGCCGAGCCGAAGTCGGCCGCCGCTGAGCACGTCGATCTCCGCCGCCTGTTTCGCGGCCAGCACGGTTTGCCGCTGCGGCAGGATGAGGATGCCGGTGACGAGGCCGATCCGCGTCGTCGCCGCCGCAAAGAATCCGAGCAGCACAAACGGCTCGTGAAACATGTTGTCGCGCGTATAGACCTTGCGCCAATCGTCGTAACTGCCGGCGGGCGCCTGGATCACATGATCGATCACGGTCACATGGTCGTAGCCGAGATCTTCAACCGCCTGAACGAAATCCCGGATCGCCGCCGGATCGGTGCCGATTTCGCTGGTCGGGAAAGAGACGCCGAGCCGCATGTGGTCCTCCCTTCGCCGGAAGGATGCGTCCTCCGGTCCCTGCTCTTTACCCGATTTTGCGGGGCTTCCAGTCGGAAGGCAAATCGTCCACGGTCTGCAGGAAACGGTGCCGGATTTCCGGCGCCGGCACCATGCACTCCGCGCGGCGACCCGACAGGCGATACCGGTTGTGCGCCAGCACCCCATAGAGCCAGTCGCGCCCGCGCCGCGGCACCAGCTTGAAAATCCCCGCCAGCGGCCACGGCCAGGGCATCAGCGCCGCCAGGCGCAAGACGCCGTCCGACCTTATAGAGAGACGATTATCCTCCACGACCGCGAAGGTTTCGAACCCGCTGAGCGGCAGGTCGAGCCGGCGCAACATCGCCTGGCCGGCCGGCGACTGCATCGCGGAAAACCCGATGCGGCCGGCCCGGTCGCGGGCCAGAATAAAGCGCGCCGCGCCGCTGCAAAACATGCAGACGCCGTCGAACATCATCAGGGCGCGGGGCTCAACCGTCATGCGGCAACGCCTCCTTCCCACCCGGTCCGACCGGCAGTAGATAACCCCGGTAATGCACGAGCAAACCAAACACCGGCAGATCGATTCGCACGTCGAAGCGGAACCGCCCGCACAGCACCCGCTCGCTTGCCTGGATGCGCGGCAGCAGGACCGGCCTCAGGTCAAGAAAATGCGTGCGAACTTCTTGAATGGCGGGCGATTGGGCCGGCGCCCCGCCGGCGGGTTCAAGACCCGGAATTGTGAAAAAATGCCGACTTGCGGCTTAGGCGATCCGCGTGCCGTCCGTCTGGTCCGGCGCCACGGCTTCTTGCGCGACGCGGTTCACGACCATCCGGTCATTGAGGGTCCGAATGATGCCGCCGCCGGTCCTGACGCAGAGGAAGGGGAAAATGGCGTGCACGAGACAGGCCAGCGCCCCGGCAAAGAGCCGCATCGAAAATCCGGCGGCGGCGGCCAAGTGTTCCAGATAGCTTTCGCCGACCGACGCCGGGTGTTCCGTAAAAAGTTTCCGCATCATGGATTTGGACAATACTCTCGTCGCACGGGGAATTGTTGCCAAAGATCGCCTGCGATTGAAACATTGATAGATTATTTTTCTATTAATCTGCGCATCCACGAATTAATTTACTGCCATGGACGCCTTCGACCGAAAAATACTCGCTATCTTGCAGCGCGATTCCAGCCTGTCCGTGGCCGAGCTCGCCGAGCAGGTCGGCCTCTCCACCACCCCCTGCTGGCGGCGCATTCGAAACCTGCAGAATGACGGGGTCATCGAACGCGAGGTGGCGATCCTCAATCCCGACAAGCTGAATGTCGGCGTGACGGTGTTCGTCAACATTCGCACGACGCAACACAACATCGAGTGGTTCGAGAATTTTGCGGCGGCGGTCGCCAAGATCGATGAGGTGGTCGAGTTTTATCGCATGAGCGGCGATGTCGATTACCTGCTGCGCATCGTCGTGCCGGACATCGCCGCCTATGACGAAGTCTACAAACGACTGATCGCCGAAATCGAATTGAGCGATGTCACCTCGAGCTTCGCCATGGAGCGCATCAAGCACACGACCGCGCTACCCTTGACGTATGTCGGCTGACACGCCGCGCGTCCGATCGGCGCCGAAGCATGAACCGTCTTCGCCATCGTTGACTTCTGTCCTCGGCATGTTATTCAAAGTACCGACAGCGCCACGTGTGGCGCTGTTTTGGTAGCCGATAACAAAACAAGCTACTTCGGTACCGTGGGGAGGTCTGGGTCGTGGAGCGCCGGGTTTGCAAACCCGCGAAGGTGCTGCGCGCACATTGCAAAGCCATGTTGATAATCCATCCATCAGCACCGGAATCCCCGGTTCCGACATGTCCGTTGACAACTTTATCAGCGGTCCGTACCGTTTGTGTCCCGGATGCCAATCAAACAAAAAATTTCAACATTTTGAATAGGGGGGCGCGTGAACGATCTTCTAGAGATTGAGGGTCTTCAAACCCAGTTTTACACCTCTGCCGGTACGGTGAAAGCGGTCGACGGAATTACATATTCCGTCAAGGAAGGCGAGACGGTCGCAGTGGTCGGTGAGTCCGGCTGCGGCAAGTCCGTGAGCGCTCTCTCTATCTTACGCCTGGTGGCGGACCCGCCAGGCAAGATTGTCGGCGGAAAGATCAACTTCCAGGGTCGTAACCTTCTGGATTTGAGCGATTCGGACATGCGCAGCGTGCGTGGCAACGACATCGCCATGATTTTTCAGGAGCCTATGACCTCGCTCAACCCGGTGCTGAGCATTGGATTGCAGATTACCGAAACGCTGCAACACCATCTCGGCATGAGCGACGAAGAGGCCAATGCGCGCGCCGTTGCGTTGTTGGGCATGGTGGGAATTTCCGAGCCCGACCGTCGCCTCGCGCAGTATCCGCATCATCTCTCGGGCGGTATGCGCCAACGTGTGATGATCGCCATCGCGCTCGCCTGCGAACCAAAACTGATCATCGCCGACGAGCCGACAACGGCGCTCGACGTGACAATTCAGGCGCAAATCCTGGAGTTGATGAAAAACCTGACGCGCGATCTCGGCGTCGCGATGATCATCATTACGCACAATCTGGGCGTCGTGGCGCGTTACGCGGACCGCGTGAACGTGATGTATGCGGGCAAGATCATCGAAACGGGCACGGCCGAGGAAATCTATCACAATCCGAAGCACCCATACACGTTGGCGCTTCTGAAATCGGTTCCGCGTCTCGACCAAACGCGCCAGGCCAAACTGGACCCGGTCGATGGTCAGCCGCCCGATTTGGCGCGGCTCGACGATGGTTGCCCGTTCCGGCCTCGGTGCCGTTTCGCGGTCGACCGTTGCGCGCGGGAAAATCCGACCCTGGAGGACGTTTTGCCGGGTCATTCCTCTGCGTGTTGGGAAAAGAACAACCTTAGCCGGGATTGAGAAGGCAGCATCATGAGTGAAGCAACGGCAATTCAAGACAGTGCCACTACGCCGCGCGCCGTACACGGCCTCGGCGAGAATCTAATCGACGTCAAGGATCTCAAAATGCACTTCCCGGTGACCGAGGGAATTCTGATTCCCAAGGTCGTCGCCCATGTGAAGGCGGTAGACGGGATTTCGTTCAGCATCCGCAAGGGCGAAACGCTCGGGCTGGTGGGTGAGTCCGGCTGCGGCAAGACGACGACGGGACGCTGTATCCTGCAGCTCGAAAAACCCACGGCGGGAGAGATCATCTACGAAGGAACCAACCTGAACAAACTCGGTTCCAGCGACATGATTCCCTTCCGGCAAAAGATCCAGGTGATCTTTCAGGATCCGTACAGCTCGCTGAACCCGCGCATGAAGATTCGCGATATTCTGAGCGAACCGATGCGTGTGCACGGAATCATTACCGATCAGGCGGCTCGCGACAAACGCGTGATGGATCTGCTCAACCTGTGCGGGCTGAGCACACGATTCGCCGACCGGTATCCGCATGAAATGAGCGGCGGCCAGCGGCAACGCGTCGGCGTGGCGCGGGCGCTGGCGATGGATCCCGAATTTATCGTTTGCGATGAAGCGGTTTCGGCGCTGGATGTATCGATTCAAGCGCAGGTGATCAACCTGTTGGAAGATCTGCGCGATGAATTCGGCCTCACATACCTGTTTATTTCGCACGATCTCAGCGTCGTGCGTCATCTCTGCCACCGGGTTGCCGTGATGTATCTCGGCAAGATGGTGGAATTGGCCGATTGCGACGAGTTGTTCGACAATCCGATCCATCCCTATACCAAGGCGTTGCTCGATGCCGTGCCGATCCCCGATCCGACGATCGAGGCAAAGCGGGCGCATCAGGTGATCAAGGGGGAAATTCCGAGCCCGATCAACCCGCCGAGCGGATGCGTCTTCCATCCCCGGTGTGGAATAGCCACGGACAATTGTCCTAAATCCGTACCGGAATTCAGGGAGATCAAACCGGGCCATTGGGTGGCCTGTCACGAAGTGTGATCCAATAAATTGAAAAAATACCCCCGATAACGGTGCAATCGGCAGTATAGTCGAAGCTGTTTCCGGGATTTTCGGGAATACATTGCGTTCCTGTAAGCAGGAAGAGAAAATAGGGAAATGATGAAAGCAAAGGCATCGCTCACCGCGGTTGCTGCGTTGGGGGCGGCATTTGCCACCAGTGCGACAATCACCGCGTCGGCGCAGGAGACACCTGTCCGGGGTGGCGTTCTAAGTTTCGTTGTCGGCAGTAAAATTCCGTCCTATGACGGACATCGGGAAACGACGTTCGGCATGATCCATCCGATCAGGCCGTTTTACAGCACGTTGCTGCGGGTCAATCCGGACAATCCACAGTCACCGACGGATATCATTTGCGATCTCTGCGAGGGTAAGCCGCAAACCACCAATGGCGGCAAGACGATCTCTTTCAAGATCAAATCGAATGTGCTCTTCCACGACGGCACGCCGTTGACGTCGGCCGACGTCAAGGCGACGCTGGATAAGATTATATTCCCGCCGGAGACCATTCCGAGTTCGCGCAAGGCCTGGTACACCCAGGTTTCGAGTGTAGACGCACCGGATCCGACTACGCTGCACGTGCAGCTCAAGCGGCCTCTGGCTGCAATGATCCCCGCCCTGGCGTCGCCGTTCAACTTCACCTACTCGAAGAAGGACCTCGACGAGCACGGTTACAATTGGCATCAGAAGAACATCAACGGCACCGGTGCATTCAAGTTCGTGGAGCATCAGCCGGGCGCGTTCGTCGAGGGCGCGCGGTTCGAGAAATTCCACGTCAGTGGCCTGCCCTATCTCGATGGCTTCAAGGCGATTTCGGCTCCGAAAATGTCGGTCCGCCTGCAGGCGATCCGCGGCAACCGCGCCGCGATCGAATTTCGCGGCTTCCCGCCAAAAGCGCGCGACGATCTCGTCAAGGCGCTCGGCAACAAGATCAAGGTCCAGGAAAGCAACTGGAACTGCTTGATGGGCGCCACGCCGAACCAGAAACTGAAACGGTTCCAGGACAAGCGCGTACGTCAGGCGCTGACCCTGGCCTTCGACCGCTGGGGCGGTTCCCGGTACCTGTCCAAGATCGCGCTGGTCAAGACGGTCGGCGGCGTAACCTTCCCGGGTCATCCGCTGGAAGGCTCGAAGCGTTGGCTGCAGTCCTTGAACGGTTACGGCAAGGACGTCCGGGCGAGCCGGGCGCGGGCGAAGAAGCTGCTTCAGGAAGCCGGCCATCCGAACCTCAAGGTGACCTTATGGAACCGCGCCGTGGACCAGCCCTACAAGGTCGTCGGAACGTGGTACATCGACCAATGGCGCAAAATCGGCGCCAAGGCCGACCAGAAGGTTCTGCCGTCCGGTCCGTGGTACGCGGGTTTGCGCAAGACGCGCGATTTCGATGTTGCGGTCGACTTCAACTGTCAGACCGTAATCAATCCCACGATCGACGTGTCCAAATGGATCAAAGGTGCGGGGAACAACTACTCGAACCACACCGACCAAAAAGTCACGGACTTGTATCTGGACATGCTTAATGAAGCCGACTCCAAGAAGCAGTACCAGAAGATGCGTACCTACGAGAAATACCTCCTGTCGGATGAGGTTCACTACATGACCTCCTTCTGGTGGTACAAGATCAACCCGCATCGCAGCTATGTGAAGGGCTGGAAAATCGCACCCAGTCACTATCTCAACCAGTCGCTCGACCAAGTCTGGCTCGATCCGAAGCTGCAGTAAGCGGTTGATGGACTAAAGATATCCCTCCCGCCGCATGGGGCGGCGAGAGGGAAATTTCCGGAGCGAAATAATGTATAAATACACAATCAAGCGCGTCTTCCTGATGATCCCGACCCTGATTGGGGCGGCGATCCTGGTATTCGGACTACTGCGTCTGATACCCGGTGACGTGTGCGCGCTGCGTATGGCAGGCGAGGGCTCTTTCGTCGACGAAACCGCTATTGAGCAATGCCGAATCAATCTCGGCATCACCCGGCCAATTTGGGAACAGTTCCTCAGTTTCGTCTGGGGCTTCGCGACTTTCGACTTGGGTGACTCCATGTGGACGAGCCGGGCCATTACCGAAGAAATCGGCCTGCGTTTCGAACTGTCGCTGCAAATCGCCATCATGGCGACGGTGGTGAGCATTGTCATCTCGATCCCGATGGGAACGATTTCCGCGATCAAGCAGAATACCTGGATCGACTACGTGGTCCGGACCTTCAGCATCGCCGGTATCGCCCTGCCCTCTTTCTGGCTCGGCATTCTGATCATTCTCGGCCTCCTGATTTCGACGCAGGCGTGGCTCGGGGAAGCCTGGATGCCACCGATTGAGTATGTCGATCCATGGAAGGATCCGCTCGGCAACCTGTCGCAATTGATCTGGCCTGCCCTGGCCACCGGATACCGCTATTCGGCGGTGGCGACGCGTATGACCCGGTCGGCGCTGCTCGAAGTGCTCCGCGAGGACTATGTCCGCACGGCACGGGCCAAAGGATTGCTCGAAAAAGTGATCATCAATCGCCACGCGCTGAAAAATGCGATGCTGCCGGTCGTTACGGTCATCGGCATCGAATTCGCGTTCCTGATGGGCGGACTGGTCGTCACCGAGCAGGTCTTCAATTTGAACGGCCTGGGCAAACTATTCGTCGAATCCGTGACGAACCATGACTACAGCCTGACCCAAGCGTTGGTCATGCTGGTGGCATTCATCTTCGTGGTAACCAACTTCGTGGTTGATATCTTCTACGCGTGGCTGGATCCCCGGATCCGCTACAGCTAGGGAGGAAATTCGATGACAACGGTAGAAGAATCCGGTGCGACAGCTGAACTTGAAGAACTGTTCGACACTCGAACACCTTGGCAGAGGTTCACCAGCACCATAAGCAAGAACCCGCTCGGAGCGTTCGGCGGACTGCTGGTCCTCATAATGATTATTCTCGCAGTCTTCGCGGATGTTCTGACTCCGTTCGATCCGGAGTCGAACTCCTTCGAGCATATGTTGACGTCGCCGGGCGTGGAATTCTGGCTCGGCACCGACCAAATGGGACGCGATATCTGGACCCGGGTCGTCTATGGCGCCCGAACCGCCTTGCTCGTCGGCTTTACCGCCGCCTTCGTCGGCGCCTTTATCGGCCTCGTGCTCGGTGTCGGCAGTGCCTATTTCGGCGGCACGATCGATCTCATCTTCCAGCGGATCATGGACGTCTTCATGGCCTTCCCGCTGATCATCATGGCGCTGGCCGTCGTCGCCATCTTCGGCACCGGCATCCAGAACGTGATCATCGCCATCACCATCCCGTTCATTCCGCGCTGCGCCCGCGTCGTGCGGTCCAACGCGTTGGCGATCCGGGAAATTCCCTATGTAGACGCCGCACGAGCGCTCGGCTTCTCGCATACGCGCATTATCCTGCGGCACATGGCGCCGAACGTCATGGCGCCGTTCCTGATCATGCTCACCGCCTTTGTCGGCCAGGCCATCCTGCTCGAAGCGTCGCTGTCCTATCTGGGCCTCGGCGTGCAGGAACCGACCCCGGCTTGGGGACTGATGCTCCAGGGCGGAGCGGAAGAATACGCCGAGAGCGCACCTTGGGTCCCGATCTTCCCGGGACTCGCGATTACCATCGCCGTGTTCGGCTTCAACCTGTTCGGCGACGCCGTGCGGGACGAACTCGATCCGCGCTTGCGATCGCAGTAATCGCGACACGAACATTGACCCTGACCGCCGCGTCCTCTATGACGCGGCGGTCAGTCTTTCTACGCCACCTTTTCAACATTGGAGAGTAGCTGGTGTCCACAACACCGTATCTGGAAGACATCGATGTCGCCGCGCTCGGCCGGCGCCCCTGGTATATTTCCGCCAAGGAAATGATCCAGAAATATCCGTTGGGCGCGACAGGCGGGATAATCGTGCTGATCATGGTGATTCTGGCGATCTTCGCCAATTTCATCGCACCGCACGAGCCCGAGACCGCGGCGTTCGAATACATGTTGATCGCGCCCGGTTCGGAATTCTGGCTCGGCACCGATCAATTCGGCCGCGACCAACTGACCCGGCTGATCTATGGCGCGCGCACGGCACTCTTCATCGGCATCGTCGCCGCCGGCGTCGGCGCGACGACAGGGCTGGTTCTTGGGGTCGCCAGCGCCTTTTTCGGCGGTTGGGCGGATCTGATCTTCCAACGGATCATGGATGTCTTTATCGCCTTTCCGACGATCATCATCGCACTCACCGTGGTTGCCGTCTTCGGGTCCGAATTGCACCATGTCATCTTCGCGATATGTCTGCCCTTTATTCCCGATGCGGCGCGCATCGTGCGCTCCAACGCCTTGGCAATCCGCGAAATTCCCTATGTCGATGCCGCGCGCGCCTTGGGATTCAGCAGCACCCGGATCATCCTGCGTCATATGGCGCCGAATGTGATGGCGCCTTATCTGATCATTATGACCGCAAATATCGGCCAGGCGATCCTGCTCGAGGCGTCGCTATCCTATCTCGGCCTCGGCGTGCAGGAACCGACCCCGTCCTGGGGGCTGATGCTGCAGGGCGGCGCGGAGGAATACGCCGAAAGCGCTCCATGGGTGCCGATCTTCCCGGGCCTGGCAATCACGCTCGCGGTCTTCGGATTCAATCTTTTCGGCGATGCACTACGGGACGTGCTCGATCCTAGGCTGCGATCAGAGTAGAAGGCGGGACAATATGCTGCGCCGGTGACAGGCGCAGCGTCGTCCGTTTCAACAGACGGTTTTGACCGGCATCGAACGGGTCACGCCGGTGCAGCAAGAATCCGTTGTCCCACATCACGACGTCGCCGATCTGCCATTCATGGGCGTAGACGAAATCGGGCTGCGTCGCATGCGCGTTCAATTCATCGAGCAGTTGCCGGCCGGCCGCGCCCGGCATTTCCGCGATGCCCACCGATGTCGTCGGGTCGAGATACAATGACTTGCGGCCGGTGACCGGATGACGATTGACCAACGGATGGGTTACCGGCGGCGTCTTGCGCCGCAACTCGGCCGTCATCTCCGGTTCGTCGTCATAGGTCGATTGCCGCGCCACATAGTCGTAGACGGCGCTTAAGCCCTCGATCCGCGCTTTCGTCTTCTCGGGCAGCGCGTCATAGGCCAATTGCAGGTTCGCCCAATAGGTGCGCCCCCCATCGCGCGGCATTTCCACCATATACAGCACGCTGCCGGTCGCCGGCTCGGCGACATAGGATTGGTCGGTGTGCCAGCCAAGTTCGCCGGCTCCCAAACCGCCGATCGACCGTCCGGCGGAATCCTTCATGTTGGAAATTTGCAGCACCTCGGGGGTGGCGGCCTGCCAGTCGGTCCGCACGATCACGTCCGGTTCGCCAAAGCGCCGGCTGAATGCCACGAGTTCCGCTTCGCTCAACGATTGGCGCCGAAAGACCAGCACCCCCTGCCGGCTCCATATCTCCGCGATTTCCGCCGCCGCGCGATCCTCCAGCGGCTGCCACAAGGAGAGGCCCCGCACCTCGAAAGCAAAGTTTCCGTCTATCGGGTCCAATCGAAAAGTCATCAACGCTCTCCAAGATCGATCGCTTCCATGCGCCGTCACCGCGCAGTCGTAAAATGGTACCGCATCGCCGCAATACCGTGAACCATATTCCCAATTTGCCGGGTTGATGCCGGGGCGCCCGGACGCGATGATGCGCAGCTCTTCAAATACCTGAACTTGCAGACAAGGAAAATCAATGACGGCGGAGATTGAACAATCGGCGCAACCGCTTACGGGCGTAAAGGTAGTCGATATCTCGAATTTTCTGGCGGGTCCCCTCGCGTCGATGTTTCTGGCCGATTTCGGCGCAGACGTGATCAAGGTAGAACGGCCCGGCACGGGCGACGAAGTCCGCTACTGGGGAAACAGCAAGAACGGCGTCGGGTTGATGTACAAGCTGATCAACCGCAACAAGCGGTCCGTCACCGCCGACCTGCGTACGCCGCTCGGCGTCGACATCGTGAAGCGGCTGGTCAAGGACGCCGACATCATTGTCGAGAACTACCGCAAGGGAACGCTCGAGAAATGGGGACTCGGCTATGACGAATTGAGCGCGATCAACCCCGGCCTCATCATGATCCGCCTGACCGGCTTCGGCCAGACCGGGCCAAACAGCGCGCGGCCGGGTTTCGGCACGCTCGCCGAAGGGTATTCCGGCTATGCCTATATCACCGGCTATCCGGACCGGCCGCCGTTGCTTCCGGGCTTCGGCCTCGCCGACGATACCTCCGGCCTCATGGGCGCGTTTCTCGCCCTCGTCGCGCTGCAGGAGAAGAACCGGTCCGGCAAGGGACAGATCGTCGACTATGCTATTTACGAACCGCTGCTGACGCTGCTCGGTCCGCAGGTCGTCGATTACGACCAGCTTGGCATCGTGCAGGAGCGCAACGGCAGCCGCCTGCCCTTCACCGCGCCGCGCAACACCTATCGCACCAGGGACGACAAATGGGTTTCGATTTCCGGCAGCGCACAATCGACCTTCGAACGCATGTGCGAGGCCCTGGAAATTCCGGAACTTGTCACCGATGAGCGCTTTCTCGACAACCGGCTCCGGATTCAGAATTCCATCGCGCTCGACGAGGCCTTGCAGGCCGCGATCGAGAAATTCGACCGCGACGATTTGATCGCGCTGTTCGTAAAATTCGACGCCACCGCCGCGGCGTGTAACAGCGTCAAGGACATCTTCGAGGATCCGCACATCCAGGCGCGCGGCAATATCTTCGCCGTCGAGGACGAAGAACTCGGCGGGCCGATCCGCATGCAGAACGTGGTCGGAAAGTTTTCGCGAACGCCTGGCGGTATTCGCCACGCCGGACCGAAATTGGGGTCGAGCAACCGCGACATCCTGGTCGATCAGCTCGGCATCGATGAAGCGGTGCTCAAGGAAGCCGGCTACGACCTCGACTGAGAAAGGAAGAACAATGCTGTCGCTCCCTCCGAAGGTAACCGTTGTCGAGGTCGGTCCGCGCGACGGCTTGCAATCGCTCGATCACTGGGTCGATACGGACAAAAAGGTCGCCATGATCGACCGGCTGAGCGATGCCGGTCTGCCGGTCATCGAGGTCACCAGTTTCACCCATCCGAGGGTGGTTCCTATGCTGACCGACGCAGAGGAGGTGCTCGAGCGGATCAAGCGCCGGCCCGGCACGGTCTATCGCGCGCTGGTGCCCAACAAGAAAGGCGCGATCCGCGCCGTTGCCACCAGGATCGACGAAATCCTCGGATTGATGACCGTCAGCGCGAGCTATCTGGCCAAGAACCAGAATATGACCCTGGACGCGGTCATCGCCGCCGGCGGCGATTGCTTCCGCGTCGCCGACGAGGCCGGACGGGCGTTCGTGATGGCGCTCGGCATGTCGATGTTTTGCCCGTATGAGGGCGTCATACCGCCGGAAGCGACGCTCGACTGCGTGAAACGGCTCCGAAATTCGGGCATTCGCCGGTTTTACCTGGCCGCCAGCACGGGCATGGAAGATCCGCGTCATGTCGGCGACCTGTTCCGGCGCGCGCATGATCGGTTTCCCGATTGCGAATTCAGTTTCCACCTCCATGAGAAGATGGGGCTGGCGCCGGCCAATTTGATCGCCGCGCTCGACGCAGGCGTCACCAGTGTCGAAGGATCGATCTGCGGCATCGGCGGCGGCATCGCCTTTCCCGGCGGCGTCGGGTCGATCGGTAATTTGCCGACCGAGGACATCGCCCATTTTTGCGACATGATGGGCATCGAAACCGGGCTTGATCCGGACGAAATCCTCGCCGCGGCGCGCGATATCGGCGAGATCGCGGGGGTGCCCGTCAACAGCCATGTGGCCAGCGTGGGCACGCGGCGCGACGTGGTTCGACAGGGCGCGACCAACCCGGCCGCGCATCCGGACTAGATCCGGTCCAAGCCCGGTCAGACCGGCCGCAAATGCGGCGCCGGGCCGTCGCCTTCGCCGCTGCCGCCCTGGGCTCCGTCGTCATCCTCGTCCGAATCGTCGTCCGGATCGTCATGCAGCCGCTCGGCTTCGCGGCGCAGCCGTAGGTAGGACATCGAGGCAAAGGGTATCGTCATCAGATAAACCACGCCGACCACCAGCAACGTCCGCCACGGCGCGCTCGCCAGACCGGCGACCACGAGACCGGCGGCAACCAGAACGAACAGCACATAGTTTTGCGGAATTTTCAGTTTCTTGAACGAGAAGGTCGGAAGCCGGCTGACCATCGTTCCGCCGATCAGGACCATCCAAACGCCGGCCAGGATGGGATTGGCAGCGACCTCGGGCCCGAATTCGAAACTGGCAATCATCGGCAGGATTGCGAGGCCCGCGCCCGCCGGCGCCGGTACGCCGGTGAAATAATTGTAGGCATAGGGCGGCAGTTTATCGATCGACGTATTGAAGCGCGCCAGCCGCAGCGCGCAACAGACGGTGAAAAACAGCGCGGCGATCCAGCCCGGCCCTTCGACCCCGTTCAGCACCCAGAGATAGATCACCACCGCCGGCGCCACGCCGAAGGCGATCACATCCGACAGCGAATCCAGCTCCGCGCCGAAATTGCTCGCCGATTTCAGCAGCCGCGCCATGCGCCCGTCCAGCGCATCGAGCACGGCGGCCACCAGAATGGCGGTGACGGCAAATTGCCAGCGTCCTTCGAACGCAAAGCGGATCGCGGTCAACCCCGCGGATAGCGCACCGACGGTAATGATGTTCGGCACGAGACGGTTGAAGGTCTGTCCTTTCAACCGCGGAACACGACGAAAACGGCGGCGTTTCAACCTCAACGTATTTCCCCTGTTCGCGCGGGCTCCGAACCCGCCAAATCAGCCAGGACCGTCTCTCCGGCGACCGTAGTCTGCCCTGTCACGACGAGCGGCGCTACCCCATTCGGAAGGTACACATCCACTCGGCTTCCGAAGCGAATCATGCCGATACGCTCGCCGGTGCGGAGTTTCTGGTCGTCTTTGATCTCACAGACGATACGCCGCGCGACAAGCCCGGCAATCTGGACGCATGCGATCTCGCGGCCATCCGCCATGACGAGGCGAACCGACTGCCGTTCGTTGTGCTCGCTCGCCTTGTCGAGCGACGCATTGAGAAATTTTCCAGGACGATAGGCCAGTTTGCGCACCTCGCCCTCGACAGGACTGCGATTGACGTGGCAGTTGAAGACATTCATGAAGACGCTGATGCGGGTGAGCGGTGTGTCGCCCATTTCCAGTTCCGGCGGCGGCGCGGCGGGGACAATCATCTGCACGACACCGTCGGCCGGGCTGATGACCAGACCGTCGCGGTCCGGGGTCATGCGATCGGGATCGCGAAAGAAACAGACGCACCAGATGGTAAGCGCCCCGCCGATAAACAGAAACGATCCCCAAAACAAGGCGCCGATCAGCGTCACCCCCGCGAAGATGGCAATGAACGGCCATCCGGCCCGATGAATTGGAAAGAGCACGGGTTTCAGAGTTTCCTTCAGTGTCGACACGGCGGAATCCTTGTTATGACTGGAGTGAGCGTCCTCGGCCGTCCGTTGGGCCAAATGGGAGGGGTTTTGGCTGGATATGTCGTCTCGATCCACTGAGATTCCTGACTATCCGCAAAATTTCGGAAGAAAAGGTAAATCCCAGGCGCCGTTAACGGGTCGCGCTGACCGGCACCGCGAAGACCTGACCGGGATAGATCAGGTCCGGATCGCGTATCTGGTCCAGATTGGCCTGATAGATGACCGTGTAGAGCACACCGTCGCCATAGGACCGCCGCGCAATGCGCCACAGGCTGTTGCCGGGCTGGACAATGAAATAGTTCTCTCCTGGGCGAGTTTTCAACGGCGCGGCCCGGGTGAAGGGCAATTCAACGCGTTCCGATACTTTCCCCGCGGCGATCTGGTCGATCCGCAGTTTGTAGGTGCCCGGCGCCACCGGTTGATCGGGCCGCAACTGCCATTCGCCGTTAGGTGGCACCCTGGCATCGCCGATCCGTCCATTGTCGACATAAATACGGATCGATGCGCCCGGTTTCCCCTTGCCGCGCAGCGACAACCGGCCCTCCTCATCGTAGTCAATGACCTGCAGCCGCAGCGCCGCCGTCCCCACGCCGGGGCCGGACTCCGGCGCTTGCAGCAATCGGCTCGATCCCTCTTTCGGCACCAAAACGGCGAGCGGCTGTTGGGATGACGCGGTCGGCGACGATGCGGTCGCGGAAGACTCCGGCACGACGATGACCGCGACCTTGTCCGACCGGCTCACCGTACCGTCGGCCGCCTTTGCGGCGATGGTCAGTTTCGCGTTTCCGGCGGGCAAGGGCTGCTCCGGCACAAAGACCCACTCGCCCCTCGCATCGGCGGTGACGCGGCCCAATTCCTTGCCGTCGTTATACAGCGTAACCTGTGCGCCCGGCGCGGCGCGGCCCGCGATTACCGCCTCGCCCTTGGGACTGATCCGGATGATGTCGAAACTCGGGGCGTCGGCCTGAGTCTCGCCGGCCGTCTCGCCGGTCTTTCCGGGTGTGGCACGCGCCTGCTGCTCCGCCTGTGTCTGCGGCGGAGCCTGCGTTGCAGGTGCGCTGCCGGACGGCGCGGGCGCAGCGGGTTTCGAAGCGGTCGCGCCCGGCGCGGAATTCGCAACCTCCGCCGGCGCCTGATCCGCCGGGCCCCTGAACATGGTCAGTAGGATCACGACGGCGATGCCGACGGCGATCGCCACCGCGCCGATTAGGACGTTTCGATTCACACCGCCTCGCTCATGCGATTTCGGACGCCAATTTGTAACCCTGACGGCGACTTGGCACAATGATGGCGATCGGCGGCCTCCGAGCCCCGAATTCCGGGATCCCGGCGGGCATCGCGGCCGCTCGCAAGTCCCGGGGTCGCGCGCGCTCAGGCGGCGGGCATATGAAAGCCCGGCGTCGACAAGGACAGCGCGATTTCTTCCTCGGTCATTTCCTCTTCGATCGTCTCGAACAGCGGCGATGAAAGATAGCGTTCCCCGGTATCCGGCAGCATGCAGAGAATGACCGATCCCGGTTCGGCCTTTTCGGCAATCTGCATCGCGATCGCGAATGTGGAACCGCCGGATATGCCGGTAAAGATTCCCTCGCTTTGCGCCAGTTTCTGCGACCATTCGATGCCGACCGGCCCGGGAACGGGGATCACCGTGTCATAGAGACCGCTGTCGATCGATTCCTGCAACACCAACGGAATGAAATCGGGCGTCCAGCCCTGGATGGGATGCGGCTCGAACGCGGAATGACTGGCCGCGGGCGACCCGTCCGCGTTGCGTTCCTGCCCCTGCCCGCTGCCGAGAAGCTGCGCGTTGGCGGGTTCGCTCAGGATAATCTTGGTTTCCGGCCGCTGTTTCCGCAGCACGCGGCCGACGCCGGTGACCGTTCCGCCGGTGCCGTACCCCGTAACCCAGTAGTCCAGGCGCTCGCCGTCGAAATCGGCCAGGATTTCGCGCGCGGTGGTGTTTTCGTGAATCTTCGCATTCACATCGGTCTCGAACTGCCGGGCGAGGAACCAGCCATTCGCGTCGGCCAGCTCCTTGGCCTTCTGGTACATGCCGAATCCCTTTTCGGCGCGCGGCGTCAGCACAACCTTGGCGCCGAGGAACCGCATCAGTTTGCGCCGCTCGATCGAGAAACTATCGGCCATGGTCACAACCAGCGGATATCCCTTGAACGCGCAGACCATCGCCAGCCCGATACCCGTATTGCCGCTGGTCGCCTCGACCACCGTCTGACCCGGTTTCAGGGCGCCGCTGCGTTCCGCCTCCTCGATGATGCTGACCGCCAGGCGATCCTTGACGGAAGCCGCCGGATTGAAGAATTCCGCCTTCACATAGAGCCGCACATGATCCGGCGCCAGCGCGTTGATGCGGATGCAGGGCGTATTGCCGATGGTGTCCAGCACGTTGTCGTACAGCCGACCCCGGCCATCGGTGGTGCGAGATTCCTTACGAGCCGCCATGGCGGTTCCCCCTTCGTTAGTATCCTTGCAACCCGCGTTGACGCGGATGTGACTCAGTGCGGTCGTTCGCCCCGCACAAGAACGCGATACAGCATGCGGTGCTGGTTGTGATCGTAATCGAAGCCGGCCCGATGCATGGCGGAACGATTGTCGATAATCAGCATGTCGCCCAGTTTCCATTCGTGGACATAGACGAATTCCGGACGGATCGCGGTTTCCAACAACTCGGCCAGGAATTCCTGGGTCTCCGCCGGCTCCATCCCGAGGATCTTTTCGGTCTTGCCCGTATGGAACCAGATGGCCTTGGTGCCGCGTTCCGGATGCGTCCGCACCAGCGGCTGGATCGTGAACTCGTTCTTCTCCTGCTGCTCGCTCAGGATGTCGGGATTGGCGATCGCGGCCCGGGCGCTGCTGATCAGCGAATTCGCCGTCTTCATCCCGGTAATCCGTTGCCGAAGGTCGTCCGGCAACGCCTCATAGGCGGCGCGCATGTTGCAAACCGACGTGCCGCCGCCGCTATCCGGCAGTTCGACCGGGTAGAGCGAGGTGAATTTCGGCGGAAATTCCTGGTTCGTATGATCGGTGTGCCAGGTGGCGTTTTTCGCCACCTTCGCCGGATTACCCTTGCTGTCCTTGTGACGGTTCGACAGCACGCTCACCATCGGCACGCCAGGCGCCAGATAGCGCCGGTTCTGATCTTCCATGAGCTCGCCGAACAGGCTGGCGGCCGCTTCGTACTCCGCGGCGGTGAATTGCTGATCGCGGATGACCAGCGCGACATTATCGACCAGGGCGTCGTAAATCTGCTGGCGGATATCTTCGTCGATCGGCTTGCGCAGATCGATGCCGGTCACTTCCGCGCCGATATGATCCTTGATCTTGGTGATTTTCAGTGTCTGTTTTTCAGCGACCATGCTCATGGGGCACTCACCTTTCGATGAAAATGAAGGCATTCCGGCCGTCCGGCGGCAATTTCCGCGACCGATCACCCAGCTTATCACCAATTATCGGCCGGGGGGTAGAGCCCGCAAGATCGGGGCGCCATGAAATAACGGACAGACCGGCCCGGCGGTACGGCCGATCGCGAGGCCGGATATCTTGCCATCCCGCGGGCGCGCTCCTACTGTCCTGATTTTCTCAAATCCAGGTGGGCTCGATGTCCGAAATTCGCTCCGTATGCGTCTATTGCGGCTCCTCTTCGCAGGGTCCCGAAAGTCACCGCGCCGCGGCCCGGCGCCTCGGTCAATTGCTGGCCGAAAACGGCGTTACCCTCGTCTTCGGCGGCGGGCATGTCGGCCTGATGGGCGACGCCGCCGATGGCGCGCTGGCGGCCGGCGGCGCCGTCATCGGCGTCATTCCCAATTTTCTGCGCGATTTGGAATTGGCCCACACCGGGTGCACGGAAATGATCGTCACCGACTCCATGCACAGCCGCAAGGAGAAGATGGCGGAGCTTTCCGACGGGTTCGCGATCCTGCCGGGCGGCCTCGGAACGCTCGACGAAGCCTTCGAGATCATCACGTGGCGTCAATTGGGCCTGCACGACAAGCCGATCGTCCTGCTCGACCAGGATGGCTATTGGGGACCGCTGCGGGCGATGCTGCAGGCCGCGGCCGACGCAAAATACATGCATCCCGACCATTCCGAGCTGATCCGCAGCGTGGCCGACGCCGACGGCATCTTGCCGGCCCTGCGGGCCATGCCGGCATCGACACAACCGGTTGAAACAAAATGGCTCTGACGCCGCCCCCCCGGCGCCTTGCCTGACCGCGCGACGATGCTATTGTGCGCCCACTTACTGGATACCGCTGCGGCAGATTTCGCAATTGCGGTTGTCCGCACTTTCGTATTCGCAGGAAAAATGCGACGATTGGGCACTCCGCGGCGGGGCGGAGAGACTGCTCCAATGGGCCGCATTGGCGGTTTTCGCCACCGACTATCCGCATCGTCTTACAACCCCCAATAGGAAGAAGCCTACATGATCGATCTGATGTCCATCGCACGAACCGAGTCCGACGGCGGTGACCTGTTCGGACTCCTGGCCGACCATTTCGAGCCCACGGATGTGCGGCCGGACGGCTACCCGGACGCCGTCGTCTGGAAGGGCGGGAACCACGACGGCACCGTCAATCCGGTTGCCCATTCGCTCACCGACGCCTATGCGCTGCTCGGCACCATCGCGGCGATCGACATCCTCGGCCTTCCCTTCTATGCCGTGCCGATGTGGTCGCAGTACCGGCACGACACGAAACTCGCGCCGCTCGCCTGGTTCGGCAATATGCCCTGCACCTCGATCAAATGGTCGACCGCGGGCGATGCCTACGTCAACGACGGCAAGGGCGGCAAGGTCGTGGTCATGGGCAAATCGGCCAATGCGCCGTTGCGCACCATGGCGGGCGTGTTCTGCAACGTCCGCCCCTATGGTCCGATCACCTGTGTCCGCTGCATGCCGTGCCTGCCCTATTCGCAGGACCGGGCGAAATTCAGCGTCGACGCCAAGACCGGCAACATCCATTCGGAGATGAACACGCCGGGCATTCAGATGGCGTACGCCAACCGCCTGTTCCTCAAGATGGTGCATGAGACGGGAAAACTCGGCCGCGTCGCGATGAAGCCGACCCAGGCCATGGAAGACGGCATCAACGCCGGGATCCATTCCTGGCTGCTCCAGGGAACGAAATTCAAAGTCGGCCGAAAATACGCGGTGGACGGCTATGTCGAGCACAAGGAAGCGGTCGATCGCATCATCGCGTTGCTGCCTTCCGACTTCAAGGACGGCATGGAAAATTGGGGCGGCCAGATCGAACAGCACATTTCCGACACGAATTTCGGCCTGCTGCTTTGGGACCTGATCGAAAAGCAGGATTGTATCGTGCTGGCGACCGACCTCGATGGCGATCGCCTTACCGATTTGATGGCGGACGTTTCCGATCCGCTGCGGGCCTTCGGGCAAAAGGTCGCCGACCATCTCGGTGTCGGCGACAAGGCGGGCAACCTGTGGCAGGACATGGGGTATACCACCGGCAACGGGCGGGACATGACATCGGTCATGCACCGCATGTCGGGACCGCCGATCCATGAACAGACCCTGGGATCGGCCGACGCCATGCTGCTGCGTCTGCTCGATGGCGACGAATCGATGGGCGGCACCAAGCGGCCTTACGATCCGCGCATCCACTTCGTCCTGATCCGCGACGCCTATCTCGACGCGAACCCGGACAACAAGGAACTGCGCGCCTGGCTCGACGCGGCGCTGGCCAAGTTCGACGAAATCTACGGCAGGGAACGCCCGGGCTTCCTCGAAGGCTACAAGGCCCTGAAGGCGGCCATCAAGCCGTGGGGCGCCTGACCGGCGTCAATATTGCGGAAATTGCAAGGGGCCCGCTTTCGGCGGGCCCTTTCTCGGCCTGGCGGGCGCGGCACCCGACGGCGTTATGGCAGGCGCGGTGCAGTAGTAGACCGCCCGGCGCTTCTTCATCAACGGACAGTCGTTGAACACCAGATCGTTCGAGTGAAACGACACAGTCGATCCCGGTTCCTTGCAGATTTCCTGCACTGCCGAGACGATATCCGCCGCCTTGGGGTCGCCGCCGACATAACAAACGGCGACCGGATTGGTCCCGGGCTGGCTCTTGAGCGTCTGCGGCAGCGATGTTTTCACCGGATCGCCGCCGATACTTCGGACGCCGCCGCACGCCGCCAGCGTTGCGGCAAGCAATCCCACTGCGATGATGTGTCGGGCCATTTTGGGGTTATCGCACTCCACCGCGCCGGACGAAAGTCCCGGCGAAGTCCCTACCGTGCAAGTTCGCGCATGCCCTCGTCGAGCCCTTCGAGGGTGAGCGGATACATGCGGTCGTTCATGATGGTCTTCATAACGCGCAGCGATTCGTAATAATCCCACACTTCGCGCGGCTGCGGATTGAGCCAGATCGCACGCTGATACAGGCTCAACACGCGTTCCATCCAGACATTGCCCGCCTCTTCGTTCCAATGCTCCACGCTGCCCCCCGGATAGACGATTTCATACGGGCTCATCGTGGCGTCGCCGACGAAGATCACCTTGTAGTCGGCGGGGAAGGTTCGGAGCACCTCCCAGGTATCCATCTTTTCCGTGTGGCGCCGGCTGTTGTCCTTCCAGACCCGCTCATACAGGCAGTTATGGAAGTAGAAGAATTCGAGGTGCTTGAACTCGCTGCGCGCGGCGGAGAACAGCTCTTCGCAGACCTTCACGTGATCGTCCATCGACCCGCCGGCGTCGAGAAACAACAGCACCTTCACCGAATTGCGCCGTTCCGGCACCATCTTGATGTCGAGATAGCCCGCATTATTCGCGGTCGACCGGATGGTATCGGGCATGTCCAGTTCGGTCGGCAGCCCCTGACGGATGAACTTGCGCAGCCGCCGCAGCGCCACCTTGATGTTGCGCGTGCCGATCTCGATACGATCGTCGAGATTCTTGTATTCCCGGCGATCCCAGACCTTGACCGCCCGGCGATTGCGCGATTCCTTCTGCCCGATGCGCACGCCTTCCGGGTTGTAGCCATAGGCGCCGAAGGGCGACTTCCCCGCGGTGCCGATCCATTTGTTGCCGCCCTGATGGCGCTTCTGCTGCTCCTCGAGCCGCTTCTTCAGCGTCTCCATGAGCTTTTCCCAGCCGCCGAGCGCCTCGATCTCCTTTTTCTCTTCCTCGCTGAGAAAGAGTTCGGACAGCTTCTTCAGCCACTCTTCGGGAATCTCGGCGACGGTTTCCTCGTCGCTGCGCTCCAACCCCTTGAAAATATGGCCGAACACCTGGTCGAACCGGTCGAGGTGGCGTTCGTCCTTCACCAACGCCGAGCGACTGAGGTAGTAGAAGCTATCGATGCTGTAGTCGGCGACGCCCTTCTCCATCGCGCCCATCAACATCAGGTATTCCTTGATGGAGACGGGTACGCCGGCCTGGCGCAATTCGGTGAAGAAGTTAAAGAACATCAACCGCTCCTGTGCAGGATCGCAGGCTTATCCACCGCCGCCGCGCTCGCGTCGCGACATGAAGGCCAGCCGTTCCAGCAATTGGACATCCTGCTCGTTCTTGAGCAACGCGCCATAGAGCGGCGGAATCAACGTGCTCGGGTCATTGCTGCGCAGCGCTTCGGGCGGAATATCCTCGATCATCAGCAGCTTCAGCCAATCGAGCAATTCGGAGGTCGACGGGCGTTTCTTCAGGCCCGGCACGTCGCGAATGTCGAAAAACACCTTGAACGCTTCGCGCACGAGCATCTGCTGGATGTCGGGATAATGGACGCGCACGATCTCGTCCATCGTGTCGTGATCGGGGAACGAGATGTAATGGAAGAAGCACCGGCGCAGGAAGGCGTCCGGCAGCTCTTTCTCATTGTTCGACGTGATGATCACGATCGGCCGCTGCTCGGCCTTGACCTGCTGCTGCGTCTCGTAGACGTAGAATTCCATGCGGTCGATTTCGAGCAGCAGATCGTTCGGAAACTCGATGTCGGCCTTGTCGATTTCGTCGATCAGCAGGACCGGCCGCTTGTCCGCCACGAAGGACTCCCAAAGCTTGCCGCGCACGATGTAGTTGGCGATATCGTGCACCCGCTCATCGCCCAGCTGGCTGTCGCGCAGTCGCTTGACCGCGTCGTATTCGTACAGCCCGTGCTGCGCCTTGGTGGTCGATTTGACGTGCCATTCGATCAACGGCGCGTCGAGCGCCTTGGAAATCTCATGAGCCAGAATTGTCTTGCCGGTGCCCGGCTCGCCCTTGATCAACAACGGCCGCTCGAGCGCTATCGCCGCGTTGACCGCGATCATCAGATCCTCGGTCGCGACATAGCTATCGGTACCTTCGAAGCGCATGAAATGTCCTGAATGTGGTCAGCGGAAAGAGTGTGCGGTGCGGCGCAATTTACGGCCCGAACGGCCGACAATCAAGGCACCGCGGGGAACCGCGCCAACCCTCGCTATTCCTTGGCCGTTACGCGCCGGCCATCGCCGCTTCGATCGCCGCCAGCGCCGCGGCCGCGCCGGAACCGTCCGGGCCGCCCGCCTGCGCCATGTCCGGGCGGCCGCCGCCGCCCTTGCCGCCGATCGCCTCAGCGCCCGCGCGCACCAGCGCGACCGCGTCGAACCGGTCGGTCAGGTCGGCGGTGACGCCGACGACCAGCGACGCCTTGCCGTCGTTGACCGCGACGACCGCAACCACGCCGGAATCGATTTGCTTCTTCAGGGTGTCGACCAGAGGCTTCAGCTCCTTCGGCGGGACACCGTCGAGGTTCCGTGTCGCCAGTTTGACGCCGCCGACATCCTGCGTCTCCGGCGCGGCCGATCCGCCACCGCCGCCGCCCGCGGCCAGTTTCTGGCGCAGTTCGGACAGTTCGCGGTTGAGCTTGGCCCGCTCGTCCAGCAACGCGGCAATGCGTCCGGGAACCTCCGCAGTGCCGGTTTTCAATGTCGCGGCCACTTCCGCCAGCGCCGCCTGCTGCGCCGCGACGAAGCGGATGGCGGCATCGCCGGTGACCGCCTCGATCCGCCGCACCCCGGCCGCGACCGCACTTTCCGACGTGATCTTGAAAAAGCCGATATCGCCGGTGCGCCGCACATGGGTGCCGCCGCACAGTTCGGTCGAGAAATAGCGGTCGTGTTCGCCGGCTTCGTCGCCCATCGAGACGACGCGCACCTCGTCGCCGTATTTTTCGCCGAACAAGGCAAGCGCGCCCGCTTCCACCGCGGCGTCCGGCGTCATCAATCGCGTGCGCACCGCGCCGTTGCCGCGGATGCGCCGATTGACCTCTGCCTCGACGGCGGCGATTTCATCGGCGGAGAGCGGCTTCGGATGACTGAAATCGAAGCGCATGCTGTCGGGCGCGACCTGCGAGCCCTTCTGGGTCACATGGTCGCCGAGCGCGCACCGCAGCGCTTCATGCATGAGATGAGTGACCGAATGGTTGGCGCGAAGCCGGGACCGCCGGTCGCCATCGACCCGCAGCTCCACCTCGTCGCCAACCGTCAACGCGCCCTTGTTGACCGTACCCGCATGAACATGCATGTCGTCGAGTTTCTTGGTTGTGTCCGAAACGGCAAACTCCATGCCGCCGGATGAAAACAGGAGGCCGCGATCCCCCATCTGGCCACCGGATTCGCCGTAGAAGGGCGTCTGGTTGACGATCACCAGGGCCTCCTGCCCGGCTTCCGCGGTTTGCACCGGTTTGCCGTCGACGACCAGCGCCGTGACGATGCCCTCCGCCGTTTCCGTCTCGTAGCCGAGGAATTCGGTCGCGCCGATTTTTTCCCGCAAATCGAACCATACGGATTCGGTCGCGGCTTCGCCGGAGCCGGACCACGCCTTGCGGGCCGCGGCGCGTTGCTTTTCCATGGCGGCGTCGAAGCCCGCGGTATCGACGCTGCGCCCCTGCCCGCGCAGGATGTCCTGGGTCAGGTCGAGCGGAAAGCCGTACGTGTCGTAGAGCCGGAACGCGACATCGCCGGCCAGCGCCTCGCGGTCGCCGAGCTTGCCGGTCTCGTCTTCCAGCAGGCGCAACCCGCGCCCCAACATGTCCTTGAAGCGGGTTTCCTCGAGCTTCAGCGTCTCGGTGATCAACGCTTCGTAGCGCACCAGGTCGCGATAGTGCTGGCCCATCGCCGATACCAGCGCCGGCACCAGCCGATGCAGCAAAGGGTCGCGGCAGCCGAGAATATGCGCATGCCGCATGGCGCGCCGCATGATCCGGCGCAGGACGTAGCCGCGGCCTTCATTACCCGGCAACACGCCGTCGGCAATCAGAAAGCTGGACGCCCGCAGGTGATCGGCGATCACCCGGTGGGATACGCCGTGATCGCCGTCCGCCGGTTGTCCGCTGGCCTCGGACGAGGCCTCGATCAGGCCCCGCATCAGGTCGATGTCGTAATTGTCGTGAGTGCCCTGCAACACGGCGGTGATGCGCTCCAACCCCATGCCCGTATCGATCGAGGGTTTCGGCAAGGCGACGCGCTGGTCCGCGCTGACCTGTTCAAACTGCATGAAGACGAGATTCCAGATTTCGATGAACCGGTCGCCATCCTCGTCGGGGCTGCCCGGCGGGCCGCCGGGTATCTTCGGACCGTGGTCGAAGAAGATTTCCGAACACGGGCCGCAGGGGCCGGTATCGCCCATCGCCCAGAAATTGTCCGACGTCGCAATCCGGATGATCCGATCCTCCGGAAGACCGGCAATCTTCTTCCATAGCCGGGCCGCGTCGTCGTCTTCCGAATAGACCGTGACCAGCAGCTTGTCGGCGGGCAGGCCGTATTCCCGTGTCACCAGGTTCCAGGCCAGTTCGATGGCCAGATCCTTGAAATAGTCGCCGAAAGAAAAATTGCCGAGCATTTCGAAGAAGGTATGATGGCGCGCGGTGTAACCGACATTTTCCAGGTCGTTGTGCTTGCCGCCGGCGCGCACGCATTTCTGCGACGTGACCGCGCGGTTATAGGGCCGCTGCTCGGCGCCGGTGAAGACATTCTTGAATTGCACCATGCCCGCATTGGTGAACAGCAGCGTCGGATCGTTGCGCGGCACCAGCGGCGACGAGTCGACGATTTCATGGCCATGCTTGGCGAAGTAGTCGAGAAAGGCGGTACGGATTTCATTGGTCGTGGTCATGGCATGCGGCCGCCGCTTGTAACGCGCGGAATCCTTATAATTTCCCCTTCAGAGCCGGATCGCGGTTGTACCGCGCCCTTCGCACCCTGTCCAGCGACCGGCACGCGACGCTCCGCGATGCCGTCCGAGCACACAAAAGCGGCGCCGGAGGGTCCGGC
>JBFFGE010000020.1:0-36807 GCA_041557595.1 Alphaproteobacteria bacterium
AACGCCGTCATGACCGCCGCCGGTTACAACTTCCGCCTCATCCTCAAGTGGCTGCGCAAACTCTTGCGCATAATCATCGCCGCCATATGCGCCGCGATAACCCCGCAATCAGCGCTCAGAACCGCTTCTTAACAGGGGACTGTTGAGGGATGCGGAAATCCGTCCTCCCGCTTTATGGCGTCGTCACCCGGCGAAGAATGGCTCGGCGATGCCCTGCGCGCCGGTGCCGTGAATGGCCAGCAGCGCGCCGGCCAGCGGCTGGTCCGCGGCCTCGTCCGGCTGCACGAATTGCAGCGCCGAGGTGACGTAGAGCACGTCGAGATCGGGGCCGCCGAAGCTGCACATCGTCGGGTATTTGACCGGCAGCCGGACCGTGTCGACGATGTTTCCGGCCGGGTCGTATTTGGCGATCTGCCAGTCGCCGATATGGGCGCACCAGTAAAAGCCGTCGGCATCCACCGTGGCGCCGTCGATGCGGCCGGGGATGCCCTCGGTCGAGGTGAACACCCGCTTGTTGCTGATCGCGCCGGTCTCCAGGTCGAAATCGAAGTTGTAGCAGGTGCGGCCGCGCGAATCGGAATAGAACATGGTCTTGTTGTCGGGACTCCAGGCGATGCCGTTCGAGACCGTGACGCCGCTGTCCATCTTGTGGCAGGTCAGGTCCGGGTCGAGTCGGTAGAGCGAGCCGCCGCCGGGGCCGCCATCGTCCAGGCTGCCGCACCAGTAGCGGCCGCGCCGGTCGCATTTGCCGTCGTTCAGCCGGTTATCCGCCAAATCGGGCTCGGGATCGTGGATCAGCTCGACCGCGCCGGTTTCCAGATCGACGAAATGAAAGCCGGATTTCAACCCGGCCACCGCGCCGCCCTGCTCGCGGAACACGAAGGAGCCGAGCAGGTCCAGCATCGCCCATTCGTCGATCTTGCCGGTTTTGGAATCGCAGCGCTGGATGCGCGGCTTGCCCTTGCTGTCGGCCCAGTAGATCGCCTGGTCGCGCGGGTTCCAGATGACCCCCTCGCCCAGCGTGTTGCGGACATCGGCGACGGTTTCGATTTCCGGCATGGTTCGCTCCCTGTCTGATCATTAGCCCCTGAAATACGGTTCGGCGATTCCCCGCGCGCCCGTGCCGCGTACCGCGAACAGCGCGCCCGCCAGCGGTTGTTGTTCCGCCTCGCCCGGCTCGAGAAATCGGGTGGCCGAGGTCACGTAGAGCACATCGAGATTCTTGCCGCCGAAGGTGCACATGGTCGGCTGGCGCACCGGCAGGCGAATGCGGCCCACCTGCGTGCTGTCCGGCGCGTACTTGCCGATGCACCAGTCATGCACCTCGGCGCACCAGTAGAAGCCGTCCGAATCCACCGTCGCGCCGTCGATGCGGAACGGCTTGTCGGTGGTGTCGACGAAGATGCGCCGATTGGACAGCGTGCCCGCCGCAAAATCGAAATCATAGGCGTAAAGCGCTTCCGACCGGGTGTCGGAGAAATACATAACCTTGTTGTCCGGGCTCCAGGCGATGCCGTTGGAGCAGATGATGTCGGTGTCGTGTTTGCTGCAGGTTCCGTCCGGGTCGAGCCGGTAGAGCGAGGCGGTCGGCTTCGCTAACCCGGCATCCATCGAGCCGCACCAGAAGCGCCCGGCGCGGTCGCACTTGCCGTCGTTCAGCCGATTGCCGTCGAGCCCGGGTTCCGGATCGACGATGTAGCGGATGTCGGGCGCGTCGAGATCGTCGATATAGGCGAAGCCGGATTTCATCGCGGCGCAGATGCCGCCTTGTTCGCGAAACACGATGCAGCCGACTTCCTCGGGCATGTCCCAAACGCGGTGTTCGCCGGTCGCCGGGTCATGCCGCTGAATATTGGATTTCAGATTGTCGCACCAATAGACCGCCTGCTCCTTCGGGTGCCAGATCACGCCTTCGCCGAGGATGTCCTTGGCTTCGACGACCACTTCGATATCGACATCCAGATCTGTCGTCCTGTCTGTTGCCATCGTCCTATCCTCCGTCGTGCCGCAGGAAGTCGAAGTCGCAGCCGCCATCCGCCTGCAGCACGTGGTCCGCATAGAGGCGTTTGTAGCCGCGGCTGGCCTCGGCCAGGTCGGCCGCCGCCGGCCGCGCGTCCAGAACTTTCTTGTCGACCAGCAGGTCGAGCCGGCGCTCCTTGACGCTGAGCCGGATGCGGTCGCCCGTCTGCACCTTCGAGAGCGGCCCGCCGACCGCCGCTTCCGGCGTGATGTGCAGGATGATCGTGCCATAGGCGGTGCCGCTCATCCGCGCGTCGGACAGCCGCACCATGTCCTTGACGCCCGCCTTGGCGAGCTTGCCGGGGATCGGCAGGTAGCCCGCTTCGGGCATGCCGCTCTTGCTCTTCGGCCCGGCGTTCTGCAGCACCATGAAATCCTCGGCGCCGATGTCCATATCCGGATCGTCGATCCGTGCGGCGAGGTCTTCCAGCGAGCTGAAGACAACGGCGCGGCCCTCCAGTTCGAACAGGGATTCGTCCGCCGCCGACCGTTTCAGGATGGCCCCGCCTGGTGCGAGCGATCCGAACAAGGCGACCAGCCCGCCTTGCGGATAGACCGGGTCGTCGAATTTGTGGATCACCGAATGGTCGACATAGCCGGTCTCGCCCTCCAGCCGCTCGCCCAGCGTCTCGCCGGACACGGTGAGGCAGTCGAGATGCAGCCTGTCCCGGATTTCGCGCAGCACCGGGCCGAGCCCGCCGGCGGCGTACAGATCCTCCATATAGTAGGGGCCGGTCGGTTTCAGGTCGACCAGCACCGGCGTGGTGTCGCTCAGCTCGTTCAGACGTTTCAGGGAAATGTCGATGCCGCGCCGCCCGGCGACCGCGGTTAGGTGGATGATCGCGTTGGTCGATCCGCCGATCGCCAGCAACACCCGGAGCGCGTTCTCCACCGAATATTTCGTGATGATCTGGTCCGGCGTCAGGCCTTCGCGCGCCATCGCCACCGCGCGCATGCCGGACGCCTCGCCCGCGCGTAGCCGGTCCGCATGCACCGCCGGAATCGCCGCCGTGCCCGGCAGGATCATGCCGAGCGTCTCGGCGATGCAGGCCATGGTGCTTGCCGTGCCCATCACCGCGCAGGTGCCGGCGGTCGTCGCCAGCCGGTCCTCGACCTCCTTGATCTCGGCGGCGTCGATTTCGCCCGCGCGGTATTTCGCCCAGAAGCGCCGGCAATCGGTGCACGCGCCGAGCCGCTCGCCCCGGTAGGAGCCGGTCATCATCGGCCCCGCGACCAGGTTGATCGCCGGGATATTGGCGGAAGCCGCGCCCATCAATTGCGCCGGCAGGGTCTTGTCGCAGCCGCCGATCAGCACGACCGAATCCATCGGCTGGGCGGAGACCATTTCCTCCACATCCATCGACATCAAATTGCGGTACATCATGCTTGTGGGGTTGAGGTAGACCTCGCCCAGCGAGATCGTCGGAAAATCGATCGGCAAGCCGCCGGCCGCCAGCACGCCGCGCTTCACCGCCGCGATCAGCTCGGGAAAATGGCGGTGGCAGTTGTTGAAGCCGCTGGCGCTGTGCGCGATGCCGACCACCGGGCGGGACAGCATCTCGCTGGAATAGCCCATCGACTTGGCGAAGGAGCGCCGCAGATAAAGCGAAAAATCCGCATCGCCATAGTTGGTAAGGCCTTTCGCAAAGCCGTGTTTCGGGGGTTTCGCCATGTGTTTCCTCGCCCTTCCGGTGCCCGGTCGCCACGCAGATTTGATTCCGTGCGAGGCAGTTTCGGCTTGCGCCGGTCTGCCCGTCTGGTCAAATAGACGAAAGAAACTCGGGCGGCGCAAGGGCCGCGCGGATCCTGGAGGCGCGCGATGACGAGCACCATGACCAAACGATCCCGTATTCTCGGCTTCTTGATGGCGCCGGCCCTGGCGTTGGTGCTGGCCGGTTGCGTCAGCACCGCGGCCGCGCCGAAGAAGCCGGCCACGATCACCGGGTCCTACGTGCTCCTGACGTCGGAGGAGGGACGCAAGCGGATTAACCGCAGCGCCCACCGGGTCGATTACAACTCGCTGATGGCGACCTTCACGACGCAGGAGCGCCAGACCCTGTGCTCGGTGGCAACCGGCGTGTCGATCCTCAATGCTCTGCCGATCGAGCGGCCGGTCGATCCGAAATACAAGCCCTACGCCTTCTTCACCCAGGCGAATTATTTCAACGACCGGGTCGAGGCGATCGTCGACCGGCCGACCACGCTCCGCATCGGCCAGACCCTGGAGCAGGCGGCTAAGGTCATGGCGGTGCACGGCGCGAAAACCAGGCATTATCATGCGGCCGACAGCTCGGCGGCGGAGTTCCGCCGCATCGCCAAGCGCAACATGGCCGAGAAGAACAATTTCATCGCGATCAACTACCACCGCAACTATGTCGGCCAGCCGCCGGGCGCGCATTTCTCGCCGCTCGGCGCCTACGACGAAGCGACCGACAGTTTTCTGATTTTGGACGTGGCGCGCTACAAATTCCCGCCGGTCTGGGTCCCGGCCGAGGATCTGTTCCGCGCGATGAACACGATGGACAGCGATTCCGGCAAGACACGGGGCTTCATCGTGGTGTCGGCGCCGGCGGTGTGAGGGGCGGAATAGCGTCGAGTTATGTTTGTTGGGTTTGTCTGGACTGCTTCGATTCACGAAGCTGACTTCTACGCACCAAGAAATTTATGAACCATTCTGGACAACCTAATTCACTTAGCATGATGCCATATTTTTTGCGGCGACCATCGTTCGAAAAGATCGCGTCGATGTCCGCTTCAATCCAGGCTTCGGCATCGGATACAATTTGGTGCCCATTTGGAAGTCGTTCGGCGAATATTTTTTGGGCTTTGAAACAGAGTCTTTCGATTCGGGTCCGTATCGATTCGTCGTAGCCGAATCCTAAGCGCCAGAGTCGGGCATGTTAGGCTTCGTGCACTAGCGTCGACGCAAGCTCTTCTGGAGTGGTCCGTCGATCCAATACATAGTCATGATACAATTCCACCGTACTGAGCCGTGGGACATAACAGCCTAGGAAAGTGCTGTCTCCAGCTACCAGGATATTATTTATGTCCTTTATCAATGCGTTGAATTTTACCGGCGTGTAACGTTGGATTAACGCGAGGCTCAATCCGAGCCTTTTGAAAGCGAGTTCTCTTTCTTCCGCCGGCATGATGCGCCAAACCGCGATCTCCATTTTATGGAGCATGCGTTTTTCACTAAATCGAAGAAGAAGGAGGCGCAACCAATACATTTGTCGAAAATCGCCAACCGGTGTGGTGTCGTGAAACCAGCTGCGATCATCGATTGTGCGGCTTACTCAATCGTTAATTGATGTCCTGATTTGGCTCCCGAGTTGGCAGCGGCCCTACAACAGGCGCCAGATCGAATCCGGGTCCTGGCGCGATTTGAAGTTTCCGTACCAGGCGCAGATCGGCCACAGCATCGCCAGCCCGACCAGCCACAGCACGCCGGCCATGCTGAGGATCGTTTCGTGCCGGTTGAAGAAGAACAGGCTCATGACGCCGTAGATGTGCAGATGCACGATGTAGAAGAACAGCGCCGAGCGGCCATAGGCGAGCAGCACCTGGCCGAATCGGTCGACCAGCGCCTCGCCCTTCCAGAACAGCCAGAGAATGAGGAAATTCGCGCCGACCATCAGCGATAGCCAGGACAGGCTGGGCGGGTATTTGGTCGCCTGCAGGAAGGCCTGGACGGTGGCGTCGACCGGCGGGCGGTAGTTCCAGAACCCGTCGAAGGCGCGCATGAGACAGAAGGCAGCGATCAGGACGATGCCGAAATAGAGCGCGTGCTGATAGGCGCGGCCGCGGTCCTTCAGCCAGTGCCAGCCATAGAGCATGCCGAGCGCGGTCACGCCGAGCCAGGGCACGATCGGATAGTTGACCTTGACCACGCCGGCGCGCCCGGCGACCAGCAGCAGCGCGGTGACCAGCGACAAATCCTTGGCATCGGCCGGTTGCAATGAGTGGATCACGGCAGTCGTGACTCCGAGGCAGGCGACGCTGATCGCGGCCACGACCATCGGGCGGAAGCGCATCATGAACCCGGCCAGGATCATGCAGGCGCCGAGCGTCGACAGCACGCCGGTCGACAGGAAGTGCAGCGGATTGTGCGAACGCTCGAACCAGGCGAGGTTCTCCAGCGTGAACTGCAGCAGGATCAGGATCGCGCCGCGCTTCAGGAAGCTGACGAAGACCTGATGCTCGTCCCATCCGACCTTCTTGCGCGATTCGACCATCAGCACCATGCCCATGCCCATCATGAAGAAGAAACCGGGCGCGGCGACGTGCGACGAATAGCGCGAGACGAAATCCCACACTTGCGGATTGTAGATCGCGTCGGCGGACCAGATCTCCTTGGTGCCGTCGTATTGCATCAGGAAGCTGCGGGTATGATCGATCGCCATGACGATCATGATCAGCCCCTTCAGCGCGTCGAGCGCGAGGGCGCGGCCGCCGCGCTTTGCGGCCTGAACCGCCGGTTCGTTCGCTTGCGGTGCAGTCGCTTGGTCGGCCATGGTCGCTCTCCTTCTGCCGGTGTCCTCAGCCGGACGGTTCCGCGTCGATGCGTTTGGTGAGGTCGCTCAGCCGCTGGGCGAGATCGCGCATCACCGAGAGGCCGAGTTTCTGATCCTTGCGGACCAGATCTAGAAACAGGTCGCGCGACAGCATCAGCACGGAAAGCGGCTCGGTCGCGGTCACCGTGGCGGCGCGCGGGCTGTCGAGCAGCAGGGTTATTTCGCCGATCACGCCGCCGGGACCGATATCGCCGAGCATGCGCCGGCCGCCGCCGTCCTCGTCGCCGCCGACACACGCCTCGGCCGCGCCGCGCAGCACGAAAGCGGCGGAGTCGCCGGTATCGCCCTCGCGAAAAACGGTTTCGCCGACGGCGAATTCCTGGCGGTCGGCGGCATAGGCGAGGAGTTTCACGGTCGACGGATCGAGGCCTTGCAGCATCGGGATATCGAGCAGAACGCGCATTTCCTCGGTCAGGCTGTCTTCCGGCACCGCTGCCTCGGCGTCCGCTGCGGGTGCCGCGGCGCCGTCCTGCACGTCGACGATCTTGCCGGCCCGCATGATGGCGACCGTGTCGAAACAGTCGCGCCTGCACTGCTCGCGATCGATCCAGATCAGCGAGCAGTGCGCGCAGTCTTCGACGATGCGTTCGAGAATTTTGGCCTGTTCCTCGCCATCGAGCGCATTGATCGCTTCGTTGACGATCAGGATGTCCGGGCGCTTGACCAGGCACCGTGCAAGCGCGAGTTTCTGCCGCTGTTCCTGCGACAGGCGGGATCCGCCCGAGCCGACATTCGCGTTCAGCCCGAGTGACAGCAGATCGTCGCGAATGCCGACCTCGTCGATCACCTCCCGCATCAGGGCGCCAACCTCGGCGCGGCGCTGGGTCTTGGACAGCCGTCCATACATCACATTGCACTGCACCGTGATCCCGGCGGAGACCGTGTCCTCGCCGAAAAATTCGACTTTCTCACGCAAACCGTCCGGCAGGTCATTCTGCACGCTATGGCGCGCGCGTATCACATCTGCCTGGATGTCATCGTCGAGCAGTCCCAGCCGTTGATGCGCCGGGGCCAACATGAAGGCGAGCGAGAGGAGCCTGCAGCGGTCCTGTGGCGACAGCGTCTCAACGCCGGTTCGTTCGATGCGCCGCAGCAGCCTCTCGAATTCCGACATTTCGTCGTGCGGGATCAGGCTGCGCCGCTCGAGCCGTTCGTCGCCGGGATCCAGATCGTGAAACATTTCGACATTCGCGGCCGCGGCCTTGCGGCCGATGTCGACCAGGCGGTCGAGCAAGTTTTCGCGGCGGAGGATATCGAGCACGAAGGGTTGATCGCCAAGATGATACACGTCGAAGGTTTGGTCGGTGTGCCGCCCGAACAACAGGTTTTCCGACAGGGTAGCGTTCGGGGTCGAAAAATTCGACTGCATCGGCGAATTCCGAACGGTTGAGGCGGTCGCGAAACAGGCGCCGCGCGTCGAGGATTTTATCCGCTAGCCCCGGGTCTTGTTGCGGGTCGATGAGCTGCTGGAATGCACGGGTCAGCAAACTGTCTTCCAGGCCGACCAAACGGACGACACGCACCGCTTCCGCGGTCAAATCCTCCGGGCCGTCGAACCCGAGACTTTCATAGTCGATCCAGTCGGCCGCCGGGTCGACCGGCGTATTTCCGGCCTCGAGCGCCTCTTTTCTCCAGAGCGCCCGTTCGCGGTCGTCGGCACCGGTCTTCTGTTCAGAAGCGACGGGCTGGTGTTTTAGTCCGTACAGCAAATTTTCACGCCAGGTGCCGGAAAAAACGTGGCTATTGCTGTCGACATAGCCGATGCACCGGCCAATTGTCGTTTCGTCGATCGCGCTGATCGGCGTGTCGCCGAAATGAACGTTGCCGCCGCTGGGATCGCGCAATCCGGACAGAATGTGCGCGAGCTCACCCTTGCCGCATCCCGCCGGCCCCAGGATCGCCACGCGCCCAGGCAGGTCCGCGGCGAGGCAGACCTCGTCGAGGATGCGGGTATCGCCGTCGCGCAGGCTCAGGTCGTTGATTTTCAACGGACCGCCGAGCCGTCCGTCCGCTCCGGTTTTGGCCGGCGCGTCGCGCTCTGTCTCCGGCAGGTCGCGCAAACCGTCCGGCAGGAAGTTTTCGATCAGATTGTCGTACTTGACCCGGTTGTCCTCGAGCTGTTGATAATTTTCCAGCAACTCGTTCCAGGGCCGCACGGTTTCACGGTAGGCGGCGATGACGGCGACCAGTGCGCCCAGGCTGAGGTCGCCCATGATCACCAGATAGCCGCCGATCGAATAGAACAAGACCGGGGTGAGTTGAGTGAAAAAGGTATTCAGAAAGATAATGCCGTTGCCGAGCTTGTAGAGCCTCCGCCGTATTCGGAACAACACGCCGAGCCGTTGCGCCGTGCGGGCGCGCTCGAAATAGCTGGTATCGTGCGAATGGATTTCCCGGACTCCGGCAACCGATTCCGACACATGCCCCGCGAACAGGCGCACGTTGCGGAGACGATTCCGACTTTCGTCATTCATCCGCTTCTGCAGTTTGGGAACCAACACGATTTGCACCGGGAACAGCGCGATCGCCGCCAATCCGAGGATCGGATCCTGCACGAACAAAAACGTCAGTGCGGTAACCAGCGTGCCGCCCTGCAGCACGGGATTGGCCACGGCGACGCCCATGTAGCGGCCGAGCGGCTCGACCTCGGCGGTCGTCATGGTCACGATTTCGCCGGCGGTGACGCGGCTGAAATGGTCGAGCGGAAAGCGCAGGACCTGGGTATACAAATCGTATCGCAAGCGCCGCAGCATGACTTCGGCGAGCACGCCCTTATAGACGCTGAGGTAATATCGAATGCCGGCAGTCAGCAGCATCAGCACCAGCAAGCCGGCGCACAGCAGCAACAGGAATTCGATCTGGTCGAAGGACAGGCCGAGGACTTCTTTCGGAAATCCGCCGGTATCCGGTTTCAGCGCATCGTTGATGATGATTTTCGGCAGCTCGAAGAACAGGTAGAGCATCGGCAGATAGATCAGCGTGCCGACGACCAGCAACACTTGCTGCGGCTTACTGTAGCGCCAGATATAGGCGAAGATGCTCGTTGGTATGATCGCTCTCCCCAGTTTTTCCGGCGCCGCCGCGAGGCCGCCGGAACGGGCCGTCATTTCCGATTACTGATTGCCTCCGACGCTGTCCAGTCCGTCTCACGAAGGTGTCATCATACCGCGATTTTGTTGATCAGCGGCAATCGCCCGCGCCGCCCGGGATCAGGACATAGGCCAGCCGCGCCAGGCGGCCGGAGCCGGGCTCGATTTCGGCGGCGATCTGATCGGGCATGATCTTCCGCGACAGTTGCGTGCCGAGGAGTTTGTTTGTGTTGGACAGCATTTTTCTTCGGCGTGCCCCGTCGGGCTGCGGCGTCCAGACCAGGAGGCAGCTTCCGGCGGTCGGTTTGGCGCGCGGCGGGATGATCGGCCGCTTTCGCTTGGGCCGTTTGACCGCAAAATGCCAGTCGAGCATGTTGATCACCCGAGATTCCGGGAATACGGCCGCAAATTCCCGGCGATCGGGTATCCCAGCCAATCGCCGACAATCGTTCCCTTCACGAAGCCGGCCGCCTTGAGCTGCCGGGCGAAGGATTCGTACGGCATGTTGTAATAGCTCTTGCTGCTGCGCTGTGGGTCGACCGCGTATTTCGCGGCGTCGCACACCGGCACCAGGATGGCGATTGCCAACAGCACGGCGGAAAATTTCTTGAGCGCCCGCTCCGGGATCTCCGCCGCCTGTGCACGGGCGAGAAAATATATCGGGAAGAGAATCAGCAGGAACATGTAGTGATTGCGGACGCGGGTAACGTCGAAGAGGAGGACGCCTGCGATTGTAAGCGCGAATATGATGAGCAGTGTCCAGCCGAGAATTTTTCGATGGCGCGCCGATGGGGCCGCGCGGCTGCCGTCGCGCCGAAGGGCACGGGGAAACAGGAGAATGTAAATCGCCAACAGCGGCATCAGGAAATTGAGTACCGCCATGCAGGCGTCGAAGGCCCCGAACAGTCCGAGAAACGATGTGCCGTCCGGGGTTCCGTTCGGAAATCGGCCCTGGACATGTTTGATGAAATTGGCGCGGTGCAGCCACAGCCAATAGTAGTGCGGCACGGCGACGATTGCGGCGACCGCCACCGTCAGGGCCATGCGCCGGTCGAGCAGGGCCTTGCGAAAGGCCGCATCCACGCTGAGCGCCGTCAACACGGCCGCCAGAAACAGAATGTAATTGTATTTCGACAGCAACCCGGCGCCGATGGCCGCGCCGAGCCAGAAGTACGTCCAGCTGTCGCGGCGGCCTTCGAGCCGTAGCAAACAAAAGAATGTCGCGCAGATGCTGAACACCAATGTCAGCGAATGGGTGTATTGAAAAGAAGCGTCCCAAACCGCGTAGTAGATCGCCAGCGGCGACAGCGCTGCCAAAGCGGCGTACCGGTCGTCGGCCAAGACATGCCGGGCGGCCGTGTAGAGGAAAAAATACGCCGCGCCGAGAATCGCGGATTTCACGAAAATCACCGAAGCGATCGTGACGCCGAACACCGACTGGGCGGCAATCAGCAGCCAAGTGAACAGGGGTGGCGTTCCGGCGCCATAGCCCCATTGCCAGCTCTGCGCGTTGACGAGTTGGTCCGCCTCGTCCGGGCCGGCGGCGGGGAAGAGGAAGGACCGCATCAGCCAGACCAGGAACAGCACGCTGCCCCAAATATAGGCGACGCTGCGGCCGGTCGCGGCGCGGTCGCCGCACCAGTCGAGCACGCGGTCGACCGTCGTTTTGTTTACCTGTCGGTCGATGCCGGCATCAGGCATTTCGCCGCGCTCCGGTTTGCCCGGCGGCCGTGTGCCGGGGCGGAGAAAATCGGTCATTCCGTCGCATCGATGATTGGCAGTTTGGTCCGCCGTTTCAGCCATAGGACCCCGGCGAGATCGAGAATTCCTGGCCAGAGCCGATTGTGCAAACCGTATTTGGATTGGCCCTGGCGGCGCGCCCGATGTCCGACGGGCACCGTGACGACCGCGCCCCCGTGGCGCTGGATGAGGGCGGGGAGAAACCGGTGCATGTGGTCGAAATAGGGAAGCGCCAGGAAGGCATCGCGGCGGAAAAGTTTGAGGGCGCAGCCGGAATCACGAATGCCATCCCGGAGCAGCCGCGCGCGAACGCTGTTTGCGGTCCAGGACGATAGGCGGCGGAGCCAGCTGTCGTACCGCCTTTCCCGCTGGCCCGCCACCATCCGCAGGTTGGGTTCGGCGGATGTGTCGCGCGCCTCGATCAGTCGGGGTATGTCTGCGGGCGGGTTTTGTCCATCGCCGTCCATCGTAACGACCCAGGCGGCGTGCGCAGCATGGACACCCGTCCATGTCGCCGTGCTTTGGCCGCAGGTCTTTTCATGCCGCACCAGGCGCAACCAGGGGTGATTTCTTTGGGCGGTGCGAATTTCGTCGTCCGTGCCGTCGGCGCTGCCATCGTCGACGCAAATCACCTCGAATACGGTGCGGCCGTTCAAGACAGCGGCAATTTCATCGAGCAAGGGCTGGATGTTGCCGGCTTCGTCCTTGACCGGAATGACGACCGATAGCGCCGGTTCGTCACGGTCGGAAGTCACGCTACCCATTACCGTCGGCTCGATCCCGTTTCCCAGCGAAATAGCATGCTCAGCGGCTCAAATGCCGTTTGCTGCCGCAGTCTAGTTGGACGCGCGGGTTTTAGATGATCGCTGTTGATTTGGCGAGACAAAAGGCCTCATGCGGCGGCGTCGACGCTAGATCAACCTGCCTTAAATTGGAATCAATTAAAGGCAGGTTGATCGATTCTATAAAAATAGAGCAGCTTATGTGCGCCCGATTGGGCGCACGCCGCTCTAGCGCCGCCGCAGGACCATCATGCGGGAAAAATAAACACGCTCGGTGGAGACGACCTCGAAGCCGCTGTCGCGGAACATTCCGTCGAGGTCGTCGGCGACGTAATCCGCAAAATAGGGCTCGTGCATCGACAGCGGAAACCGGTCGAGCAGCGGGTTGTACGGCGGATGGTCGTCGCGCTGGATCGAATCCATCATGAGCAGCAACCCGCCCGGCATCACGACGCGGGCCAATTCCCGGGCCACGATCCGGCGGACCGCGCGCGGCAGTTCGTGAAACAGGTAAATGCAGGTCACGAGGTCGAATGCGCCGTCTCCGAACGGCAGCGCTTCCGCATTGCCGGCGGCAAGGCGCACGCGCGACCAATGCCGCAAATGCCGTGCCGCCTGTGCAAGATAGGGGCTGCTCAGATCGACGCCGGTAACGGCCAGTCGCGGATAATTGTCCTTCACGAACGTCAGAAAACGGCCGGTGCCGCAGGCGACGTCCAGCAGCCGTGTCGCGCGCACGGGGCGATGGGAGAAATAGTCGCGGATCGGCACCAGCAGTTGACGGCGCATGGCGTCGGCGCCGCCATTGAACAGAACTTCGACCTGATAGTCGTAGAGTTTGGCCGATTCCGGGCTCAAATAGCCTTCGCTCTGATAGTGAAAATTTTGCAAATAGTACCGGGGATAGCGGCCGCGATGAGGCGGGGCGAAGACTTCCTGGGCCACGCCGTCGCGTTTACGCCGGTTGACCGCGCCGAGATCCCTGAAGAAGCGGATCGATTGGCGCACAACACCGGCAGGGTTGGGCCACATGTCGTGCGGCGGCCGGTAGATTCCCGCTGCTATATTGTCCCAATCCCGCTGAAACAGTGCATCCAGATCGCGGCCGATGACGCGCCAGGACGGCGCTGCGTGACCTCCCGTGGACGGTGCTTCAATCGGCGGCGCGGTGCGCGCCGCGACCGCGTAGTGCCCGCCGAACCACGCGGTACGGACCTTCTGCGAAACGGCGTAGGACAGTCGATCGATGGGTCTGGGCATGGCAATATCAAATCTGGCGGTCAAACGGCGCAGGTCAAGGGCGTTGAAGGCGCGGCCGCGTTAGCTGTCCCCGCGGTCGTCGCCATTTCGTCGCATCTTTTCCGCATAATGTGTGACAAGCACGATCGTGACGATAAAGACGATATTTGTCAGGAAGATAATTCCCATCCATTCAAAAACCGTGACCCGGACGATCTGCAGGCGAAGCTCGTCCTTGAACAAGAACAAAATGCCGGAAATTGCGGCCAATGCGCCCGCCACCGACACGTACAGGGCGGCCAATCTCACGACGTCACCGCGAAGAGTTCCGCGCCGCAACGGAATGCGGGCCTGATGTCGGTTCGCCTGAAACCGGGGCGTGCGAGAAGGCGCGGCCGGGCGCCGCTGTCCAGGTCATTCTTGCGACCCGGTGCCGCCGTTTCGGCGAAAAGGATATAGTCGCAACCGATGTGGCGGACCCGCGCGAGTCCGTCTTGTGCGGTGACATGGGCGATATCCTCCCCGTCACGGACTTGGTGTGCGGTCATGGATCGATAAAACCACACGCTCATAAACGCATCAAGCGGGACCGGTGCGGAGAATCGGTTGCACGGAAGCGGCGGACCGAGACCCGGCGGCGGGTCATTGCGAGGATTGCGCTAATCCTGTAGTGGAAGCCAAATCAAACCTCCCGAGCGGGATATATGTCATGTTCAAGACGCTCGACGATATCGACTTTTCCGGCCGCCGGGTTCTGGTGCGCGGCGATTTGAACCTGCCCATCCGGGACGGCCGGATAACCGATGCCACACGCATCGACCGTCTCGTGCCGACGCTCCGCGAACTGTCCGGCAAGGGCGCACGGGTCATCGTGATATCGCACTTCGGCAGGCCCAAGGGGAAGCCGGTGCCCGATATGTCTCTGCGGCCGGTTGCGGATGCGCTGTCCCTGTCGCTGGACGGCGCGCCGGTCGCCTTTGCGCCGGACTGCATCGGTCCGGAAGCGGCGGCGGTGGTCGAGGCAATGGGCGATGGCGACGTCGCGTTGCTGGAAAACCTGCGATTTCATCCGGGCGAGGAAGCGAACGATCCGGCGTTTGCCCAGGCCTTGGCGGCGCTCGCCGATGTCTACGTCAATGACGGGTTCTCGGTTTCGCATCGGGCGCACGCGTCGACCGCGGCGATTGCCGCCCTGCTGCCCGCGGTTGCGGGCCGCAACATGCAGGCGGAGCTGGAGGCGCTGCAAGCCGCTCTCGACGCGCCGAAGCGGCCGGTGATGGCGGTTGTCGGCGGCGCCAAAGTGTCGACCAAGCTGGCGGTGCTCGGCAATCTCATCGAAAAAGTCGATGCGCTGGTGATCGGCGGCGGCATGGCGAACACGTTCCTGCACGCGCTCGGCACCGATGTCGGCGCCAGCCTGTGTGAACACGATCTCGCCGAAACCGCGCGCGAGATCATGGCGAAGGCCGATGCGGTGGGCTGCGATATCGTGCTCCCGACGGATGTGGTGATCGCCGAGAAACTCGAAGCGGGTGCGTCTTCGGAAACCGTGCCGACCGGCGCGGTGCCGCCCGGCCGGATGATCCTCGATATCGGCGCGGAAAGCGCCGGCGGTTTGGCGTCGCGGCTCGAATCCATCAACACGCTCCTTTGGAACGGGCCGCTCGGCGCCTTTGAATTTCCGCCCTTCGACGCCAGCACGGTACAGGTCGCCCAGGCGGCGGCGGCGCTGACGGCGGCGGGGCGGCTGGTCTCGGTGGCGGGTGGCGGAGATACCGTCGCCGCGCTGCGCCATGCGGAGGTCGTGGAGGAATTCTCGTATGTTTCAACTGCGGGCGGCGCCTTTCTCGAATGGCTGGAAGGCAAGGAATTGCCGGGTGTGGCGGCGCTCCGCACTGCGTGACCGGCGTTCGCGCCGGCCGGCAGGGTGGACAGGCGCGGCCGCTCTGATCGCCCTCTGCCTGGGGTCCGCCCATGCGGAGTCGCCGGGGCAGCGCTTTGAAGTGCGTCCGCAAGACCTGCCCGCGCCCTATGCCACGCGCAGCGCCTCGAACAGTCCGGACCGCGTGCGCCGGACCGCGGCAATGCGGCCCGTGGCGCCGAAGGGCTACCGCGTTACCCTATTTGCGGAAGGTTTCAGCCACGCCCGATGGCTGGCCACGGCGCCGAGCGGGGAGGTGTTCCTCGCCGAGCCCCGTGCCGGCAAGGTGACCCTCTTGGTCGATTCGACCCGCGACGGCCGTGCCGACAAGCGCTTCACCTTTGCCGCCAATCACGACGCGCCGCACGGTTTGGCGTTGCGGGGCGCATATCTCTATGTGGCGGATTTGGAGGGCATTTGGCGATATCCGTGGCGGGCCGGCCAAACCGTGGCGCAGGGGCGGCCGACGCGCCTGACGCCGCCCGGCGCTTTCGGGGAAAGCGGCGGGCATTGGACGCGCAACATCGCCCTAAGCCCCGACGGCCGGCACATCTTCGCGGCAATCGGCAGCGCCGGCAATATCGACGAGGAACCGGAACCGCGCGCGACCGTCAAACGGTTCAACATCGACGGCAGCGGCGGCGCGGTATTCGCCCGGGGTCTGCGCAACCCGGTCGGCATCGCCTTCCACCCCGGCACCGGGCTGCTCTACACGGTGGTGAACGAGCGCGACGGAATGGGCGATGGGCTGGTCCCGGACTTCCTGACCGCCGTGCGCGAAGGGGGTTTCTACGGCTGGCCCTATGCGTATAGCGGTCCGAACCCGCAACCCGGCTTTGCCGAAAAGCGGCCCGATCTGGTGCGCCGGACGCTGGTGCCCGATGTCTTGTTTCAATCCCATTCGGCGCCGCTCGGCCTCGTCTTTGCCCGCGGCGGACAGTTTCCCAAGGATTGGCAGGATGATGCCTTCGTGGCCTTGCATGGCTCCTGGAATTCCGGCGTGCCGACCGGCTACAAGGTCGTCCGGGTGCCGTTTGCGAAGGGCCGGCCGCTGGGTTGGTACGAAAATTTCGTGACCGGGTTCCGCATCGATCGCCAAGGCAGCGCCAGCACCAGCGCCAGGGTGTGGGGCCGTCCGGTCGGGCTGGCGATCGCGGCGGACGGCAGCTTGCTGATCGCGGCCGATGGCGACAATTCGATCTGGCGCGTGAGCCGCCGGTGAATACCCGTTAACCGCATCTTTACCGTACCGTCATACAATTCATGGTTGTTACGGGATATGGGAGGGATTATGACGGACATTGCTACATCCATCACGGCGTCGCCGGCGTTTGCCAAGGCGTCGCAAACCGGCCTGCAGGATCCGCAGGCCCGCGTCGGCGCCACGGAAGCCGCCGGCCGGAGCGTCGAAGCCGGTCAGCAGACCGCCGAGGCGGTTACGGGTGCGGCGGACAAACCGGCACTTGGCTCGTCGACCGACGAGCAAAAATCGCCGCCCCAGGACGGGCGCGGCGAATTGGTCGATATCACGGTGTAATGCCGGCCCGTGCCGCGGGCATTTTGCCCGGCGGCGCGATTCCAAAAATTGCCGGTGCGATGCCCGGGCCCTCTTGAATCGGGCGGCGAGGCGGGACACAGTGTCGCCATGGCAGACACCACGGATGGACAAGGCCCGGCGTCGGGTCCTCGGGTAAGTCGAATTCCCGAAGGCGATAACCGGTTGCGCCAGGTATGCCCGGATTGCGGTTTCATCAACTACGAAAACCCGAAAATCGTCGTCGGTTCCGTGGTCACATGGGACGGCAAGTTTCTGCTGTGTAAGCGCGCGATCAATCCGCGCCGCGGATTCTGGACGATTCCTGCAGGATACCTGGAACTCAATGAAACGGCCGCGGACGGCGCGCAGCGCGAGGCGCGCGAGGAGGCCTGCATCGATATCGAGATCGATGCCCTGTTGGCGGTCTATAACGTGCCGCGGATCAGTCAGGTGCAGTTGATCTATCGGGCGACGCTCCGGTCGCCGGAATATGCCCCGGGCGAGGAGAGCCTCGAGGTCGACATGTTCGATTGGGACAATATCCCGTGGTCCGATCTGGCCTTTCCGTCGGTGACCTGGGCGTTACGGCATTTTCGGGAGGCCGGCGACGCGGCGGCGTTCAACCCGTTCGGCAACCCGCCGGGTGAGACGGGCAATTACGGGCCCGACGGCGGGGTTTCCTCGGGCGCGGGATCGGGCAGTTGATGGCGGGTGAGCACCGGCAACTGCAGGATCGTGAAGATCACCGTCAGAACTAGGATGCCGAAAATCTTGAAGTTCACCCAAATGTCGGTCGAGGTGTTGCGCCAGACCAATTCGTTCAAAACCGCCATGCCGGCGAAGAACAGGGCGAATCGCAATGTCAGGACGTGCCAACCGCGATCGTCCAGCTTCCAGGCGGATTGCAACAGCGGTTTGAGCAACGGCCGCTGAAACAGCAGGCCGCCGAACAGCACGATCGCGAAGATGGCCTGCACGAAGGTCGGCTTCATCTTGATAAAGCGCTCGTCCTGCAGCCACAGGGTCAAGCCGCCGAAAACCATGACGATTGCCGCGGTGACAACCGGCATGACCGGGATGCGCCGTTCGACGATCAGCGCGAGCGCCACCGCGATCACCGTGGTCGCCATGAGCGCGATCGTGGCGGCAAACAGATCCTTCGCCAGATATGTGACGAAAAACGCGACGAGAGGCCCGTAATCCACAAAGGGTTTGAGCCATGGAGGTCCGGAAGGTTTCATCGCTGGGTTATATCAAGGGCGTCCCGTGTCCGCAAAGCATGCGGCCGGCCGCGTCATTGACGGAGCGACCGGGCAGGCAATCGGTATTTGGCAACCGCCGGGATTGATTTCAGCCTCATTTACTATCTTGATATTGGGGTTTGTGCCCGCTAGAAAACAACATATGGTAGCAAGTGGACCCATAAACCTGCCGCCCGGCGGTATTGTCCAGGGCAATGCGCCCGCGGCGAAGCGGCCGGTGCGGCAAGAACCTGCCGAAGCCGACGGTGCAGGCGGGTCGCCGGCCCGGCCACGCCGAGCGGACTCGCCGGACCATGCGGCGGCCCTGACCCGGCTTGACCAATTATTGCAACGGGATGGCGGCGACGGGCCGCCCAAGGAGCCGTTGCGCCGTGGGACCTATCTCAACATCGTGGTTTAGAGCAAATCCCGAGCGAACCGAAACGGTTCACGACGACGTATTTGCGTAAAAATCAAGAGATAGACCAATTCATATGAGCCGATCTAGACAAGAAATGGTCTAGGACCAATCAATCCGGCAGCCCCATCAGGCCGCGGGCGAAGGCCCGTCCATCGAAGGGCCGCAGATCGTCGACGCCTTCGCCGACCCCGATTGCGCGTACCGGGAGGGCGAATTTTTCGGCGAGGGCGACCAGCACGCCCCCCTTGGCGGAGCCGTCGAGCTTGGTCACCACGAGCCCGTTGACTGGCGTCATGCTTCGAAAGGTCTCGACCTGGGCCAGCGCGTTCTGGCCGGTGGTCGCATCGAGCACCAGCAGGCAATCATGCGGCGCACCGGGATCGACCTTGCGGATCACCCGGACGACTTTCTCGAGCTCGGCCATCAGATCGGCCTTGTTGTGCAGCCGGCCCGCCGTATCGATCAGGACCGCATCCGCATTCTCCCGGCGCGCGGTCTCCAGCGCGTCATAGCAGAGCCCGGCGGCATCGGCGCCATGAGTGCCGGCAATGACCGGGCTGCCCGTCCGTTCGCCCCAGATCTTCAATTGTTCTACCGCGGCCGCGCGAAAGGTGTCGCCCGCCGCCAGCACGACCTTTTTGCCGTCCTGGCGCAGCGCATGGGCGAGCTTGCCGATCGTCGTGGTCTTGCCCGTACCGTTGACACCGATCACCAGGACGACATGGGGGCGGTGCGCCGGGTCGATGGTCAGAGGCTGGGCTACCGGCTCGAGGATTTCCGCAATGTCTTCGGCCAGCGCCGCGCGAATGTCCTCGGCCGTGACGTCGCGCTCGAAGCGTCGCGCGCCGAGCGATCCGGCCAGGCGGGCGGCGGTGGCCGGACCGATATCGGCCGTGATCAGTACATCTTCGAGGCTGGACAACGCCTCGGCGTCGAGCCGCCCACGGGCGAAGACCGCGGCGATCCCGCCGACCAGCCGATCGGTGGATTTCGACAGCCCGGCCCGCAGCCGGGAAAGCCAGCCGCCGCTCATGGCACGGCCACGCCGAGCAGCCCGTCCGAATCCCGTCCGGTAACCCGGACCGTGGCCAGCGTCCCGTCCGTCGCCGGCGCGGTCAGCCGGATCGGGGCGTAATGTTCGGTGCGACCGCGATCCCGCTGTTCGACGAGAACCTGCGCCGTTGCCCCGATGCGGGTCTGCAGGAAGCGGTCGGCCGCACGGTCGCCCGCCGCGCGAAGCCGCGCCGCGCGCGCGCGGCGTTCCGCCACGGCGACTTGCGGCATGCGCGCCGCCGGCGTCTCCGGCCGCGGCGAATAGGGGAAAACGTGCAGCCAGACGAGGCCGCACTCCTCGACCAGATCCAGGCTGCGCTGGAACATGTCCTCGGTTTCCGTGGGGAACCCCGCGATCAAGTCGGCCCCGAGCGCGATGCCGGGCCGCAGGCGCTGCACGGTGCGGCAGAGGTCGATGGCGTTCCGCCGCGTGTGCCGCCGCTTCATGCGCTTCAGGATCATGTCGTCGCCGGCCTGCAGCGACAGATGCAGATGCGGCATCAGCCGTTCTTCCCCGGCGATCAGCCGCTCCAGGTCGCTGTCGATCTCGGCGGCGTCGATCGACGAGATGCGTAGCCGCGGCAATTCCGGAACCTGGGCCAGCAACCGGCGCGCCATCTGCCCGAGCGTCGGCCGGCCGGGCAGGTCGCCGCCATAGGAGGTGATGTCGACGCCGGACAGCACGATCTCGGCGCAGCCCGCTTCGACAAGACGGCGCACCTGGGCGACGATGTCGCCCATCGGCACCGAGCGGCTGTTGCCGCGGCCGAACGGGATAATGCAGAAGGTGCAGCGGTGATCGCAGCCGTTCTGCACCTGCACGAAGGCGCGGGCGCGATCCGCAAATCCATCGATCAGGTGATGGGCGGTCTCGCGCACCGCCATGATGTCGTCGACGATCACACGTTCCTCGGCGGCCGGCGCGAAACTGGCGGCTTCCATTTTTTCAATGTTGCCGATGACCCGGTCCACTTCGGGCATGGCGGCGAAGGCGCCCGCGTTGATTTGCGCAGCGCAACCGGTAACGATGATTTTGGCGTCCGGATGCCGGCGCCGCGCCTTGCGGATCGCCTGCCGCGCCTGGCGCTCCGCTTCCGCGGTTACGGCGCAGGTATTGACGATGACCGCATCCCGCAGGCCGGAGCGTTCCGCATGGCCGCGCATGACCTCCGATTCATAGGCGTTGAGCCGGCATCCGAAGGTGATGATTTCGGGCGCGCCGCTCACGGATCGATCTCGCCGGTAAAACTGGTCGCGACCGGGCCGACCATCACGACATGGCCGTCGGCGCGCAGCTCGATGGTCAGATCGCCGCCGTCGAGGCTCACCGTCACCCTGTCCCCGGCGAGGCCGCGGCGGCGCGCCGCCACCGCGGTGGCGCAGGCGCCGGTGCCGCAGGCCTGGGTGATGCCGGCGCCCCGTTCCCAGACCCGGAGCCGGATCCGGTCGGTCGCGAGGACGGTCGCGACTTCCACATTGGTGCGTTCGGGAAACCAGGAATTATGCTCGAGTTCAGGGCCGAGCGCGGCGAGATCGATCGCGCCCGCATCGTCGACAAAGAAGACGCAATGCGGGTTGCCCATGCTGACCGCGATGGGATCGGTCAACGGCCCTTCGCTGATCGGCAGGGCGAGCGTATCGGCCTCGGCGGCCAGCGGGATGTCGCGCCAGCCAGTGCGGGCCTCGCCCATGTCGACCGCGATGAGGCCATGCGCCCGCGCCTCGGCGGACAGTACGCCGCCCGCGGTCTGGACCGCGATGTTTTTCGCGCCAGCCTCCGCCATCAGCGCGGCCGCGACACAGCGTGTTCCATTGCCGCATGCCGCGGATTCGCTGCCGTCGGCGTTGTGGAAACGCAGATAGGCGGCGGTGCCCGGTTGCTCCGGCGGATCGATCAACACGAGCTGGTCGCAGCCGACGCCGCGCCGGCGGTCGGTAATCGCACAAATCCGGGCGGAATCCAGTGGCACCGGCGCAGCGCGCCGGTCGATCACGACAAAGTCGTTGCCCAGTCCATGCATCTTCGTGAAGGGGATCATCGCCGCCGCCTTTTGCTGCCCGCCTTATATGGCGTCGACGCCGGCCAAGTCTAGGAAATTACGGCGATTGGCCGGGCTTTCTGGCGGGTTGACTTGGTCCGGGCACAGGCGTAAAAGCCGCCTGTCCATTGAGATTGAGGATGGTCAATCGGTCCCGAGGGGCCACCGCCAGTCCGCGAGGTTCGCGCACTGGCGCGTTCTGCGTTGATTATCCCGGATTCGCAAGCAGGGACAGTGGAGCATAGATGTTTGATACGCTGACCGATCGCCTCGGCAAGGTTTTCGAGGGGCTGACCCGACGGGGCGCCCTCAAGGAGAATGATGTCGAAACGGCGCTGCGCGAAGTGCGGATCGCGCTGTTGGAAGCCGATGTCGCGCTGCCGGTGGTCAAGGATTTCATCGCCACGGTAAAGGATCGGGCGATCGGCCAGGAAGTCCTGCGCTCGGTCACGCCGGGCCAGATGGTCGTCAAGGTCGTGCACGATACGCTGGTCGAAGTCCTCGGCGGCGAGGGGGAGTCGATCCTGATCCCGGCCGAACCGCCGGGCGCCATTCTGATGGTCGGCCTGCAAGGGTCGGGTAAGACGACGACCACGGCGAAAATCGCGCTCCGGCTGCAACAGCGGGAAAATCAGAAGGTCCTGATGGCCTCGCTCGACGTGGCCCGGCCCGCGGCGCAGGAACAGCTCAAGGTGCTGGGCGAACAGGCGGACGTGGCGACGCTGCCGGTGGTTGCGGGACAAGGCCCGGTCGAAATCGCCAAACGCGCCATGCAGGCGGCGCGGCTCGGCGGGTTCGACGTGGTGATGCTGGATACCGCCGGCCGGCTGCATGTGGACGAAGCGCTGATGGACGAAGTCGCGGCGGTCCGCGACGTGTCCCTGCCGCTGGAAACGCTGCTTGTGGCCGATGCGATGACCGGCCAGGACGCCGTCAATGTCGCGGAAAATTTCAAGGCGCGGGTCGGCGTCACCGGCATTGTGCTGACCCGGGTCGACGGCGACGCGCGGGGCGGCGCGGCCTTGTCGATGCGCGCGGTAACCGGATGTCCGATCAAGCTGCTCGGTGTCGGCGAAAAGCTCGACGCCCTGGAAGAGTTTCATCCGGACCGGATCGCCGGACGCATTCTCGGCATGGGCGACGTGGTCAGCCTGGTCGAGAAAGTGGCCGAATTGGTCGAGGTCGAGGATGCGGAGAAGCTCGCGGCCAAGCTCAAGAAAGGTCAGATGGACCTGGACGATCTCGCCGAACAGCTCCGCCAGTTGCGCAAGATGGGCGGGCTCTCGGGCGTGATGGGAATGCTGCCCGGCGCGGCCAAGGCGAAGGCGCAAATGGCGCAGGCGAATATCGATGAGAACGCGGTCAAGCGCCAGGAAGCGATCATCCAGTCGATGACGCCCCGCGAGCGTACCCATCCGAAGGTTATTCAGGCCTCCCGGAAACGGCGGATCGCGGCGGGCTCGGGAACGTCGGTACAGGACGTCAACAAGCTGCTGAAGCAGTTCCAGATGATGAACAAGATGATGAAGAAGATGGGCAAAATGGGCAAGAAAGGCATGATGCGGGGCGGAATGCCGCAGATGCCGGGCATGCCTGGGATGCCGCCGAGAATGTAAGGCGCATCGCCGCTCCGGTGCGCCGAAAGCGCGTTCGGACGGGATGTGAAACCGAACCTCAAGTAAGGGAAATTGATTGATATGTCTTTGAAGATTCGACTGGCGCGGGGCGGGGCCAAGAAACGGCCGTTTTACCGGATTGTGGTGGCGGACTCCCGGATGCCGCGGGATGGCCGGTTCATCGAGAAGGTCGGGACCTATAACCCGATGCTCGGACGGGAGGATCCAAGCCGGGTGACCCTGGTCACCGAGCGCATCGAACATTGGCTGAAGGTCGGCGCGCGGCCGTCCGATCGCGTCGCGCGGTTCCTCGGCAAGGCGGAAATCATTCCGATGCCGACCTATCGCGAGCAGACGAAGAAGGACAAACCGAAGCCGAAGACGCTGGAACGCATGGCCGAGCGCGAAGAGAAGATGAAGGCCAAGGCGGAAGCGGCCAAGGAAGCGGAAGCCGCGGCAGCGGCGGTGGTCGAGGAGCCTGTCGCGGAAGAGGCGCCGGCCGAGGAGGCCGCGGTCGCCGAAGCGCCGGCAGAGGACGCGGCAACGGAAGAGGTTGCCGTGGAAGCAGCGCCGGCCGAGGACGCACCGGCGGAAGAAGCCGCTGCCGAGGCTCCGGCGGAAGAAGAGAAGCCGACCGATGAGGAAAAGAAGGACGGCTGACCGGCCCTAATCGGGATTTGAAGTGTGCAAGAGCAGGCGGAAATGGCGGATCCTACGGAACGTAAGGTCTGTATCGCGGTGATTACCGGCGCCCACGGGGTGCGGGGTCAGGTGCGTGTGAAGAGCTTTACCGAGGAGCCGGACGGCGTGTTGGCCTACGGGCCGGTTACCGACGGGACCGGCGTCCGGCAATTCCGTCTCCAGCGGACCGGCGCTGCGCGCGGCCAGATGCTCGCCCGCATCGACGGCGTAACCGATCGCAACGCGGCGGAAGCGCTGCGCGGCGTCGAGCTGTATGTCGACCGGGACCGCTTGCCGCCGCCCGAGGAAGAAGAATTCTACTACGCCGACCTGATCGGATTGAAGGCGATCGATGCGGCGGGAAACGAAATCGGGTCGGTACGCGCGATGCAGAATTTTGGCGCCGGCGACCTGATCGAAATCGCGGTCACGGGCGGCCGGGTGGAACTGTATCCCTTTACCCGCGCGGTCGTTCCGGTGATCGATCTCGAAGCGGGCAGCGTCGTCGTCGTGCCGCCGCCGGAAATCCTGGTACGCCCGGACGGCGAAGCGGACGAGTCGGAGTCCGAGGGATGAGCTGGAACGCCCGAATTCTCACACTGTTTCCCGAGATGTTTCCGGGACCGCTCGGCCTGTCGCTCGCCGGCAAGGCGTTGGAACAGAATTTGTGGTCGCTGGAGGCGGTCGATATCCGCGATTTTGCGACGGATCGACACGGTACGGTCGACGATACGCCGTTCGGCGGCGGACCGGGCATGGTGATGCGCCCGGATGTGATCGACCGGGCGCTGGCGTCGGTCGAGGATCAGGCGGGGCCGGTCATCTATCTGACGCCGCGCGGACGTCCGCTCGATCAGGCTGCGGTGCAGGAATTCGCGCGCCAGCCCGGCTTGACCATTCTGTGCGGTCGGTACGAGGGCGTCGACGAACGGGTGATCGAGGCGCGGGCGATGGTCGAGGTCAGCCTCGGCGATTTCGTGCTGTCGGGCGGCGAGCCCGCGGCGCTTGCGCTGGTCGATGCCTGTGTCCGGCTTTTGCCGGGCGTCATGGGCGATGCGGTGTCGCTTGACGAGGAAAGTTTCGAATCCGGCCTGCTGGAGTATCCCCATTACACGCGGCCCGCCGAGTGGCAGGGCCGCTGCGTGCCCGAGGTGTTGGTCTCGGGCCACCACGAGAAGATCCGCGCCTGGCGGCGCGCGCAAGCCGAGAGAATTACGCAAGAGCGTCGGCCAGACCTTTGGTCGCGTCATAGCGCACAGATTTAGCGAGTGAGGATGAAGACATGAATATCATTCAGAAGATCGAACAAGACCAGCTTGAGAAAATCTCGGCGCAGCGGCAGGTGCCAACCTTCCGTCCGGGCGATTCCCTCCGGGTTAACGTACGGGTCATCGAAGGCACGCGCGAACGAATTCAGGCCTTCGAGGGCGTTTGCATCGGCCGCAGAAATTCCGGCTTGAACAGTTCGTTCACGGTGCGGAAAATCAGCTACGGCGAAGGCGTGGAACGGGTATTCCCGTTGTACAGTCCGCGGATCGATTCGATCGAGGTCGTGCGCCGCGGATCGGTCCGCCGCGCCAAGCTGTATTACCTGCGGGGCCGCCGCGGCAAGTCGGCCCGTATCGCCGAGGACACCGGCCAGCGCCGGGCGCAGGACGAGGCGACGGATCGGGCCAACAAGGCGGCGATAGCGGAGACGGCGACGCCAGAGGCGCCGGAAACGCCGGAGACGGGGAAATAGCCACCGCCAATCGGCGGACACGGGAGCATGGAGAAGCGCGATGGCAAAACCGCGCACTTTGTTTGAAAAGATCTGGGACAGTCATCTGGTCGATGTGCAGGACAATGGAACCTGCCTGCTCTATATCGACCGGCACCTGACCCATGAGGTGACGACACCGCAGCCCTATGAAGGGTTGCGGCAGGCCGGCCGCGCGGTGCGCCGGCCGGACGCGACGCTCGCGGTCATCGACCACAATATCGCGACCGATCGGAGCGAGGGAATTCCGGAGGATTCCATCCTGCAGATCGAAACCTTGCGCAACAACTGCGCCGAGTTCGGGGTCGAACTGTTTCAGGTCGAGGATCCGCGCAACGGCATCGTTCATATCATCGGACCCGAACAGGGCTTCACCCTGCCGGGAACGACGCTGGTCTGCGGCGACAGCCATACCGCGACCCATGGTGCCTTCGGCGCGCTGGCCTTCGGGATCGGCACGTCGGAGGTCGAACATGTCCTGGCGACCCAAACCCTGATCCAGGCGCCGGCCAAGAGCATGCGGATAACGGTCAGCGGGGACTTGCCCTTTGGTTGCACCGCCAAGGATCTGATCCTTGCGGTGATCGGCAAGCTCGGCACCGCCGGCGGCACCGGGCACGTGGTCGAATACGCCGGTCCGGCGATCGAAGCGCTCTCGATGGAAGGGCGTATGACCGTCAGCAACATGACCATCGAGGCGGGCGCGCGCGCCGGCCTGATCGCGCCGGACGAAAAAACCTTCGCCTATCTCCAGGACCGGCCGATGGCGCCGAAAGGCGAGGCCTGGGACGCGGCGGTGGCGTATTGGAAGACGCTGCCCACCGATCCGGGTGCGCGCTATGACAGCGAAATTACGCTCGACGTTTCCGAAATCGTGCCCCAGACCACCTGGGGCACCAGCCCGGAAGACGTGGTCGCGATTACCGGCGTCGTGCCGGACCCGAAAGACGCGGCGAATGCCGAAAAGCGCGCGGCGATGCAGCAGGCGCTGGACTATATGGGGCTTGCCCCCGGATCGCCGATCTCCGAAATTGCGGTCGATCGGGTGTTCGTCGGGTCGTGCACCAATGGCCGGATCGAGGATTTGCGCGATGTCGCCAAGGTCGCGAAGGGGCGCAAGGTCGCGGATGGCGTGCGCGCCATGATCGTGCCCGGGTCCGGCCTCGTGAAACAACAGGCGGAAGACGAGGGCATCGCCGAGATCCTGATCGCGGCGGGTTTCGAATGGCGGGAGCCGGGTTGCTCCATGTGCCTCGCGATGAACACCGACCGACTCGATCCGGGCGAGCGCTGCGCGTCGACGACCAACCGGAATTTCGTCGGACGCCAGGGCCGTGACGGGCGGACCCATCTGGTCAGCCCGGCCATGGCGGCGGCCGCCGCGGTGACCGGCCGGCTGACCGATGTGCGGGAGTTGTTGAAGTGAGCCAGTGGGACAATGGAGACGGAGACGGAGGCGGCGCTACCGCGCGGAAGGCGCCGCTCACCGGCGTCGACCGGCTGTTCGGCCGGGATTTGCGGCGCGGCGGTTGGGTCGTCGAGGTGCCGTCCGACTTTGACACGGACTCGGCGGATGCCGCCGCGGGCGCATTTGGCAACGAGGCGCCTCTGCCGGCCATGATGTGGGCGCTGCGCGCGCGCCGGAAATAAGAATTTCGAGAAGGGAGCGTTCGAATGGAAAAATTTACCAAGCTGACCGGCATCGCGGCGCCGATGAACATGATCAACATCGATACCGATCAGATCATTCCGAAGCTGCATTTGCGCACGATCAAGCGGACCGGGCTTGGCAAGGTCGTGTTCGAGGAATTGCGATTCAATACTGACGGCAGCGAGAAGCCGGAATTCGTGCTGAATCAGGAACCCTACCGCGACGCGCAGATCATCGTTGCCGGCGACAATTTCGGCTGCGGCTCGTCGCGCGAGCACGCGCCCTGGGCGCTGCTCGATTTCGGCGTTCGCTGCGTCATCTCGACCAGCTTTGCGGATATTTTCTACAACAACTGTTTCAAGAACGGCATCCTGCCGGTCACCGTGTCGAAGGATGAGTTGGAGGCGTTGATGGCCGACGCCGCCGACAAGGAAAATCCGGAGCTGACCGTCGATCTCGAAAGCCAGGAGATTACCCGGCCGAATGGCGCGAAGATAAAATTCAAGATCGATGAGTTCCGGCGCGATTGCCTGTTGAACGGGCTCGACGATATCGGTCTCACCATGCAGAAGGCGGAAATGATCGACGCCTTCGAGGAAAAACAGCGCCAGCAGCAACCCTGGCTCTACCGCTAGGCCGGCGGGGAGGCGCGCGCCATGGCAAATCCACGGACGCTATTCCAGAAAATTTGGGATAGCCATCTCGTCGCGGAGCTCGATGACGGGGTCAATATCCTATATATCGACCGGCATCTGATCCATGAGGTGCTCTCGCCGCAGGCCTTCGAGGGCTTGCGGATGACCGGGCGCACGGTGCGGCGTCCGAACGTGACCCTCGCGGTGGCCGATCACAACGTTCCCACCACGGACCGGAGCAAAGGCATCGAAGACGCCGAATCCCGGCTTCAGGTGGAAACGCTGAGCCGCAATTGCGAAGAATTCGGCGTGCCGATCTTCGACATGCTCGACCCGCGGCAGGGAATCGTCCACGTCATCGGGCCGGAACAGGGCTTCACCCTGCCGGGCACGACGCTGGTGTGCTGCGACAGCCATACCGCGACGCACGGTGCGTTCGGCGCGCTCGCCTTCGGCATCGGAACTTCGGAGGTCGAACATGTGCTGGCGACCCAGACGTTGCGGGCGCCGAACCTGAAGAGTATGCGCGTGCTGGTGGACGACCCGTTGCCGCTCGGCTGCACGGGCAAGGATTTGATCCTGGCGATCATCGGCAAGCTGGGAACCGCCGGCGGCACCGGCCATATCATCGAATATTGCGGCCGCGCCATTCGCGAGCTGTCCATGGAAGGCCGGATGACGGTCAGCAATATGACCATCGAAGCGGGCGCGCGCGCCGGGCTGATCGCGCCCGATGAAAAAACATTCGCGTACCTCAAGGGCCGGCCGATGGCGCCGGCGGGCGCGGAATGGGACGCGGCGGTCGCCCATTGGCGGACCCTCTCGTCCGATGACGGCGCGACCTATGACAAGGAAGTGGTGATCGACGTCAGCGAGATCGCGCCGCAGGTCACCTGGGGCACCAGCCCGGAAGACGTGGTGCCGATCACCGGCAAGGTGCCCGATCCTTCCGACGGCGATACCGAAGACAAGCAGTCGGCGATCCGCCGCGCGCTCGACTATATGGGGCTGACGCCCGGCACGCCGATGACGGAAATTCCCATCGACAACGTGTTCATCGGATCGTGCACGAACAGCCGGATGGAAGACCTTCGCGCGGCCGCGGACATCGTCAAGGGCCGGAAAGTGGCGGCCGGCGTCGAGGCCATGGTCTCGCCGGGGTCGAGCCTGATCAAGCAGCAGGCGGAAGAGGAAGGCCTGGATAAGATTTTCCTGGAAGCGGGTTTCGAGTGGCGCGAATCCGGATGCTCGATGTGCCTCGGCATGAATCCCGACCGGGTGGCCCCGGGCAAGCGCTGCGCGTCGACCTCGAACCGCAACTTCGAGGGCCGGCAGGGCCGCGATGCACGCACCCATCTGGTAAGCCCCGCGATGGCGGCTGCCGCGGCGATCGCCGGGCGGCTCGCCGATGTGCGCGAATTGGCGAAATAAGGCGATGGCGCACCCCCGCACGCTCTATGAAAAAATTTGGCAGAGCCATCTCGTGCATGCGCCCGAGCCGGACGGCACGAGCCGACTCTATATCGACCGCCATTTGATCCACGAAGGCTCGACGCCGCAGGCTTTCGAATCCATGCGGCTGGCCGGGCTGCCGGTTCGGCGCATCGATGCGACGATGGCGGTAATCGATCACGTCGTGCCGACGCGCAATCGCGACGCAGAAATCGCCGACCCCGATGCACGGCGCATGCTCGAGACGATGGTGCAGAATTGCCGGGCGTTCGGGATCGAACTGTACGATTTGCTCGATGCGCGCCAGGGCATCGGCCATATCGTCGGTCCTGAACAGGGCTTCACCCTGCCGGGCACGACGCTGGTCTGCGGCGATAGCCACACCGCGACGCATGGCGCGTTCGGGACGCTGGCTTTCGGCATCGGCACGTCCGAGGTCGAACACGTATTGGCGACCCAGACGCTGGTGCAACAGCCGATGCGCACCATGCGGGTGTTGATCGACGGTCCGATGCCGGCGGGCTGCACGGCGAAAGACCTGATCCTGACCGTCATCGGCCGGATCGGCACGGCGGGCGGCACGGGACACGCCATCGAATACGCCGGCCAGGCGATCCGCGATCTTTCGATGGAAGGCCGCATGACGGTCTGCAACATGACCATCGAGGCGGGCGCGCGCGCCGGCATGATCGCGCCGGACGAGACCACCTACGCCTATCTGAAAGGCCGTCCGCGCGCGCCGCAGGGCGACGATTGGGATGCCGCGCTGGCCTATTGGCGCACCTTGCCGACCGATGAGGGCGCGGTCTTCGACAAGGATGTCCGGATCGATGCGGCCGATATTCAGCCGCAAGTGACCTGGGGCACGAGCCCGGAAGATGTGGTGCCGGTGACCGGGCAGGTTCCGGATCCCGCGAAAGCGGACAGCGCCGAGCGCCGGCAATCGATGCAGCGGTCGCTCGACTATATCGGGCTCGCCGCGGGAACGCCGATGACGGAGATTGGCGTCGACCGCGTCTTTATCGGGTCGTGCACCAACAGCCGGATCGAGGATTTGCGCGCGGCAGCCGTGTTCGCCGAGGGCCGGCGCGTTGCCGACGGGGTTCAGGCGATCGTGGTGCCCGGCTCCGGACCGGTGAAGGCGGCGGCGGAGTCGGAGGGGCTCGACCGGATTTTCCTTGAGGCGGGTTTCGAGTGGCGCGAGCCGGGGTGTTCCATGTGCGTCGGCATGAACGACGACCGGATCGAGCCGGGCGAACGCTGCGCCTCGACCTCCAACCGCAATTTCGAAGGCCGGCAGGGACGCGGCGGGCGCACCCATCTGGTCAGCCCGGCCATGGCGGCGGCGGCGGCGGTCGCCGGGCATTTCGTCGATATCCGCGAGATATCGGAGTAACGCACGGCGCCGCGGGAAGTCCCATCGGTTCCGCGGCCCGGCGCGACAACAATCAAGAAGAACCGAGAGGCGATAATGGCGGCGAACAAGAAACTTCTGATATTGCCGGGCGACTATGTGGGTCCGGAAATCATGGACCAGACCCAGCGCGTCATCCAATGGATGGAGCAGCGCCGGGCGGTGCGGTTCGATATCGATGAGCGGCCGATCGGCGGCGCGTCGGTCGATGAATACGGCACGCCGCTGACCGACGAGACGCTGGCGGCGGCCAAAGATGCGGACGCGGTCCTGCTCGGCGCCGTCGGCGGTCCGAAATACGACGGCCTGCCGCGCGACAAGCGGCCGGAAGCCGGCCTGCTGCGGATTCGCAAGGAAATGGATTTGTTCGCCAACCTGCGCCCGGCGATCACGTTCGACGCGCTGCTCGATTCGTCGTCGTTAAAGCCGGAGGTGATCAAGGGCCTCGACGTGATGATCGTCCGCGAGCTGACGTCGGGCATCTATTTCGGCGAGCCGCGCGGCATCGAGACGCTGCCCGACGGGACGCGCAGGGCGGTCGATACGCAAGTCTACACGGAAACCGAAATCCGGCGGGTCGCCGAAGTCGCGTTCGAACTGGCGCGTGAACGGAGCAACAAGCTCCACTCCGTCGACAAGGAAAACGTGATGGCCTCGGGCGTGTTGTGGCGCGACGTGGTTACCCAACTGCACGCCGATAAATACAGCGATGTCGCGCTCGAGCACATGTATGCGGACAATTGCGGCATGCAGCTGGTGCGCAATCCGAACCAGTTCGACGTGATCGTCACGGATAATCTTTTCGGCGACATGCTGTCGGATTGCGCGTCGATGCTCACCGGGTCGCTGGGCATGCTACCGTCCGCGTCGCTCGGCGCGCCGGACGCGACGGGCCGCCGGATGGCGTTGTACGAGCCGGTGCACGGCAGCGCGCCCGACATCGCCGGGCAGAATATCGCCAATCCGCTCGCCGCGGTTCTCAGCTTCTCGATGCTGCTGCGCTATTCCTTCGCGATGGGCGAGGAAGCGGACCTCATCGAAACCGCGGTGCAATCGGTCTTGTCCGGCGGCACCCGGACCGCTGATATCATGGCGCCCGGCATGACGAAGGTTACGACCCAGGGGATGATGGAAGCTCTACTCCAGGAACTGGACAAGCAGAACGCCTGACGGCGACGGGCGGCATTCGAACAGGGAGGCGCGCGATGCGAGGTGCGATGGTTATCTGTACGGCGGCGATGCTCCTGCTGCTCCAGGCCGGTGGGCTGGCGGCGGCCGACCCGGAGCCCGTGACCCATGACTGCATGGAAGGGGCGGGGGACGACCTCAAGAGCGTCGATTGGGAGGATCTCAAATTTCCGCAACCGGCGGTGCCGACCGGCTAATTTTGGCTTCAAACCACGCTGAAATCGGCGTAATGTCCGGATTGTGAAATGGCGCACGCTGGAAAATCCCAGCCGTGCGACGGTGCAGGACGATGAAGATGCTTACGAAAACCGACCAAATACAGGCGCCCGTTAAACCGGGCGGATAGGGCCTGCGCATGCCGCCGGCCTGACAGCGCCGGCGGTTACGATGCGTAATTTGACCGCGGAGCGCGCTTTCAGGCCTCCGCGGCTTTGTTTGCGGCCTTAAGGATGCGTAATTGTGGCGACGCGCCCCGCAGGGCGGCGGTGCCGCCGGGTAGACAGAAGGAGCGACTAAAATGGGTTATCGGGTTGCGGTTATCGGCGCGACGGGGAATGTCGGGCGCGAAATGCTCAATATATTATCGGAACGCGCTTTCCCGGCGGATGAGGTGGTCGCCCTCGCGTCCGAACGATCGGTTGGCAAGGAAATATCGTTCGGCGATACGGGCATCCTGAAAGTCCGGAACCTGGCCGATTACGATTTTGCCGGCACCGACATCGTGTTGTCGTCGGCGGGTGCGTCGGTCTCCAAGGTGCATGCGCCCCGGGCGGCGGCGGCGGGCGCCGTCGTGATCGACAACACCTCGTTCTTCCGGATGGACCCGGACGTGCCCCTGGTGGTGCCGGAGGTGAACGAAGAAGCCATCGCGGGCTATCGCAAGAAGAACATCATCGCCAACCCGAATTGTTCGACCATGCAGATGGTGGTGGCGCTGAAGCCGCTGCACGACCTGGCGCGGATCAAGCGCGTGGTGGTGGCGACCTATCAGTCGGTTTCCGGCGCGGGCAAGGCGGCGATGGACGAGTTGTTCAATCAGACGAAGCAGATTTATATGAACGAGTTGGCCAAGTCCGAAAACTTCACCAAGCAGATCGCCTTCAACGTGATCCCGCATATCGATGACTTCATGGAAGACGGCTCGACCAAGGAAGAGTGGAAAATGATGGTCGAGACCAAGAAGATCCTGGATCCGCAGATCCGCGTGTCCGCGACCTGCGTGCGCGTGCCGGTCTTTGTCGGCCACGGGGAGGCGGTGAATGTGGAATTCGAATCGCCGATTTCCGAAGACGAAGCGCGGGATGCGTTGCGCAATGCGCTCGGCGTCGTGCTGGTCGATAAGCGCGACGATGGCGGCTATGTGACACCGAAGGAATCGACCGGCGAAGACGCGGTCTTCGTAAGCCGCCTGCGCGAAGATCCGTCGGTCGAGAACGGCCTGTCGATGTGGGTCGTGTCCGACAATCTGCGCAAGGGGGCGGCGCTCAACACGGTGCAGATCGCCGAAGCGCTGATCGAGGAGTATCTCCAAAAACGCGCGGCTTGAGCCCGGTTTGGGCGGGCCGGTAGATGCGGTCAAGCCATTATGTATGTGCGCATTATAATTGTAGGTATGGACACGGTGGCGATTTCTCCTTCCGCCCGTGCATTCGCGCAAGAGGGTTATTTAATAAGCGCAATTATTATATCGGCGCCGCAGTGAACTTGTGCGCCGGCAAAACCACCAATTTCTGCGTCGCCACCAGCGGAAGGTCGCTGGCACCCGTTTTCGCCGCTTGTTCGACGACACCGAAGACCGATGATACGGCGCGCGAGACGGCAGCGGTTATGGCGTCACCGCGCAAGAGATGGGTGAGCAGGAGCGCGGCGAAGAGGTCGCCCGCACCATGCGCCGGATGGTCGATCCGCGGCGTCGCAATCTGTCGGCAGTTCCCCTTATCGGCCACGACCGTTACGAGCGACTCCCCGGCCTCGACGCCGGTAATCACCACCTGCCGTTTGCCCGAATTCGACAACGCGGTGGCGGCACGGCAGGCATCCGCGACACCCGATATGGCGATCCCGGAAAGCTCGGACGCTTCGAAGGCGTTGGGCACCAGAATATCGGCCAGCGGTACCAGATCGCGACGGATGGTCTCGACGACCTCCGCCGCGACATAGCGGCGGCCGTGATCGCCGAATACCGGGTCGCAAACATAGAGTGCCGCCGGGTTGGCCCGGCGCACGCGCCGAACCGTCCGGGCCACGATGGTGCCGGTGGCCGCCGCACCGAGATATCCCGACAGGACCGCGCCACATTCCGAAAAACCGTATGAGTCCTCGATGCCGCCAAGCAGCGCCGCCACCTCCGCCGCCGGAAGCACCCGGCCTTTGTGAGATCCATGCGCCGGATGGTTGGAGAACAGGACGGTGGGGATGGCCCATACCTCGAAGCCCTGCAGTTGCAGTGGCAACGCAGCGGCGTCGTTTCCCACATGGCCGGCGGCCACCGAGGACTGAATCGACAGGACCGTGTTCACCGCGCCATGCTAGGGCGGCGGTGCCCAAATCCAAAGCCCGCTTTCGTGACAGCAAATTCAGGCGCGGCCAATTGCACCGGGACCGCTAGCGGATATAGTCCCGCCCATCCTGACCCGGCCAAAGGAAACGTCCCGATGCACGATCCCCTTCGACCCCGCCGTAGCATGCTGTATATGCCCGGATCGAACGGCCGCGCGCTGGAAAAAGCCCGCAGCTTGCCTGCCGACGGATTGATCCTGGATCTCGAGGATGCGGTCGCGCCCGATCAAAAGGCGCTCGCGCGACAGCAAATTGCAGACGCGCTCCGCGAAGGCGGCTACGGGGACCGCGAAGTCCTGGTCCGCATCAATGGGTTGGAAACCGACTGGGGGCGCGACGATATCGCGGCGATTGCCGCGACCGCCGCGGACGGCATCGTCCTGCCCAAGACCGAAACGCCGGAAATGGTGTGCGCGGCGGCGGCGGCGCTGAAGACTGCCGGCGGCGGAAACCTCGCTGTCTGGTGCATGATGGAGACGCCGGGCGGCATACTCCGCGCGGCGGATATCGCGACGGCGTCGCCGACCGTCGGCGGCCTGATCATGGGGACGAACGACCTAGCCAAGGAACTCCGTTGCCGGCAGACGCCGGGGCGCGAAGCGTTTCAGTTAAGCTTCGGACTCTGTATCCTCGCCGCCCGGGCGGCCGGCATTGCAGTCATCGACGCGGTCCACACCGACCTCGACGACGATGACGGATTCGCCGCCGCCTGCCGTCAGGGGCGCCTGTTGGGGTTCGACGGAAAATCCTTGATCCATCCCAAGACCATCGCCGCGGCAAACGCCACATTCTCGCCGACCGGGGATGAGATCGCCTGGGCGCGAAAAATCATCGCGGCCTATGAGGCGGCCTCGGCGGACCAAGCGGTGATTGTCGTCGACGGACAAATGATTGAGGACCTTCATGTCGCCGAGGCGCGCAACCTTACCGCATTGGCCGGCCGAATCGACCGGCTCGCCCAAGCGGTTTCCGAGTAGGCGGCAGGTTAAGTTGGTTTAATACCGTGCCGGTGGACGCGGCTTCCAAGACATGCCGAAATCAAATCACGATCACCGCAAATAGAGATCGCCGGCACATTTACTTCTTGTGCAAATATAGTTGAGAAGAAATTTGCGAGTTGCTATAAGAAAGGCGTCGGGTTTGTGTTCCGGAGTTGGTGGGACCACCAGACCACAATGTACCGTACAGGGTACCCCGACGCCTCTCCGAGCCAAAAGGCTCATGGTGATGACCTTGGAAGGCCTTCAATAACGGCAGTCACCCTGGCGACGACGCTGCCGTTCAAGGCGGGCCTTTGTACAGCGCAACGACCGTCATCGTGCGCTGCAAGAACCGATACCGCGAAGACCTCGCTACGCTCCGGCATGTCGCCATGCCCAAGCGCCCGACATGCTGTTGCCTCATCGTCCATCGCCTTCAACGCCTCGCGGGGCTCGGTGGCGCCGCGCTTTCGCACCACGTTCCGGGCCCGCCACGCATGAGCGCGACGGCCGACAGGAGCCAACAGACCTCAACAGCCGTTTCATCGAGGCGATCCCGCGCCCGGTATCACCCCAAACCGCTCTATCCGCCACCGTGCAGCGGCGGATGTCGCGGCGAAAACGTCCCGACGATCTTGGCAGCGCCGGATCAACCGGCGAACCGTCGACGGTCCGCTCGCGGCTCGACCTGCGGCGCTTTCACACCCCCCGGCAGAGCCGCGATGACTGTGCGAGCCAAACTCCGCGGCTGACATATGTCGCAAACCGACGTTCCGAGGAACGATGGCCGCGCCATCAGCCGCACCGGCAGCCTGACCGGGCAACGATCGAAACCGCCACCCTGCCCCCGATGCATTGGACCACATGCTCTATTAGGACCATTCCGATCGCTCGGACCGGTCCCGCCATCGGATGTGTCCCGACACACCGGCGCTTCCATTCACCGAGTGGATGGTCGCGCGCCGATCTGGAGTTGTCCATAATAAAAGCCAAGGGGACACGAAAAAGTTGTGAATAAAACCGCAAGGCACGCACAATTCATCCACAATCTATCCACAAGGTTTCCCACAAGGAATTGAGCTTGCCCCCAACGTTGGACCGGGCTGAGGCGGAATTTTCCCTTCCTCAGACCATCGGACGGCTGGGTTGACCGATGGACTTTATGAACGCCATCGGGGTCTTGTTGCCGATGGCGCTGTGTGGTCGTTCTTCGTTGT
>JBFFGE010000021.1:0-36042 GCA_041557595.1 Alphaproteobacteria bacterium
GACCAAATCCGCCATGATGTCGGCCGCCGGCCGCCGCCGGGTCAACAGGCCCGCGCCCTGCCCCGCAGGGTTGCTGATGAGATCGTCCCGCCCGGCGCGCAACGCCGATTCATTGAAATCGTCCATCATGATTTTCTGATACGGCATGGGCAACGGCTCCAGTCCCGATGCATCCCAGGCTTCGATGACCGGCGTAATATGGCCGCGCGCCGTCTTGCCGGTATAGATCCGCCGAATGTCGAAATCCTGCGACCGGCCTTCGACAATGGCTTTCTGGCGCACATCGCCGATCTCGCTTTCCTCGGCGACCAGAAAGGCGGTGCCGACCCAGGCGCCGACCGCACCGAGCGACAGCGCCGCCGCCACGCCCCGACCGTCCGAAATACCCCCGGCCGCCACAACCGGCGTCGGCGCGACCGCATCCACCACCTGCGGGATCAGCGGGAAATTGGCGATGCGCCCGGTATGCCCGCCGGCCTCATAGCCTTGCGCCACCACAATGTCGACGCCCGCGGCTTTCTGGCGTTCCGCGTTGCGGGCGCTGCCGACCAGGCCCATCACCGTCATGTTTCGCGCGCGCGCCTGCGGCACGATCCCCGATGGATCGCCGAGCCCGGCGGCGAACATCTGCACGTTCTCCTCCATGATCACGCGCACCTGGTTCTCGATCAAATTGGCGGAGATCACCGCTTCGTTGTCGACATGGACTTCCGGCAGATCGTATTTTTCCATCAGCGATTTGACGAAGGCGACATGCTCCGGAAACCGCTCGTTGAGCTGCCGGCGGACCTCGGTGCGCGTGGCGCCCGCTCCCCTGGCGATATTCGGCAGGATCAGATCGACGCCGATCGGCTTATCGGTCAGCTTGCGGGTCTCGCGAATGACGCTTTGCAGTTCTTCCGCCGGCAGACCGGACCCCCCGATCACCCCCATGCCGCCCGCTTCCGACACGGCCGCGACCAGCGGCGCCGGCGTCGCCTTGCCGCGCGACCCCATGCCGGCCAGCAGGATCGGATATTCGATACCCAGAATGTCGCACAATGCGGTCCGCAGAACCGGTCTTGCCATGACGATGTCCCTCGCTTCGCTGCGCCTTCCGTCAACGCCCCTTGAATTTCGGCGCGCGTTTCTCCTTCAGGGCCTTGATCCCCTCGATGTGATCCTCGCTCGCCCGCACCACCGCGATGTGCGATGAAATCTGATCCAGATGGGTCGCCAGATCGGCGTTGAGTCCCTGATCCAGCGTTCGTTTGATGAAACGGTTCGACAACGGCGCCCCCGCCGCGATCTTGCCGGCAAAGGCCAGCGCCCGGTCCATGAACTCATCGTCGGGCCATACGTAACTGACCAACCCGATGTCGAGCGCATCCTGCGCGGTCAGAAATTCGCAGGTCCACAGCATCTCCAGCGCCTTCGCCCGGCCGACGATTCGCGGCAGGTACCAGGCCCCGCCGGCGCCCGGCAACAAACCGATACGGGCATAGGTCTCGGCCAGCCGCGCGCTTTCCGCCGCCACCCGGATGTCGCAGGTCAGCGCGAGATCGAGCCCGCCGCCGACGGCGACCCCGTTGATCGCGGCGATCGCGGGCTTGTCGAACTGGGCCATCCGCTTGGCCACGCTCTGGGTCTGCGTCCACAGGCGATCCTTGGTGGTGAACGGGGTGTTGTCCGACCCTTCGCCCATGCGCTTGACGTCTCCGCCGCTGCTGAACCCGCGCCCGGCGCCGGTGACCAGCAACACGCGGACATTGTCGTCCCCCTGGATTTCGTCGAGACCCGCGACCCAGCCTTTCATGAGCTCGGGCGTAAACGCGTTCAGCGCCTCCGGCCGGTTCAACGTCATGATGGCAATATGGTCTTTCACTTCCAGCAACAGATCATCCGCCATCGCGGTTCACTCCTTGTTTTTGCGAGACCGCATCAGCATACGTCCCGCGTCAAGATCTTCAGGCAGTCGCACGACCGGCGGCGCACCGATGGGCATTGGAGTCGGCATTAACGATGGGAGCCGGCGCATCGCCGCTCATCCGCAGGCCCTCCCTGGTGGATCCGTTTGCGCCGGCGCGGTTCGCCGGCCCGGAATTCCACCGAGTATAGCGCAGCGCGCACGAATGCAAAAAACCGCCCTAACCGGCGACAATCGGAACGGCGCCAATGGCCAGGGAAGAGCGAATACCGGGAGACACGGGTCGCTCACCCGATGATCGGAAGCTGCGGAAACTCTCTCCGGACCGTCGCTCGGAAACGATCGGCGAGGATACCGAACTCGGCACTTCGCGCGGCACTCTTGCGCCAGGCCAAGCCGATCGTCCGATAGATTGGAGCGCCGCGGACCGTTGTCACCTTGATTGCCGAATCCTGTTCGAGGCCCGATAGAACATAGAGGCCGGGCAGAAACGAAAGTCCCATTCCCATCCCCACCATTTCCCGGAGCGTGTCGAGGCTTGTTCCTTCGTAGTCGGACATCAGCACCGCATCGACGTCATCGCATATCCCTTTGATCTGTTCGTGCAATTGATGGCCTGATTCCAGCGTCAGAACCGAATGACCCCGTAGGTCGCGCCGGCTGATCTTTTCCCGCGCGGCAAGCGGGTGATCGGCCGCCATGACGAGATAAAGCGGCTCCCGAAAAAGCGGCTGGATTTCCATGTCGTCGCGGCTGAGCGGCAATGGCATGACGATTACGTCATGACGGCCGCGCTCGAGTGCGGACGGTAGCGCGGCTGGAATTTCTTCTCGCACATATAGCTTTAGCGTTGGATAGGCCGCGTGCAATTCGGGAATCATCTTCGGCAGCAGATACGGCCCGATCGTCGGCGGCAGCCCAATCCGGATCATCCCGCCGAATTCGCTGCCCCGGCTTGCAGCGACGTGCCTGATTTCCCCGACGTCGCGCATGATGCGCCGAGCGATTTCGGCGATCTCCTCACCGACCAACGTCAAGATCACCCGCGATCTGTTGCGCTCTACAAGCTGGGCGCCCAATGAAGTTTCAAGCGCACGAAGCTGTGCGCTCAATGTCGGTTGGGTAACGCCGCACCGTTCCGCCGCGCGACGAAAATGACGCAGGTCCTCCAGCGCCAGAAGATATTCCAGTTGGCGGACACTCGGCATCCGAACACCAATCGCAGCATTTCATTTAATAGAGAAACTCTATCAATTTTTCTCGATAAATCAATTGGCTCTATAAGCATGCATGCACCACATGCAATGCAACGGTGCGCAACCATCCACGGCGCCGCCGTTGATTCTATCGGGAAAGGCATCACCATGAAGCGGTTCAAAAATATCCTGGTCGTCCACGACAATGCGATTGGCGGTGAAGACGCGCTTGAACAGGCAGCGGCGCTGGCCCGCGAAAATTTAGCGCGGCTGACGATCGCGGCGGTTCTGCGGGAAGAACAACCGGAGATGCTCATCGCCGACGAAACCCGGAAACGCCTAACCCGGCTGGCCACCGGCCTCCGTCAAGCCGGTCTCGACGATGTCGGCACCGCGATCCTGACCGGCATCCCGTTCCTGGAAATAACGCGCCGGGTTATCCGGGAGGGCCACGACCTGGTCATCACGAGCGCCGAGGCGGGCAAGGTCCTGCGCGACGTGTTCTTCGGCAGCACGGCCACGCACCTGATGCGAAAATGCCCCTGCCCGGTCTGGGTCGTAAAGCCTGCCCAGCCGGTTCCCTATCGGCAGATTCTCGCCGCCGTCGATACGAAACCTGCGGACACGGACGATCATCTCAACGTGAAGATCATGGATCTGGCGACATCGCTGGCGTCGCGCGACCATGCCGTTCTGCACATCGTGCATGCATGGGATGTGGAGGGAAGCGACTCCGATACCGTCAAATCCGAAATCAGTCCGCACCAGCGGCAGGTCCTGGTTAGGCAACACAAGAGAAGCCATCACGCCGCGCTCAAGAATCTTCTCGCCCGCTACCCCATGTCGGAAATCGATCATCAGGTGCATCTTCCCCGGGATCTGCCGGAAAGAGCGATTGCCAATCTCGCCAAGCGAGAGAAGATCGACCTCATCGTGATGGGCACGGTGGTGCGCACAGGTATCCCGGGCTTCTTTATCGGAAATGCCGCCGAGTCCGTTTTGGGAGCGGTGAAATGCAGCATGCTGACCGTCAAACCCGATGGATTCAAATCCCCCGTCCTCCTGCCGCATGGCGACGCCGGCGGGGCGGAAGAACCGGGATCGGCACGCGATGCCGTACGGCAAATCGCCTGAGGGTTTCGAGCACAATTTTTGAAGTCGTGAACAATAACCGTAAACGCCCAATCAGGCGGAAACGAAGGGGGCCGACGTGATAGCTGCATTGGCGAAACGAGTTGATATCAGGCGGGGTGCGCAAGCGTTTTTCCAACACGAGGCGGCGGGCGGAATCGTGCTGATGGTCACGGCCGCCATGGCCCTGATTCTCGACAACTCGCCCCTGAACTGGCTCTACGACATGCTGCTCGGCACGCCCGTCGCGATTCAGATCGGCGGGCTCGAAATCAACAAGCCATTGCTGCTGTGGATCAACGACGGCCTGATGGCGATTTTCTTTTTCCTGGTCGGCCTCGAAATTAAACGGGAGATCATCGAGGGACGGTTGTCGAGTCTGCGCTATGCGATGCTGCCGGTTCTCGCCGCAGTGGGCGGCATGGTCGTACCCGCCCTGATCTATGTTGCCCTGAATCACGGCGACCCGGAGGCCTTGAAAGGCTGGGCAATTCCGGCAGCGACCGATATAGCCTTCGCCCTGGGCGTGCTCGCGTTGCTGGGCTCGCGGGTCCCGGTAGCGCTGAAGGTCTTCCTGCTGACACTGGCGATCATCGACGATCTCGGCGCAATCATCATCATCGCGTTCTTCTACACGTCCCAGCTCTCACTCAGCGTTTTGGCCATCGCGGCGGTCGGCGTGGCCGTTCTCGCCTTTCTGAATTTCCGTGGCGTCCGGCGAACATCGCCCTATCTCGTCACCGGCTTGATCATATGGGTGTGCGTGCTCAAATCGGGCGTTCATGCGACCCTGGCCGGCGTGGTCATCGCCCTGTTCATCCCCATATCCGGTGGAAAAGATGGCGACGAATCGCCGCTAAAACAGATCGAGCATGGTCTCGCCCCCTGGGTGGCCTTTGGCGTGATGCCCATCTTCGCGTTCGCCAACGCCGGCGTCGCGCTTTACGGCCTCTCGCTCAGTGACGTCTTCGGCAACATACCGCTCGGTATCGCGGCGGGCCTCTTTATCGGCAAGCAAATCGGCATCATGGCGTTCGTCTGGGCCGGCGTTAAGCTGGGGGCCTCGCGCCTGCCGGATGGCGTCAGCTGGCTCCAAATCTATGGCGTCTCCGCACTCGCCGGGATTGGCTTCACGATGAGCCTGTTTATCGGCACGCTCGCATTCTCGGCACCGGAGCAGGCGGCCGCCGTCCGGATCGGCGTCCTCACCGGATCCATCGCATCGGCCGTGCTGGGCTATCTCGTTCTCCGATATTCGCTGAGCCGCGGCACCCGGAATTCGGAAACCGATACCCATCGCGCCAGCGAAACCGCCGAGCGGTCGCCCGCCTAGAGCGAACCGAATTGACGATACGGGTGTGTCAAGCGAGACGGCGGTCGCCGCCCACTCGAGCCGCAACTTGTGATACTTTCGAATCCGGGATGGCGACCAAATCAGCAACCGCAACAACCTTGATGGGTATTCCAAGACTCCTGGCGGCATTGACCGTCACCGTGTTCGCGACGGTGGGCTGCGCGGAACTCGTCGAGCATCATCCGCTCAGCGCCAGGGAATTCAATCAGACCGACTTCTCATCGCTCGAATGGGAACGGTTTTGGGGCGACGCCGCGCCGTCCAACCTTGGGCCGGGTCTGAAAAAAATGGCGGCGCGGCTCAAGGCTCAGTATCCCGAAGCGATCAACGCGACGCGGGAAACGGCCCCGATGCTCGACGCCCTGACGATCTCGGGCGGCGGCGCCAATGGCGCCTTCAGCGCCGGGCTCCTCGTCGGATGGAGCGAGTCCGGTTTGCGGCCCTCCTTCCACCTGGTTACCGGCGTCAGCGCCGGCGCGATGGTCGCGCCGTTCGCGTTCCTCGGCTCGGATTACGACGACGTCCTGCTCAAATTCTATTCCTCGGTCAGGCGCGACAGCGTATACCGCGCGAATCCCCTGTCCGGACTCCTGTTTGGCTCGGCCCTCTATGACACCGCGCCTCTGAAAAAGCTCGTGGCGAAATTTATCACTCCCCAAATTATCAGGGCGATTGCCGAGCAATACCGGCTTGGCCGCTCGCTCTATATCATTACGACGCATTTCGACGCGCTGCGTCCCATGGCATGGAACATCGGCGCCATCGCCGACCGGCGCGGCGCCCGCGCGATCCAACTCATCCACCAGATCATTCTCGCTTCGGCGGCCATTCCGGTGCTCTTTCCTCCGGTCGCAATCGAATTCGACATCGACGACAAGCGCTTTACCGAACTGCATGTGGATGGCAGCGTTTCGCAGCACGTGTTCGCCTACCCTTCGCAAATTCACGTGGATCGCCTGGACAAGGCGATGGGGCTGACCTTTCGCCGGCGGATCTTCCTAATCCGAAACGGCAACGTCCAGAGCAGATATGATCCCGCCCCGGTTACGGTCGGATCCATCGCGGAACGGACGCTGAATGCCATTCTGCAAAACCAGGCGAACGGCGACACCGAGCGCATCTATCATTTGGCCCGCCGCGACGGGATCGAATTCAATATGATCGCGATACCCGAAACATTTCGGGCCGACGATTCGATCGAATTCGAACCGGAATATATGCACGCACTCGCAAAACTCGGCCGCGAAATCGGCCGCCGCGGCGACTTCTGGCAAGACCGGCCGCCGGCGGAACAGACACACCCATAGCGATGTCGTCTGCTCGTGGCGCTCCTGTGAATTCACGATTAGGCTTTGAGGATTCCGGCGCCCCGGCTATCGTTTAGCCGGTAATGTCCGGCTGAGATCGGTGCAGCCATGAGCAAAACGAACGACGTACAACACGGTCGTTGCCTGTGCGGGGCCATCGAGTTTGAAGCGGCCGGCGCGCCGCTCTGGATCGCGCATTGTCATTGCCGAAGCTGCCGCCGCAACACCGGGTCGGCGGTCGCCACCTTCTTGGGTTTGCCGGAAGCAAGCTTTCGGTATGTGACGGGCGCGCCCCGGGTCTTTGCCTCGTCGCCGGGCGTCCGGCGCAGCTTTTGCGAAAATTGCGGAACGCCCCTGACCTACGCGGCGAACCGATTTCCGGGCGAGGTGCATGTCCATGTCAGCACGTTCGACAACCCGGACGCATACCCGCCGCAGCTGCATGTCTATGTCGCCGAGTCCATTTCATGGCTGCATCTGGACGACGAACTGCCGCGCTATCGCACCACGTCGCGCGACGCCGCGCCGATCGAATGATCCCGGTCCGGCGCCGGCGAAGCGGATCTAAAATGGCCGGTCGCCGTGGATGCAGGTGCGGTGCATGTGCCGCGTGTAGCGCTCCGCGTCGTAGGTTTCCGCATGATGCATGACCCGACGATTGTCCCAGGCGACCGTATCGCCCACCCGCCATTTGTGGCGGTAGATGTTGTCGGGCGTCAGGCTGTGCGCGAAGAGTTCGTCCAGCAAATCGTCGCTCTCCGCCGGATCCATGTCTTCGATACAGGTGGTGTGACCCGGATTGACGAACAACGCCTTTCGCCCCGTGTCGGGATGGGTGCGGACAATCGGGTGGTAGGTGGTCTTCAGCGCGGCGACCTGTTCCGGCGTCAGCGGCGTACGCTTGCTGCCCTTCGCCATCACATCGTGATAGTGCTTGGCGAAGGTGTGCGCCGCCCGCTTGCCCTCGATCCGCCGCTTCAGCGTATCGGGAAGCGTTTCATAGGCGCGCGCCAGATCGGCGAATAACGTATCGCCCCGCTCGGGTGGCACCTCGATCGCATGGACGATGGTTGCCGCGTTAGGCTTTTCCTCGAAATCCAGATCCGAATGCCAGTACTGGCCGGCATCGGCGAGGCCGACATATTCGCCATTTTCCTTGCGATTAGACAGGATGGTGATTTCCGGATGACCCGGCATGAGCGCCTTGTCCGACATCGACGGACGCCGCCCCATCAATTGCCCGAAGCGCGCCGAAAAGGCGATTTGAACCTCCGGCGCCAGCGGCTGGTCCCGGATCACGATGACACCGTGATCGAGAAAGGCGCGCTGGACCGGGGCGAAATCCGCGGCACGGGCCAAATCGGCACCGAACACTTCACCGGCAAAGCTGTCGGAAGCCCGTTGCACGCAGATCGCCATGCCGATCAATCCTTTCCCGAAACGCGGGCCGCGCCCGAATGTCGGCGCGAAGGGTACCGAAGCGCAAGTCACAACGAATGTCAAAATCGTTTCGAGGTTCCGATAATCCCCCTTTTCCTCGTGCCGCCGCGCATGGCGCAACGCATCCGTCATTCTAATCGAAAATAAATAACCCGGCGTTCGATTCGGACGTTCGATGGGCGCGGTGCGCCGCTGACGGTATGGCATCAGCCGTTATCGTTCGTTCCCCTGCGCCATCGTCGTTCCTAGTCGCGATTCCGGTCTCGACCCCGCTTTCTGTCCCTGTCATCGTCCCGGTCGTCGTCGCGACCTTTTTGCTTGCCCTTGTTTTTGTCGTTGTCCTTGTCGTTATCGGCGCGATCGCCTCGTCCATTGTTATCGCCGCCATTACCCGTTCCGGGCCCCGCTCCGCCCGTGTTGCCGCCGCCATTGCCATTATTGCCGCAATTGCCGTTGCCGTTCCCGGAGCCGCAATCACCCGAAGTGATTTTCGCTGTTTGTTCAAGGAGTTGGGCAGTCGAGTTAAATATCTGATAAACTTTCGACCCGAGTTCGCTGGCCGCGACAATGACCAAAACGCCAATGATGCCGGCGAGCAACGCGCTCTCGATCGTCGCCGCGCCACAGCGGTCACGGGCCAAAGTTCTCAAATTGCCCGTTAAATATGCTCGTAGAAACGTTTTCATTGATTTTTCACCAAGTAAATTTTGTTCACTACGATAGGTAATTCGAAATGGTTATTTAATTTTATACATAAATTTTCGATGCAATTTCTATTAGTACTAAATGAATTTGGCCTTATTATTTAGTACGATGTACCCTTATCATATTTAGCTAGCCATATTGGGAGGCCTTCCGGCGCGGAAACGGTTTTGATCCGATAGCCATCGACCGCCCGCCCGTTAAGCGGATGGTATCCCCGGCTATTTCGATCAAAACACCATCTGTGCCACACTGAGTGTGCGGGCCGAGCAATACGGCGTCGCCTGCAAGACCGGTTCGAACCGCCGGTTCCGGGTCACCGCATTCGTCCAAGGGAATGGCGGGGCGCACGCACATCGCGACCGACGATCACACTCACGGGGATTCCTGCCGATGACAACACAAAGCACCGCCGAAATCGTTGCCGAGGAACACTGGACGAAGAAGGGCGATGTGGATCTCTTCATGTTCCGGAAATACGCCCCCGATATCGGCGCGCCCGGCAAACGCCCGGTGCTCTTTCTCGTCCATGGATCGTCGCAGGCAGCGCGGACGAGCTACGACCTGACCGTGCCCGGCCAGGACGAATACTCGCTGATGAACGTCTTCGCCGGTCGCGGCTTCGATGTCTGGACGATGGATCACGAAGGCTACGGGCGTTCCAGCCGGACGGACGGGTTTTCCTATATCCTGGACGGCGTCGAAGACCTCAAGGCGGCGATGCCCGTGGTGGAGAAGGCGACGGGGAAATCCAGCTTCGCGTTCTTCGGCACGTCTTCCGGCGCGCTGCGCGCCGGCGCATTCTGCAACGCCGTACCGGAGCGGGTGGAGCGGCTCGTCCTCTCGGCCTTCCCATGGACGGGGAAGGACGCGCCATCGCTGATCAAACGCCGCGAACGGCTCGCGGAATGGCAGGCGACGAACAGCCGCGAGGTCGGCGAGGAATATTTCCACAACATGTTCACCCGCGACGTGGTCGGACTGACCGCGCCGGACCTGCCCGCCGCCGCGGCCGCAGCGGAAATGGCGAATGGCGGCGGCAGCGTGCCGAACGGCACCTATGTCGACATGTGCATCAACCTGCCGCTGGTCGATCCGATCAAAATCACCTGCCCGGTGCTGATTATCCGCGGCGACCATGACGGCATTACGACCGATGAAGACAACGCGGCCTTCTATGCCGCGCTGCCGACCAAAGACAAACAAATGTCGATCCTGTCCGGGCAGGCCCACAACATGACGGTCGGCATCAACCGCCACCGGTTCTGGCATGTGCTCGGCGCGTTCCTGGAGATGCCCGACCGTGCGGACGACGGTGTGGTTTGAGAGAGTTTCAACGATTATAGCGACCAGGAGTTGGAAGGCGACATGGCGGCGAAAGAACAAAAATTGGAAGACTCGAAACGATCAGCGCTGCCCGGCGCATTGTCGGGAATCCGTGTCATCGAGCTGGCCGACGAGAAGGCGGAGTACTGTGGGTTGACCCTGGCGGGATTGGGCGCCGACGTCGTCAAGGTGGAGCCGCCCGGCGGCAGCCCGACGCGCCGCATCGGACCCTTCTACAAAGACCGGGAGGATCCCGAAGGCTCCCTGTTTTTCTGGCAGTACAACCGGGGCAAACGCTCGATCGAGTTGGATTTGAACCGGGACGAAGACCACAAGCGGTTCTGCACCTTATTGGCTTCAGCCGATGTTTTTCTCGACTCCACGCCGAAGGGCGCGCTCGACGCGCTGGGTCTCGGCGCGCAGGCGCTGGAAGAACGATTCCCCGCTCTAATTCACGCGCGCGTCACCCCTTTCGGCGACCACGGTCCCTGGAGCGATTTCAAGGCTTCGGATCTGGTCCACCTCGCGCTGGGCGGCGTCATGATGAATTGCGGATACGACCCGGCCCCCGACGGAACCTATGACCTGCCGCCCATCGCGCCACAAATGTGGCACGCCTATCACGTCGCCGGCGAACAGCTCGGCATGGCGATCCTCGCGGCGTTGATCTTCCGTTTCCGCACGGGCACCGGCCAGCAAGTCTCCTGCGCGATCCATGAGGCGGTGGCGAAATGCACCGAAGTCGATTTGATGTCCTGGGTCATGCGGCGCTCGCCGGTGCTGCGTCAGACCTGCCGCCATGCCCGCGAAACGATCTCGCCGCATCCCACGATTGCGCATACGAAAGACGGGCGCTGGGTCATGGCGAGCCTCGGCACCCGGCCGGGCGATGGGGACCGGCTCATCGAACTGCTCGAGCGCTATGGCATCGAGTCCGGCCTGGACCCGGAAAAGAGCGATATCTCGAAGGGCGGACGCTTTGTCCCGGGAACCGGGCCAATACAGGAAAAACGCGATCTCGCCATGGAGGCCATGCAGCGCTTCGTGCGGTGCTTTACCTATGAAAACCTGCCATGGCGGGAGGCGCAGGAACTCGGCATGCTGTGGGCGCCGCTCCGCAAACCGCACGAGAATGCGCTGGACCCCCATTGGCTCGCGCGCGAGAGCTGCACCGATATCGAGCATCCCGAACTGGGCCGGTCCTTCCGCTATGCGACGAGCAAATGGATCGGCACCGCGACCGCCTGGTCGCCGGGACGGCGCGCGCCGCGCCTGAACGAAGACGCGGACACCGTGGACACGCCACGGCCGAGCCCCTCGCCCGTGATCGGGTCGAACGCCGATGCGACACGGACCGGCCAACCGTCGAAACGCGGCAAGCCCTTCGCGCTCGACGGCATCCGTATTCTTGACTTCACCTGGTTCCTGGCGTCCGCCGGGGGCACGCGCTTCATGAGCGCCTTCGGCGCGGAGAGCCTCAAGGTCGAGCTGAAGAGTCATCCGGATACCCGCATGGCCTCGATGGCCCCGGTCGGCGGGCGCGAAGCACGGGAAAAAGCGACCGCGCCGCTGAAAGGCGTCACCGATCCCGATATGGGCGGGCAATTCAACAACAAGAACCCCGGCAAACGCGGGATATCGCTCAACGTCCGGCATCCGAAAGGGCTGGAGATCGCCCGCAGGCTGGTGGCGATGTCCGATATCGTCGCCGAAGGATTCTCGCCCGGCGTGCTGGACAGCTGGGGGCTGGGCTACGATACCCTGAGAGAGATAAAACCGGACATCATCTACGTACAGCAATCCGGCATGGGCGCGCAGGGAAAATACGGACGCTTCCGCACCGTCGGCCCGATTGCCAACTCCTTCTCGGGCCTCTCCGAAATGTCGGGGTTGCCCGAACCGGCGATGCCCGCAGGCTGGGGCTACTCGTACCTGGACTGGATGGGCGCGTATAGCTTCGCGCTCGCCATGCTCAGTGCGGTGTTCCATCGCGACCGCACCGGCGAAGGTCAATGGATCGACGCCTCGCAGACCGAGGTCGGCCTCTTTATCAACGGCACGACGCTGCTCGATTGGTCGGCGAACGGCCGCGTCTGGTCGCGCACCGGCAACCGGTCGCCGGACAAGCCCGCGGCGCCGCATGGCGCCTATCCCTGCGCGGGAACGGATCGCTGGATCGCCATCGCCTGCTTCGACGATGCGGAATGGCGCGCGCTGACGGAGATTGCGCAACGGCCCGATTGGGCGGCGGACGACCGCTTTGCCGATCTCGCGGGCCGGCTCGCCAATCAGGACGCGCTCGATGCGCTGGTTGGCTCGTGGACCCGGTCATGCGATGCACGCCAATTGATGAACACGCTGCAACGGGCCGGCGTGCCGGCGGGTGTCTGTCAGACCACCGAAGACCGCTGCGACAACGACCCGCAACTGGCCGCGCTCGAATGGCTGACCGAGGTCACCGGGACCAAGATCGGCCGCTGGCCGGTGGCCGAAGTACCGGTCAAGCTGAGCGAAAGCCCGGCCTATGCCGGCGGGCGTATCGACCGCGGCGCGCCCTGCTACGGCGAGGACAACGAGTATGTCTATGGCGAGCTGCTCGGCATGTCGACGAAGGAGATCAAGGAGCTGGCCGCCGACGGCGTGTTCTAGAGCAAATTCCGAGCGAACCGAAACGGTTCGCGACGACGTATTTGCGTAAAAACCAAGAGATAGACCATTTCATATGAGTCAAATTAAACAAGAAATGGTCTAGCCCGCCCTTCTAATACGGGTCGCCGACGAAGATGAAGGTCGTGCCCGTCACGATGGGCGCGCTGGCGCCGACGAAGGAGACGTTGGCGCCCTTTACCTGACGGCTTCCCGCCCGGCCCGAGGCCTGCAGCGCGCCTTCGATGATATGCCACAGGCCGTGAATCCGTCCGGTGCCGAGGCTGCCGCCGAACGTGTTTAGCGGCAACTCCCCGTCGAGTTCCATCCGTCCGTCCTGGATAAAGTCCAGCGCCTCGCCCTCGCCGCAGAAGCCGTAGGATTCCAGGCCATAGATCACCGACGCTGAAAAGCCGTCATAAATCTGCGCCACGTCGACATCCTTGGGCGTGAAGCCGGACCGTTCCCAGGTCAGTTTGGCGGAACTGCTGCCACCCTCCATATAGCTGCTCAGGCTGCCGATCCGGCCCGCCACCTCGAAATGCAACCGCTGCCCGTAGCCCGCGAGATAGGCCGGCGTCGGCTTGAGGTCCTTTGCCCGGTCGGCGGTGGTCAGCACGATCGCGACCGCGCCCTGCACCGGGATGTCGCAATCGAACAGGCAGAACGGATAGGCGACCATCCGCGACGCCAGATAGTCTTCCTTGGTCAATTCGGTGCCGTAGAAATAGGCGTGCGGATTATGCTGCGTGTGCCGGCGCTGCGTCACCGCGAGCGTCGCCATCTTCTCGCGATCCTGATTGTGCGTTTCGAGCCAGCGGGTGTAGGCGACCGCCATGCCCTGGCCCGGACCGCCGAAGCCGAAGGGCGCGGTGAACTGGGTCGCGCCGCGCGCCTCGGCGCCCGGTAGATTCTGATAGGTGCCGCGCGGATTGTGCATCGCCCGCCACACCACAACGTATTTGCAGACACCGGCCAGCAGCGCATTGGTCGCCTGCTGCACCGCGCCGCCGATATTCGTCGTGCCGACCTGAATATGCCAGGTCAGGTTGGGCAGCTTCAGCATCGCCATCATGCAGTTGACCGAAACGACGGAGATGCCGTCCACTTCCGCATGCCCGGTCGCCGGCAATTCCGGATAGGTCGACAGCCCGTCGATATCGGACATCTCGAGCCCCGAATCGGCAACCGCCCCTTTCACCGCCTCCAGGGCGTGCGCGGCCAAAGGAATCTCCGCCGACCGAGAGACTTTCGAGTAACCCACGCCGCTGACGGCGATCTTGCATCGATTTTCCCACATGTGGTGGCGCTCCCCTATTCGGCTGCCAAACGGAACAATGGCAACGTGATGTCATCGTTCAGCGGCTCGAAGACCACCTCGACACGGCGCCCGACCTTGGCCTCGGTATACGGCGCATCGAGCAAATTGCCCGCCATGAGCGCGCCCGGTGCGTCGTCCAGTTCGACGATAATGCTGGCGTATGGAACGGCGCCGGCAAATCGCTTGTCCCCGTCGTGATACATGATGGTGTAGGCGTAGATCGTACCCGTACCGCCGACCGGCTCGAATTTCAGGTCGATGGACATGCAATTCACGCAGGTGGGATACGGCGGATGCTGAAAATGCCCGCAGCTCTGACAGCGTTGCAGTTCCAGCGATTCCCGCTTGGCCGCGTCCCAGAAGGGCTTGGTCCACTGGTCCGGGACGGGAACGGGCCGCGTCACCTTGCTCCAATCGCTCATGCGCATCGCCTCTCGCTGTCGGTTCGGACTCCAAACCTACACCGCCATCGCAAGCACGGACAATGTGGGCCGGCATTTGTATTGCGAGGGCGGCGTTCGACCCGACCGTCAAGCGCGGTCGTCGCGCAACCGGCAAGCGAAGACTACGGCGAGGACGCCGCCGAGCCCGAGCGTGGCGAAGGCCGCCCCCCAGACCAGCGTCTCGCTCGCGTGGCCCGCGCGCAGCGTGTCGATCACCAAACCGGCCACGACGGGCGCGATTCCCGCCGACACGAATCCGACCAGCGCGCGCACCGCGAGCACCGCGCCGAGGCAGGACGGCTCGACGCTTTCGGCAATCGCCGTCGATAGAACCGGGGAATCGCCGATCGCGAAAAAGGAATAGAAGATCACCAGCGTCGCGACGAGATAGGGCGAAACCGATACGAACCAGCCAACGCCGAACGAAAACCCGGCGGCGATCGCCGCGACCCAGATCAGAACCGAACGGCGGCCCAGCCGGTCCGACAATCGGCCCATCGTATAGGCCGCGAACGCGCCGCAGAGATGCAGGACCGTAATGAAATAGGCGCTCCATTGCGTCGCCACGGCCGTCGTCGCCCCGGTCAACACGAAGCTCGCGGCAATGAAGGCCGGCGCCCAGGTCCACATGCCGATCAATTCCCAATTGTGCGACGTGTATCCCGCCAGCAGCTGCCGGGCATTGCGGTTGCGCCGAAGTTCGCGCCAGACGCCGCTTTCCGGTCGGCGCGGATGAATGATGTTGGGCAAGGGCGCAATCGCCGCGACCAATATCACGGTCCCAACCACCGGTAAGAGACCGGTGACCATAAAGGCCAGCTTCCAACCCGAGATTCCGATCGACACCCCCGTCGCGCCGATGGAGGCGGCATAGCCGATCGAGGTCGATGCGATCAGCCAGCCGATCGCCGCACCAAGCTTTTCGCGCGGGGAATTCTCGCGGAACAACACGATCAAGGGTGTATAGACGCCACCCTGGAACAGGCCGACCAGGCTGTAGAAGATCAAACTGGAAAGGAAATCATTTGCGAAGAACGCGAAGGCGGCGCAGGCGGCGGCGGTCGTCCAGGCGGAAATGAGGACCGACCGTTTCGCCCCGATGTAATCGCCGAGCCAGGAGAAAGCCAGCAACGACACCGCGTAACTGAAAAAAAACCCGGACGCGACCATGCCGACCCTGGCCGCCCCGATGCCCCATTCCTCGATCAGCAACGGGATGCACCCGGCGACCGTCACGAAAGGCAAGAACAGGAAAATTCGTGCAACGAAAATCCAGAATATGGTGCGATGGTTCATGAAGAGTTGTCGTGCGGTGCCAGCGGAAGCGCGACCCTAACACGAAAGGAATGCCGGCGGGGATGGCTATGACCGCGCGCGGCCAACGCGACCCGCAACGCCGCACACCGCGCGCCCGCCCGCCCTGTTCAATCGGGCTGCTTGTCGATCCAGTTCAGCGTATTCGGCGCGCCGCCATTCGCCATCGTCTGCATCACCACCGTCAGCTTCGATTTCAGTTCTTGCAGCGTGAACGGCTTTGCCAGGAAACCGGAAACCCCGGCCGCCTTCGCTTCAAGAACCGTTTGCTGACGGGCCACCCCCGTCACCATGAGAAACGGATACGCCGGCTGCATGACCCGGGTCTGCCGCAGCAATTGCATGCCGTCCAGATGCGGCATGCACAAATCGCACAGGATGAGATTGATAGGGCTGACGTCGACGGCGTCGTAGAGCAATTTCAGCGCGTGTTTGCCGTCCGGGGCGGTGTAGATCTGACCGACCCCGATCCGCTTGAGCATGGCCGTCACGACTTTCAGGAACGCACTGTTGTCGTCCACGATTAAAATCCGGAGCCCCGCAAGGGCGGTTTCTTCTTCACGCATCGCTGAACCGGTTGAAATATCTGCATTGCATTTAGGTTAATTTTCGCTGTTTTTCAGTGATTGCGGTCACTTGGGGCGTTGCCGGCGGCGTCGTTCAGCGGCGATTCGCCGGCGATCGGCGGGCGCTATTGCGTCGTCCAAGGGGTCGGAACGACTCCGAAGTCGATCCACCGCGACAGCCGTTTTCACATCCGGTACCGCGGCGATATAGCGTAAAATTCCCTGAATTCCGCTGGTTTTCGTTGATTGCGCGATGGGCGGCAACCTGTCCGCGGGAGGGCGCCTGTGGCTGAACGCGCCGGAATCGCGCTTTCTGGCGGGAATTAAAGCTATTCCGCGGACACCGTGTTCCGGCCCGGCACGCGATAAATCCGGGGCGCCCCGCCGCATCGGCAGGGCTCTATTCGCCGCCGTTTATGCACGAATGTTAACGGTGCTGATTTACCTTTGATTTACCACTGGATGCGTATGGTGGCGCCACCAGACATTGCCCGCAATGTCCGAATCGATTCAGGTCTCTTCCAAGATAAACACGAAGGAATTGTCATGACTGTAACGAAGACTCAGCTCGCCGACGCGTACTCCGCGGCCCTGACCAAGGAACTCGGCCCCAAGTGGGATTGCGAGTTCAGCCGCGCCGACGCGAACAAGATGCTCAACCTCCTGTGGCCGGTCGTCTCCGAGCTCGCGCTCAAGGACACCAAGAAGAAGAAACCCGGCAGCGTGCCGCTCGGCCATCTCGGCCGCATCAAGATGCGCTACAAGGCCGCCACGAAGTCCCGCAAGGGCACCAATCCGTTTACCGGCGAGCCGACGACCTTCAAAGCCAAGCCCGCGACCCTGCAGCCGCGTTTCACGCCCGCCAAGGCGCTCAAGGACGAGGCCGGCAAATACTTCAAGAAGAAAATGAAGTAGGACGCCGCAAACACCGCGCGCCGCATTTCAGCGACGCACCGATGTTTTCTGATGTAACCCCGGCTTCGGCCGGGGTTATTTCTTTCGGGCTTTTCCGCCTGCGCCGCGTTGCCGCCCGACAGCGGTCTGTTCCCGGCAGGGGTAGGCGAAGGCGAACGCAGCCGCGACCAACTGCACGGCCGGCAGTTTCCGAAATTGAGGGTATCTCTTCAAATCCGCCATGACGGCGTCCTTGATTTCCCCGAACTGCGCCTTTTGCGGAAAACAGGCTCTGTATTTACCGACTGGCACACCTTTTCCCATGACATCGGCAACGCCCAGAAGATATCCCATGCAACTCCCGATCACGACATCGCCGGGACCCGCACGGGTGAAACTGCCCATGGTGTTGCAGCGCTCATACAGCGTGTTGCCGTCGATGAAACCGGCCGCGTTTTTTTGAACCGCCACGGAAACATTGGGGGCCGCACCGACCATCCCGAAGCCCAGGGCCGCGATCATCACCATCCGTTTCATTATCCGATCCTTGCTGTCCTCGAGCTTACGCCGAATGCACCTCGCGATGGATCTTGGGCATTAATTTTTCGAGTACCGGACCCCGTCCCTTATCCGACAATGAATGCCGAAAATAATAACAAGAAAATTTTTATATACCCGGCATGAATGCCAATATTTTTTCCTCTATGGCAATAATATTTATAGTATAAGTGATATATATTGTCTATATATATTTAAAATATTTTCAGTATATTCCGACCCAATACAGTGACAGCGGTCACAGTATTTCGCCCCCTCAGCCGTCTTATAAGACTTCCAAGATTGCGCTCAGGCTCCGCTCCGAAAATGAAAATTTCCCGACACCGCCGATAGAGTAAGGCCGACCAAAAAAAATTAACCCGCCGACGCGGGAATTTTTTTGCATATCGCCGTGTTCAGCCCCGCCAGCAGAGGTCAAACCGGCCCCGGCGTAATCCTGCTTAAAAAAAAATTGTCCCCCCGGATGTCGAATATGCCGGGTCCCGTTCGTCTTCAGGATAGGGGTTGCAATGGCGCAACCCGCACAGGAGGATCGATCATGCAATACATGTTTCTAATCTACAGTGCGGAAGAATCCTGCCCGGCACCGGGTACCGCGGAATTCGACGCCTTGATGGCGGGCTATGGCGCCTTCACCAAGGAAGTCCAGGACGCCGGTATCCTGAAGGAAGGCGCGCCGCTCCAGGGCGTCGACACGGCGACCACGGTGCGCGTGCGCAACGGAAAATCCGACACCACGGACGGCCCGTTCGCGGAAACCAAGGAAGTGCTCGGCGGATACTATATCCTCGATTGCAAGAACCTGGACGAGGCCCTCTCTTATGCCGCCAAGATTCCGTCGGCGGCCTTCGGCTCTATCGAGGTCCGGCCCGTCATGGAGATGTAGAGGCGTCGACAAACGGCCATGACGGAACTCGCCGCGCAAAACGCTCAAGCGATCATCGACCGGACCGTGCGCGAGGAATGGGGGCGGGTAATTTCCGCCCTCATGTCCGTCTGCCGCGATTTCGACATCGCCGAAGACGCCCTGCAGGATGCGGTCGTGACCGCGCTTCGGGTCTGGCCCGCGCAAGGCGTCCCGGACTCGCCGCGGGGCTGGCTCCTGCGCACGGCGCAGCGCCGCGCCATCGACCGGTTCCGCCGCAATGCCAATTTCGCGGGCAAACGCGATGAATACGAGGCGTTGCTGCGTCTCGACGCGGCGCCGGCGGCCGGCGAAGCGGACCAGCCGATCCCCGACGAGCGCCTGACGCTGATCTTCACCTGCTGCCACCCGGCACTGTCACCCTACGCCCGTGTGGCGCTAACGCTGCGGACCGTCGGCGGCATCTCGACGCCGGAAATCGCGCGCGCGTTTCTGGTCTCGGAGCAGACCATGGCGCAGCGGCTGGTGCGCGCCAAACGCAAGATCAGCGCCGCCAACATACCTTATGAAGTGCCCGGTGCCGCCCTTTGGCCGGAGCGGCTCCAGACGGTGTTGTCGGTGATCTACCTGATCTTCAACGAAGGCTACGCGGCAACCTCGGGCGAGCACCTGACCCGCGGCGATCTGTGCCGGGAAGCGATCCGGCTGGGCGGGATCATGAAATCCCTGCTGCCCGACGATGCGGAAATTCAAGGACTGCTCGCGCTGATGCTGCTGCACGATGCGCGCCGCACCGCGCGCAGCAACGACGCCGGCGACCTGATGACGCTGGAAGCGCAGGATCGCGCATTGTGGGATCGGGCGCAGATCGACCGCGGCCGGACGCTGCTGATCGGTGCGCTCGCGCGCGGCGCCCTCGGCCCCTATCAGGTGCAGGCGGCGATCAGCGCCGTACACGCCGACGCGCCCGATTTCGACAGCACCGATTGGAACGAAATCCGCCTGCTGTATCGAAAACTCTACGCGCTGCAACCCACCCCCATCGTCGCCTTGAACGCGGCGGTCGCCTGCTCCTTCGCCGACAGCCCGGCGGCCGGCCTCGCCGAGCTCGAAGCGCTCGACGCCGCCGAGATGCTCGGCCGCTATCAGCCCTATCACGTCGCCCGCGCGGACATGCTGCGCCGTTCCGGCGACCGTGCGGCCGCCCATGCGGCGTATCGCATCGCATGGGACCTGACCGACAATGAAAGCGAGCGTAGGTTTATCGAATCGCGACTGGCGGAAACCGCGTCTACCGAATGAAATACCGGCGCTGCAGGCACAATCCAAAACCCGTACCCGCCCGCTACGTCTTCCCCACCCCGATCACCGCCAGCAACCCGTCCAGCCCGGCGACATAGGACTGCACGCCCAGCCCGACCACCACGCCATCCGCGACCGGGCCGATCACCGACCGGGTGCCGCGCTTCTCGATATTGGTCATGTGCACTTCCACATAGGGCAGCGCCACCGCCTTGATGCAGTCGCGCAGCGCGTAGCCCGCATAGGTGAAGCCGGCCGGGTTCATCAAGAGCCCGTCGACGCCGTCTTCGGCGGCCGCGTAGATCCGGTCGATCGCTTCGCCCTCGTGGTTGGTGTAGAAAATGTCCAGCGCGCAGCCCTTCGCCGCCGCGTGCGCCAACAGCATCGCGTCGAGTTCGGCCGCCGTGGTGGTGCCGTATAATTCGGGCTCGCGTTTGCCGAGCCACACCATGTTCGCGCCCTGAATCAGCTGGATTTTCATCGGCCGCCCCCTTGTTTCGCGCCGGTCCGGCCCGTTTCCGACCGTTTCGGCACTGTGCCCGGGATTGCGTGCCGACCGCGCATTCCGTATTTCATTAGCGCGAGCGAAACAACCCGCGACGCGGCCATCGCCAGGCCGCGCGACGACGGCATACTATAATGCACTCCAACGAGGGACCATCGCATGACCTACGAGACCATTCTGTACGAGGAAGACGGCCCGGTCGGCACGATCACGCTGAACCGTCCGGACGACGGCAACATGTTCAATCCGCAAATGTGCTTCGACGTGCGCGACTGCATCGACAGGATCCGCCGCGAAACACGCACGCGGGTGATCATCCTGACCGGCACCGGCGACCGCTTCTTCTGCATCGGCGGCCGCAAGGAAGGCATGGAGGACACCAAGACCTATGCCGGCGTGATCCCCGTGCTCGACATGTATGAAAGCATCGAACGGCTGCAGAAGCCGGTGATCGCCTGCGTCAACGGTTACGCGGTCGGCGGCGGCAATGTGCTGCAGGTCATCTGCGACCTGACCATCGCCTGCGAGAGCGCGGTGTTCCGACAGGTCGGCCCGTCGATGGGCAGCTTCGACGCCGGCTTCGGCACCTGGTATCTGGAAGACCAGATCGGCAAGAAGAAGGCCAAGGAAATGTGGTTCTGCAACGAGCGCTACAGCGCCCAGGAAGCGCTCGCCATGGGGCTGATCAACAAGGTGGTGCCGGATGCGGAGCTGCGCGAGGCGGCGCATAACTGGGCGCTGCATATCGCCGACCGCAGCCCGATCGCGCTGGCCGCGATCAAGCACTCGTTCAGCGCCCGCACCACCGGCGTCAACGGTCTCAGCCGGATAAGCCATGACCTGTTGCTGCGCGAATACCTCGACACCGATGAAGCGAAGGAAATGAGCGCGTCGTTCGGCGAAAAGCGCAAACCCGACGCGGACAAATTCGGCCACTAAGCATGAAGAAGCGAGCATGAACACGGTCCTGACCCTGCACGATCCGGCGACGGCGCGGCGCTACTACGAGGAAGGGCTGTGGCGTCCGGACACGTTCTATTCGTTGCTGTCCGGCCATGCCGCGTCCCGGCCCGACGCCTTCGCGTTGCGCGACAGCGCGCGCCGTTTGACCTGGGCCGAGGTGAAGGCGCGCACGGACGCCGCGGCGGCGGCGATGCATGCCGCCGGCATCGTTCGGGGTCAGCGGGTCTCGCTCTGGCAATCCAACCGGATCGAGGCGGTGATTGCGTTGCTCGCCTGCGCGCGCAACGGCTATGTCTGCAACCCATCGCTCCATCTCAACTACACGGGCGAGGAAATCATCGCCCTGCTGGGCCGGCTGCGGGCGGCGGGCCTGGTGGTCGAAGAAAGCTATGGCGGCGCGGACGACGCGACGCTTGCCGCCATCGAGGCACTGCCGCAGTTGCGCCGGGTCTTCCGGCTCGAACCGGGGCGCGGCGATAGCGCCGGCTTCCCGACGCAGGAAGCGACGCCCGCCCCCGCCGCCGATCAGAGCCCGGACAAGGTCTGCTACCTCGCCTTCACCTCGGGCACCACGGGCACACCGAAGGGCGTGCTGCATTCGGACAATACGCTGCTCGCCAATGCACGCGATCTGGTCAAGGATTGGGGCCATGACGAACGGACGGTCCTGCTCAGCCTCAGCCCGCTCAGCCACCACATCGCCTGGGTCGCGGTGGCGCAGATCCTGATCTGCGGCGGCGAGCTCGCAGTCAACGATCCGCCCGCCGGCATGAAGCCGCTCGACTGGATCGTCGAGACCGGGGCGACCTATGTCATGGGCGTGCCGACGCACGGCATGGACATCCTGGCCGACCAGAAGGCGCGCGGCATGGACCGTATCGGCAAACTCGAAGTGTTCTACATGGCCGGCGCGCCGATCCCGCCGGTCACCGCCGAGGCCTTCCTGAACCAAGGCATAAAGCCGCAGAACGTCTATGGCATGACGGAGAATTCGTCCCACCAGTACACCTTGCCCAGCGACGATCCGGCGACCATCTGCACAACCTGCGGGCGCGGCGGGGCCGGCTACACGGTCCGGCTGTTCGATCAGGCGGACCGCGACACGGAAGTCGCCCCCGGCGAGATCGGGCAGATCGGCGGCAAGGGCGCGTGCCTGACGCTGGGCTATTTCGACAACCAGGAGGCGACCGAGGAGTCGTTCAACCGCGACGGCTGGTTCCTGTCGGGCGACCTCGGCCGGTTCGACGAAAACGGCAATCTTGCCATCGTCGGCCGCATGAAGGACATCATCATTCGCGGCGGCCACAACATCCACCCGGCGAAAATCGAAGACCTGGCGATCAAGCACCCGAACGTTGAAAAGGCCGCGGCATTTGCGGTGCCGGACGAACGCCTCGGCGAAAGGGTCGGGCTTGCGGTCCTGCCGTCGGGCGGAACCGCGCCGGACGGTCATGCCGTGCTCGACCATCTGCACGATGCGGGATTGTCGATTTACGACATGCCGGAATACTACATCGCGATGGCGGACTTTCCGCTAACCGCAAGCGGCAAGATCCTGAAACGCGAACTCGCCGACTGGGCGCGCAGCGGCAGGATCAAACCGGACCCGGTGCGCTTCGTCGACCCGGCCAAGCGCACCGCCAACCGCGCAACCGAACCGAAGGAGAGTTGAGCGATGGAAATGCAGCTCGAACGCCGCGACGAGATGGCGGTGATTACGCTGAACCGGCCGCAGGCGTTGAATGCGCTGAACACGGCGTTGATCCGCGATATCGGCGCGGCGATCGATGAGGTGGCGGCATCGGACGCGCGTGCACTGATCTTCACCGGGGCGGGCGAGAAAGCGTTTTGCGCCGGCGCCGACATCAAGGAGTTGCTCGGCCGGTCGATGATGGACTCGAAGCGCGGCGCCGAGTTCGGCCAGCGCACCTTCGCCAAGCTGGACACGCTGCCGATGCCGTCGATCGCGGCGATCAACGGCTACGCTTTCGGCGGCGGCATGGAGCTGGCGCTCGCCTGCACCTTCCGCCTGGCCACGGCGAATGCCAAGATGGGGTTGCCGGAAATCAAGCTGGGCGCGATCCCGGGCTATGGCGGGACGCAGCGATTGCCGCGAATGATCGGCGAGGCGCGCGCGCTGGAGATGATCATGACCGGCCGCCCGGTCGCGGCCGAGGAAGCCTTGCGGATCGGTCTGGTCAGCCGGATCCTGGACGGCGGCGCGGTGGAGGGTGCAATCGCCTTCGCCCGCGAATTCACCGGCTACAGCTTGCCGGTCCTGCAATTGGCGCGCGAAGCGGTGATGCGCGCCGGCGACACGCCGGTCGATGCGGGCCTGAAGATCGAAGCCGATCTCAACACGCTCGCCTTCCAGACCGAGGACATGATCGAAGGCATGACCGCCTTCATCGAAAAACGCGAGGCGAAATTCAAGGATGGCTAAGGGCGCAATCGCGGTTACCGGCACAAGCCGCGGCATCGGGGCGACCATCGCCGCGGAATTGAAACGGCGCGGCTTCGCGGTCGGCTGCCTGTCGCGCGCGGGCGGATTGCCGGCGGGCGAGGAAGACGACCCGGCCTATCATTGCGCGCAGTGCGACGTCACCGACGAGGCCAGCATCCGCGACGCGCTGCAATACGTCGCGAGCGCGGCGGGTGGGTTGATCGGCGTCGTCAACAATGCGGGGCTGCACAAGGAAAGCAAGAGCAGCGCCCTCCCCACGCCCGAATTCGAGGAGTTGATGGCGACCAACGCCACCTCGGTGATGATGATGTGCCGCGAGGCCTATCCGCACCTCAAATCGGCGGGTGGCGGCAAGATCGTCAATATCGGCTCGTTCTTCGACAAGATCGGCGTGTCGCGCAATCTCGCCTACTGCGCGTCGAAGGCGGCGGTCGGCGCGATCACCCGCTGCCTCGCGGTCGAATGGGCGCGCGACGCCATCACCGTTCTCAACGTCGCGCCGGGCTATATCCTGACCGACATCAACCGCGACCTGATGGCGAACGAGAAGTTCCGCGGCTGGATCGAAAGCCGCTCGCCGCTGCGCCGGCCCGGCGATACCGGCGAAGTGGCGCGGCTTGTCGCGGCGCTGTACACCGAGGACATCCCCTTCCTCACCGGCGAGACGATTTATATCGACGGCGGCCAGGGTATGGCGATCTAGCGAGAAGATGGACTTCAAAAGCACGGCGCCGACATCATCATCTCGTCACTCCCGCGAAAGCGGGAGTCCAGACTTTGGCATGGATTCCCGCTTTCGCGGGAATGACACATTTCCGCTAATTTCGATCCAGCGCCCAAGTGAAATAAGGAATACTCGATGACGGTATTCGACCAACTCGACGCCACGCTGCGGCTCAACGATGAAGAAGCCATGCTGCTCGACAGCGTGCGCTTGCTGGCGCGCGACAAGATTGCGCCCCGTGCCGCCGAATACGACCGCAGCGGCGACTTTCCCTGGGACAATGTGCGCGATATCAACGCGCTCGGGCTCAACGCCGTGTTCATTCCGGAATCCCATGGCGGCGCGGCGATGTCGTATCTCGCCTATCTCGCCTGCGCGTGGGAAATCTCCAAGGCCTGCGCCTCGACCGGCGTCATCTGGGCGACCAACTTCCACGCCATGAAGCCGGTCATCGAATACGGCAGCGATGCGCTCAAGCAGACCTGCCTGCCGCGCATGCTCGACGGCGCGCTGGCGTCGCTCTGCATCACCGAACCGACCGCCGGATCGGATGCCACCGGCATGCAAACCCGCTTCGAACCCGATGGCGATGAGGTCATCGTCAATGGCGGCAAGACCTTCATCACCAATGGCGGCGCCTCGGATTTCTATCTCGTCTTCGGCAAGTGGAGCGAAATCGACAGCCCGAAGGGCGCCATCACCGCGCTGATCCTCGATAAGGACACGCCCGGGTTTTCCACCACCAAGCCGGAAGACAAGATGGGCATGCGCGCGTCCGCCACCGCCGGCCTGGTGTTCGAGAACTGCCGTGTGCCGCGCGCCAACCTGCTGGGGGAGCCGGGCCAGGGGCTGGCGCTGCTGCTAGCCTCGCTGAACCGGTCGCGCCCCAGCGTCGCCGCGCATGCGCTGGGCATTGCGCGTGCGGCCTTCGAGGACGCGGTCGCCTATATCAACGAGCGCAAGCAATCGGGCCGCCGGATCGTCGAATTTCAGGGTATCCAGTTCATGCTGGCGGATATGGCGACCGATCTGGCGCTGTGCGAGAACTGGCTGTGGCATGTGGGACGGCTGGTCGATGGCGGCGCGGAAGATTTCAACATCGAAGCGTCGATGCTGAAAATGCGCGCCTCCGACGTCGCCATGCGGATCGCGACCGATGCGGTGCAGCTGCATGGCGGTTACGGCTATATCAAGGATTACCGGGTCGAGCGCCTGCTGCGCGACGCCAAGATCACGCAGATCTGGGAGGGCACCAACCAGGTGCACCGGCAACTCATCGGCCGGAGTTTTATGGAACGCTAGCGCGACCGAATAAAACGACAAAAATAACAAAGAACGGATCGCATGGCCGATTTCAAGACGCTCCCCGATATCGAGGGCACCTTTCATGATGTGCTCGGCTACACCTTCGTGGAATGGAAGGATGGATTCGTGAAAACCGAACTCCTCCTCGAGCCCAAGCACAGGAACCGCCAGGGCTGGGTCCATGGCGGCGTTATCCTGAGCATGATGGATGTGGTCAGCACCTTCGCCGGCAATTACGGCCCGGACGGGCCGGTCCAATCGGTGACGGTCAACATTTCGTGCAATTTCATTTCCGGAACGAACGGCGAGCGATTGCTCAGCGAGGGCCGGTTGGTGCGCAAGGGGCGTTCGACATTCTTCACTGAGAACCGCGTGCTCGAAGGCGGCAGCAACCGTATCCTGGCGACCAGTCAGGGCGTGCACAAGCTGTTGTAACCAACGACGGGGATCGCCCCGTATATTGAAGGAGAAAGCAATGCAGCCTTTGGACGGCGTCAGAGTGCTGGATTTTTCGACGCTGCTGCCGGGACCGCTGGCCGGGCTGATCCTGGCCGAGGCCGGCGCGGACGTGATCAAGATCGAGCGCGCCGATTACGGCGAGGAGATGCGTCTCTACGAGCCGCGTTTCGCCGACACGAGCGCCAATTTCGCCCTGTTGAACCGGGGCAAGCGCAGCCTCGCCGTCGATCTCAAGGATCCGAAGGTCATCGCCAGACTGAAGCCGCTGATCGCCGAAAGCCACGTCATCCTCGAACAGTTTCGGCCCGGCGTCATGGACCGGCTCGGTCTCGGATATGACGCGGTCAAGGCGGTCAATCCGGCGATCGTCTACTGCTCGGTCACCGGCTACGGCCAGACCGGCCCGAAGGCACAGGTCGCCGCGCATGATTTGAACTATATCGGCGACACCGGATTGTTGGGATTTTCCGCCGGTGCGGACGGTGCGCCGATCCCGCCGCCCGGATTGATCGCCGATATCGGCGGCGGCTCGCTGCCCGCGGTCATCAACATCCTGCTGGCGCTGCGCCAGGCGGAAAAAACCGGCGATGGCACGCATCTCGACATCGCCATGTGCGACGGAGTCTTCGCCTGGCAATACTGGGCGATCGGCGTGCTGGAGACGACCGGGGAAAACCCGAAGCCCGGCGGCGAAATGGTCACGGGCGGCACACCGCGCTACCAGGTCTACCGCACCGCCGACGACCGCTTCGCCGCAATCGGGGCGATCGAGCAAAAATTCTGGGACAATCTGTGCGATATCCTCGACCTTCCGGCCCGCTACCGCGACGACCGCACGGACCCGGAAGCCACGCGCGCCGAAATAGCGAAGATCATCGCGGCGAAACCGGCGGCCCATTGGCAAGCCGCCTTTACCGGCCAGGACGTCTGCAGCTCGATCGTCAAGACCATGCGGGAAGCGCTGGCCGATCCCCATTTCAGGTCGCGCGGGCTTTTCGACCGGCGGGTGGTCGACGGAACCGACGCGTTGACCGCCGCCCCCGTCCCCATCGTGCCGCAATTCCGCGCGCCCGAGCCCGACGCGGGCTACCCGCATCTCGGCGATGCCAACGCCCTGCTCGACGACTGAACGGCGCCCCTGCAAATTAAAGTGCAACCTTCCGGCCCGTGAGACGTTCTTTAGGCAGGCGAGTACCGTCGTCGACCACGTCTCGGCGGCGATTGCTCGGAAAACCCGGCACAAAAGCCGCTCGGGCCGTTGCAATCCCGTTGCGGTTTTCGCCAACATCAACAGGGAGTGTGAAGATGGGTATGTTCGATTTCGTGAAAGACGTCGGCGCGATGCTCGGTATCGGCGACGGCGACAAAGCGGATGCCGACGCCATCAAGGAGTCGATCGCCGATCTCGGCCTGGAGGCGGACGGACTCGACATCAGGGTCGAAGGAGATGTCGTAAAGATATCCGGGAAATCCGAGAGCCAGGAAATCAAAGAGAAAATTATTCTCGCGGCGGGCAATGTGAAGGGCATCGGCAAGGTAGAGGAGAACATCAACGTCGCCACCCAGAAACCCGAAGCGAAGTTCTACACGGTGAAGAGCGGTGACACTCTATCGAAAATCGCCAAATCGCAATACGGCGACGCCGGCAAATACATGGCGATTTTCAACGCCAACAAGCCGATGCTCAAGGACCCGGACAAGATTTATCCGGGTCAGGAACTGCGCGTTCCACAGTAACCGGCGGATTTTGCGTCGTCCGGCCGGTTCGGCGGGACGGCGTACCGATCCAGCCTAACCCGTCCGGCTCCATGGACAAGACACCGCCCAGGCGGATAAAATCCCGGCGACAACCCAACCTGACAATGAGGGAACGCGATGCCGGACGATATCAAGGCTGCCAAAGACGTAATGGGCAAACATTGCCCGATCGCGCAGAAGGGCAAACCCGCTTTTTTCAAGCTCCGCGCCCAGCTTCTGGACGACGGCCGCAGCGTCGAGCCGCTGGCCGAAACGGAAAACCTGTGGACCTGGATCAAGGTCTACGCGTCCGGCGGCGAAAACGTCCTGCACGCCCATACGAACGAAGACCACATGTTCGTCATTCTCGCCGGCTCGGCGATCTTCTACGGCCCGAACGGCGAGGAAAAGGAACTCGGCCGCAACGACGGGATCATGCTGCCGGCCGGCACGCACTATTATTTCAACGCGTCGAGCGAAGAGCCGCTCGTCCTGCTGCGAGTCGGCACCCATGTGGACAAGGACGGGGTCAATGACCGTCAGGGCCTCAACGGCGAGCCGATCCCCGGCGGCACGAAGGAGAACAAGTGGAAAGCGCCAGTCTACCGCGAGGGCGCGTATTACGAATAGGAGGACGTGATTGAGCCGCCGGCGGCGGCAACGCTACACCACCGTCGCGGCTTCCTTCACCAGCGCGTCCACATCGGCCGTGTCGAGACCGAGGCCTTCCAAAATCTCACGCGTATGTTCGCCCACATCGGGCAGACGATGCAGCGTTTCGCCCTGCCGCGCCGGCGGCACGCCGGGGATGGTCGGCAGCGGCACCACGCCCAGATCGGGTTGCTCGTACATCGGCGCGGCGTTCACCGCCTGCACATGCGGATCGGCGAGCCAGTCGAGAATGCTGTTCACCGGACCGCACAGCACGTCGACCTCGCGCAGCCGCGCCTCCCAATTGGCCGTGGTGTCACGGCGGAACGCCGCCTGCAACAGCGGCAGAAGCGCTTCCTTGTTCGCGTCCCGCTTGTCGAAGTCGTTGAAACGCGGATCGTCGGCCAATTCGGGCAATCCCAGCACGGCGCACAAATCCCGGTACTGCTGCTCCCGCAACAGGGTGGCGAGCATCCAGCCATCACTGGTCTGATAGACACCGCCCGGCACATTGGGCAGTCGCGGCGGGCCGTTCTGAACGTATTGTTCCATGATGTTCGGCGTCAGCATCGCGGCCACGCTCTGCATCAGGCTGATATCCAGATATTGTCCCGCGCCGCTGTCGCGTCGGCCATACAGCGCCATCGACACTGCCTGAAACGCATAAAGCCCGGTGAAGGCATCGATAAAAAAGGCGCCCATCTTGACCGGCGAATCGTCCATCGCGCGATTGACCGACATCATGCCCGAGAATGCCTGCGCCACGGTGTCGGTGCACGGGCGATCGCTGTACGGACCCTGCTGTCCGAACCCGCTGATCGAAACATAGACGATGCCGGGATTGTCGGCGGCGAGCGCTTCGTAGCCAAGGCCGAGCCGTTTTACCGCGCCCGGCCGGAAGTTCTCGACGAACACGTCCGCCGCGGCAGCGAGTTTTCGGGTCGCTTCGAGCGCTACCGGGTTCTTGAGATCGAGAACGATGCTTTTCTTGCCCCGGTTGTAGGCGGCCGAATGCGCCGATTGCATGCCGTAGCGCATCCCGATGGTGCGCATCCAATCGCCGCGCGGCGGCTCAACCTTGACGACGTCCGCACCCTGCAGCGCCAGCATCATGGCGCAGTTGGGGCCGGCGATGCCTTGGCTAATATCGAGTACCTTCAAGCCCTTCAGGGGCAATTGCTGCGTCATTACCGGTTTTCCCGCTTGCTCAATTTCGTGTTAATGTCCGCGCTGTATCGTTCGGGCGCGCGGAACCGATGCCCTTTGTCGAAGACGATACCCGGTTATAGAGCGCAAATCACCTCGCGGTGATTATGGTTAAAATAACGGCTTTGGATGATTTGAATGTTGTACATGGTGGAATGCGGTTTTGCGGACCCGGATCAGGAGGACGCCTGGAATAAGTGGTATAATGGTGAGAAGATCGATGAACTGCTCGCCAATCCGGGCTTCATGGCGAGCCAGCGATTTCGCTCGCTGACGCCCCGCCCGGCGCCCTATCTCGCCATTCACAGCATAAAATCCGCGGACGTGTTTTCCGATCCGGCCTATGGCGCCGGCGGCGGCGGCCGCTTCGGCGAATGGGATCTGGCGTTGATGACCGACTGGAGCCGCCGGCTGTTCGACGGCATCGACGAATCGCCGGCGGTCGACGAAGACCATCTGCTGCTGATCGCCGACGGTTACATGCCGTTGCAGGATGCCGGCGTCGCGGTGACCTGGCTCGACGGCCTCGATTGGGACACCGTCAGCCAATACAAGGACGCGGTCGCGCTCGACGCTTCCGTCGCCCGCCGCGGCATCGCCGTAATTGAAAAATCGCAGCAGGCTGAAGTATCCAAATTCCTAGGTATCAAGCTGTACGCGCCGATTTCCGAGAAACGAAAATCCTCCTAGGACGACTGGATTCTTCGAATCCACCTCGCCACGGCGCCGCAAGGAACCATCATGCTAAACGCCGCCAATACGGTTGACCAATCCGATTTGACGCTCGCCCTGGCCGAAGAGGTCCTGGCGCTCACGCCGGCCTCTCTGTCGGCCGCCGACACCGCGCAACTGAAGCGATTGCTGCTCGACCATCTGGGCGTCTGCGCCCGCGGCGCATCGCTGCCCTGGGGCGAGGCGTTGAGCGCCTGGGGCCGCGCCTATGACGGATCGGGTCCGTGCATCGTGTTCGGCAGCGCGCTCGAGACCGCCCCGCCCGCCGCGTCGCTGATCAATGCGACGGCGGCGCATGGGTTGGAAATGGATGACACGCACGACGAATCGGTGACCCATCCGGGCGCCGGCGTGATCGCCAGCGCGCTCGCGGTCGGTGTCGCCGAAGGACGCAGCGGCGGCGAGATTCTCGCCGCCATCGCCGCCGGTTACGAGGTGATGGCGCGCATCGGCCCGGCCACCGATGGCGCCAACATGATCGAGCGAGGCTTCCACCCCACCGCGCTTTTCGGCGGGTTCGGCGCGGCAACGGCCGCCGGCATGCTGCTCGGGCTGGACGCACGCACGCTCTGTTCCGCCTGGGGGCTGATGCTGTCGATGGCCGGCGGATCGATGCAGTTCGCGCATGATCCGCACGGCACGACGGTGAAACGGCTGCACGGCGGATACGGCGCCCATAACGGCACCATGGCGGCGCAGTTCGCCGCGCTCGGCATCGATGGTCCGAAACAGGCGTTCGACGGCGTGTTCGGGCTGTGCAATCTGTTCGGCCCGACTCCGGACGTCGCGCGGCTGCGGCGTCAGCCCGGCGTGCCGCTTGAGATTCACCGCATCAGCATGAAGCCCTACCCCTGTTGCCGGCTGTTTCATTCCACGATCGATGCGCTGCGCGAGACCACCGACGGGTTGACGATGCCGGCCGACGAGATCGCCAAGATTCGCGTCGGCGGCCCGACCATCATGGTGACGCAGCACATGATGCGCCGCCCGACATCGGTCATGGCAGCGCAATACAGCCTGCCCTTCTCGCTGGCGACGAGCCTGCTGCGCGGGCCGGAAGCCTATGAGTCCTATGCCGAGGAGACGCTCGGCAATGCGGACATCCTGACGCTTAGCGACCGGATCGACGCGGTCGAGGATCTCGGTCTGGAAGACGCTTTCCCCTCGCATTTCGGCAGCTGGGTCGAGCTTACGACCCGAAGCGGCGAGACCCGGCGGTCGGACGTTCTCGACAGTGTCGGCACCCCGGCGCAGCCGATCCCGGATGACGGTCTGCGGGCGAAGTTCGAGAGTCTGACACAGAAGGTGATGCCCGATCTCAATCCCAATGCGGTCTACGCCGCAGTCGACGGATTCGACGGGTTGGCCGACGCGGCGGAACTGACCCGCCTGTTCGCCGCGAAATAGACACCGAGAATTCTGGAAAGGACCGCCGAAGATGACAGTGCTCGACATTCAGGGCGACGCGGAAAAGGTCTTCGATACCATCGAGAATGGCGGCATCGCAATTCTGCAGCTGGATGTGGCCTACCTGATTTGCGGCAACAGGGGCGACGCCATCGCGCGTATTTTCGAAGCGAAGGGCCGGACCTTCGAGAAACCGAACGGCATGCTGGCTAACATGGAAATCTTCGAGCAGTTGCTGATCACCGAGGACCGGGCGAAGGATGTGGTGCGCGCGGTGACGCAGGATTTCGACCTGCCGCTATCGGTGGTCGCGCCGTTCCGCGCGGACACGCCGCTGCTGGCCGGACTCGATCCCTTCGCGATCGAACGCTCGACCAAGGCGGGGACGCAGGACATCCTGATCAACGCGGGCCCGCTCGCCAACCGGCTGGCCGAGATGAGCCTGAAACGCGGCACGCCGGTGCTGGGGTCCTCCGCCAACAGGTCGGAGACCGGCAGCAAGTTCCGCGCGGAGGACATCGACCGGGAGGTGCGGGACGCCGCCGACCTGATCGTCGATTACGGGCTGTGCCGGTACCACAACGCGCTCGGCACCTCGAGCACCATCATCGACCTGCAGAATTTCCAGGTGCTGCGCTGGGGCGTCTGCTTCGAGCAGATCCGCGATATTCTGGGACGATATTTCAAGATCGACCTGGCGCCGAATCCGATCAAGTCCGGTCTGTAGACATTTTCACCCGTCAGCTCAGCGACACCGCCGCGTCGAGTTCGAGCAGGTCGGGCATTTCCTCCATCGCCATGATCGCGTCGTAAACGCGCCGCGCCCGGCGCTCGCTGACCGCCCTGGTCGCGTTGCTCATGAACTTCGACACCACGTGATCGTCGCTGATCGGGTTGCCGTCGGAGCCGAGATTGTATTTCTGATAGTGCTTCAGCTCGCGGCCATCCTTGGTGCGGATGATCACCGTACCGGAGAAATAATCCGGGAACAGCGTTTCCTCGGTCACCTCAAAGGTGGTGCGGTCGCAGAGCGCGAGGATCGCCGGGTCGGTATAGGTCTCCGGATCGAGCTCGGCCAGCGTGAATTGCCCGCGCGCGAGACAGGCAGCGACCATGTAATGAATGCTGAACTGCGCCGCATAGGCGCTGTGCGGCCGGCGCTTGCGCTCTTCCGGCATGACCACCGCCATCTGGTCCTTGTGCACCAGCGCGGTCACGGACTCGATGTCGTCCGGCGTCAGATTGTGGTCGGCGCGCAGCTTCAGCGTCGCGTCGGCAAAGGCGTGGTTGAAATGGCACGCGGGATACGGCTTGTACGCGACGTTGCGAATTTCCCAATCCACGCCGAACCCGGCGGTGCATTCGTCCAGATCAACCTCGAGCTGGTTGCCGTTGCAATTGAAGAGCCCGTATTGCCCTTCATAGGCGGTGCGCGGCCCGGTATAGCCATGCTTGGCCCAGCCCGCGGCGGTGATGCCGTTGACCGCGGCCAGACCGGGATGGATGCGTTTCGACCAGGCGCCGTTCGAATGATACTCGCGCGTGCCGCCGGCCATGCTCAGGGTCAGCCCCTGCGCATCGGCAATCTGCGCCGCCGTGAGATCGGCCAGGCGGCCCGCAAGCAGCGTGCAGGCATAGGCACCGACGATGGCGGTGGTATGAAATCCGGCCCGGTGCAGCCCGCCGCGCGCCGTCCGGGCGATCCGTGTCCCGGCCTCGATCGCCATGAGATAGGCGGCCAGCGCCTCTTCGCCGCTCTTAGCCCCGGCCAACGCCATCGCGAACATGACCGGCACCGCGCTCGCCGAGCAGTGCATCACGCCGGTGGTGTGCGTGTCGTCGAAATCGAGACCGTGGATTAGCGTGCCGTTGACCATCGCCGAGTCGCGCAGCGGCAGCCGGTCCGCCATGCCTATCACCGGGAAATCGCCTTCGCCGCCGAGGCCGCGCCCGGCGGTCACCGCTCGCTGGCCATAATCCATCGTCGTTGAGGCAAGTCCGATGCCGAAGCAATCGAGCACGTGCATTTTCGCCAGGGTGACGATGTCGGCCGGCGCATCATCCAGCGAGAAGCCGGTGGCGAAGTCCGCAAGTTTCTCGGATACGGTACCATCGCCCGCGGCGGCGGCGGTCGGCTGGAATTCGGCCGGCTTGACGACTGTGCTCATGAGGATCCTCCCGGTTTCGATCACGCCGATTGTACGGCAAAAGTCTCCCGGCCGGGAGTCCCCCTGACGGCGCACCGCAGGCGAGCACCCCTTTAACGTTAACCAAACTGAAACACTCAACCTACCATAGTGGCCCTTCCGCCCGACCGGAAAGGCCGGGTCCCCGTTACGCCGAGCCAAATTCAGCCGATCCATGACCACATTCGATTTCGATCTTTTCGTCCTGGAAACGGGACCGGCAGGCCAGCGCGCCGCAATTCAGGCCGCCAAGCTCGGCAAACGGGCGGGGATCGCCGAACAGCGCCTGACGCTCGGCGGCGTCTGCATCAATACCGGCACGATCCCCAGCAAGACGCTCCGCGAGGCGGCGCTGCATCTGTCCGGATATCGGGAGCGCAGCATCTACGGCGCTTCCTATAGCGTGAAGCAGAACATCACGATGACCGACTTGCTCTATCGTGCGGGCACGGTAATCCGGCACGAAGTGGACGTCACACGCCATCAACTGCAACGCAACGGGGTCGATGTAATCCCCGGCCAGGCATCCTTCGTCGATCCGCACACGCTGCGCGTATCCTCCATGGACGGGCATTCGGCGCGCGACGTCACGGCGGAAAAAATCATCATCGCGGTCGGCACCGAAACCACGCGCGACCCGCATATCGCCTTCGACGGCCAGCGCATCTTCACCAGCGACGATATTCTCGAACTGGCAGAATTGCCGCGCAGCATCGCCGTGGTCGGCGCCGGCGTGATCGGCCTGGAATACGCCACGATCTTCGCGACCCTCGGCGTGCGCGTCACGGTGATTGACAAGCGGCCGCAGCTCCTGCCCTTCATCGATTCCGAAATCACCGACACGCTGGTCTATCAGATGCGCGACAATCGGGTGACGCTGCGTCTGAAGGAAGGCGTCAAATCGATCGAACCGTTCAGCGACGAGAAAGGCGACCGGGTTCGCATCGTCCTGGACAGCGGCAAGAAGGTGGTTGCCGAAAAAGCCCTCTACAGCATCGGCCGCACAGGCGCGACCGCGTCGCTACAACTGCAGAACGCCAATCTGTCGACGATCGATCGCGGGTTGTTGCAGGTGAACGAAAATTTTCAGACCGAGGTGGAGCACATCTACGCGGTCGGCGACGTGGTTGGCTTTCCCAGCCTCGCCTCCACCTCCATGGAACAGGGACGGCTCGCCGCCTGCCACGCCTTCGGCGCCCAGGCGGAAGCGGTGCCGGATCTGTTTCCCTACGGCATCTACACGATTCCCGAGATTTCAACGGTCGGCAAGAACGAAGCGGAGCTTACCAGGGAAGGCATCCCCTATGAGACCGGCAAGGCGGCCTACAAGGAAAACGCCCGCGGCAAGATCATCGGCGATTCGACCGGATTTCTGAAGCTGCTGTTCCACATGGAAACCCGCAAGCTGCTCGGCGTCGGCATCCTCGGCGAA
>JBFFGE010000022.1:0-33964 GCA_041557595.1 Alphaproteobacteria bacterium
AACCCAGCCGTCCGATGGTCTGAGGAAGGGAAAATTCCGCCTCAGCCCGGTCCAACGTTGGGGGCAAGCTCATGAGGAAGGGAAAATTCCGCCTCAGCCCGGTCCAACGTTGGGGGCAAGCTCACCGCGACCTTCCCGGATCGCGTCCCGGGCTTCCTTGCGGTCGGCTGCGCTTGAGCGCTCCGGCGCGCCATTGCGGCTTGCGGCGTCGGGCGCCATGCAGAGGCGGCCGAATACGGGAAAGTGGTCCGCCCCGATGTTCGGCAGAATTTCGATGCGGGAAAGAAGAAAATCGTCGCTGTGAAAAAGATGATCCAGCGGCCACCGCATCAATTTGTATGTGGCGTGAAAGGACGCGTATAGCCCGCGGCCGATCCGCGGGTCGATCATGCGTGAAATGCTCCGGAACAGCCGGGTCGTGTGCGACCATGCAACATCGTTGAGGTCCCCTGCAACGATTGCCGCTGTCGATTGGTTGTGCAATTCACGGGCGATGATCATCAGCTCCGAATCGCGCTCTTCGGTGGATTGGCTCAGCATGGGCGGTTCCGGGTGCAGGCCGAAGAAGGTAAAGTTGCGGCCCGAAGGAAGCAGCAGGTCGGCCTTGACGGACGGGATGTCATCCTTGACCAGATAGCGGATGGCGGCGTGGCCCTCCAGCTTCGTCATGAAGATCAGGCCGTAGGTATTGTCGAATATCGCTATCCTGGAATGGGGATAGGATTTGATGGCCGGCTTGAGCGCCGCGTGCCACCAGTCGTCGGTTTCCAGCAGCAGGACGATGTCGGGTCGGAGCGTGGATATCATATCCAGAATGCGCAATTGGTCGCGATTCTTCTGATAGACGTTTGCGGAAAGGATGCTGACGCAATTGGCGGCGGCCGGCTGCCGGGCGCTCTTCACCTGGGTGTCGACCAGAGGCGTGTAGGGGAATATGCGAAACGACTGAAACCCTGCGGCAATTGCCAGCCCGGCCAGCAATATTGCGCCCCAGCGGCGGCGCCACACGCGCAATGCCAGCAAGCCGACGATTGCGGCAAACCCGAGCGCCGCCAATTGCGGTCTCGGGAAGTCCCAGATACGGACAAACCCGGCGTCGACCCGGAACAACGGCAGGATCGTGGTAACGATGACGCATCCGCCAAGGATGGAAATAATCCATAGCAGCGCCAGTCTGACACGGTTCGGCCGGTTCTTCTTGGACAACAAAGTGTTGATCGTCCGATTCGGATCGGTGTTGAATTGAACGGTGCCGGTAGGTGCACCGTTCTCGGCTGGTTGTGCGCCGGCGGCGCCCAACAAGTAAGCAACGGCGTTCGGACGCTTTGGTTCCCGGCGCGCCGCGCTTCACGCAGCAGCGGCCTTATGTGACACTATGCGCCGAGGGTCGCCGAAGGCGGCCACCGCATGGAATTGTCCCGGGGAAGCGCGATGTCCGAATATGATCTCGTTATCCGCAACGGTACCGTCGCCACGGCCGGGGATACCGTTCAGTGCGATGTCGGTGTGCGTGACGGAAGGATCGTGGCGCTCGGCGACGCGCTCGGCGACGGGCGCGAAACCATCGATGCGGCGGGCAAGCTGGTGCTGCCCGGCGGGATCGACAGCCATTGTCATATCGCCCAGATCGGCTCGAATGGGGTCGAGACCGCGGATGACTTTCGCTCGGGCAGTATCTCGGCCGCCTGCGGCGGGACCACGACGATCATTCCTTTCGCCGCCCAGTATAAGGGCGAGTCGCTGCGCACCGTTGTCGACGCCTATCACGCGCGGGCAAGGGGCGAAGCGGTGATCGACTACGCGTTTCACCTGATCATCTCCGATCCCACCGATCAGGTGCTGGGGCAGGATCTGCCGGCGCTGATCCGTGAGGGCTGCACTTCGTTCAAGGTCTATATGACCTATGACGCGCTGAAACTCGACGATGGCCAGATGCTGCGCGTGCTGGCGACCGCGCGGCGCGAAGGCGCGATGGTCATGGTGCATGCGGAAAACCACGATGTGATCGCCTGGCTCAGCGACCGGCTGGCCGCCGCCGGCAAGACCGCGCCCAAATATCACGCGGTGGCCCACGCGGCGCCGGCCGAACGCGAGGCGACCCACCGCGCCATCACGCTTGCCGAGATCGTCGACGTGCCGGTGCTGATCGTCCATGTGTCGGGGCGCGAGGCGATCGATCAGATCGGCGATGCGCAGCGCCGGGGCCTGCGGATCTATGGTGAAACCTGCCCGCAATATTTGTTCCTGACCGCGGGCGACATGGACCGGCCGGGCTTCGAAGGCGCGAAGTTCATGTGCAGCCCGCCGCCGCGCGACGCCGACAATCAGGAATTCGTCTGGCGCGGTTTGGCGACCGGCGTGTTGAGCGTCTTTTCCTCCGACCACGCGGCCTATCGCTACGACGATCCGAACGGCAAGAAACTCGGCGAGAAGGAAGGGTTCAAGAAGGTGCCGAACGGCGTCCCCGGTCTCGAAATTCGGTTGCCCATGCTGTACTCGGAAGGCGTGCGCACCGGTCGGCTCACGCTGAACCAGTTCGTCGCGGCGACCGCGACGACCCCGGCGAAGATCTACGGGCTCTATCCGCGCAAGGGCACGATCGCGGTCGGCGCCGACGCGGATATCGCGATCTGGGACCCGGAGCTGGAGGTGACGATCACATCGGACATGCTGCACGACAACATGGATTACACGCCCTACGAAGGCCGCCGGATCACCGGCTGGCCGGTCGTCACCCTGTCGCGGGGCGAGGTGGTCTGGGACGGCAAACAGCCCCGGGGCGAACCGGGACGCGGCCGGTTCCTGGAATGCGACCTGCCCGATGCGGCGCGGCCGGTCGGTGCGAACGAGCCCAACGACTGATGAGGAACACATGAACAGAATCCTGACCGTCGGCGCCGCGCAGCTGGGGCCGATCCAGCGCGCGGAAGGGCGCGCCGCCGTGGTGGCACGCATGCTTGCGCTGATGCACAAGGCGCATGACAAGGGATGCGATCTGATCGTGTTTCCCGAGCTCGCGCTGACCACTTTCTTTCCCCGCTGGTACATGGAGGATCAGGCCGAAGTCGACACCTGGTTCGAATCGTCGATGCCGAGCAACGAGACGCAGCCGCTGTTCACCGCGGCCGTCGACCTCGGCATCGGGTTCTATCTCGGCTACGCCGAGCTGATCGAGGAGAACGGCGGCACGCACCGCTTCAACACCTCGATCCTGGTCGACAAGTCCGGCGCAATCGTCGCCAAGTACCGCAAGGTCCATCTGCCGGGACATGAGGAGTTCGACCCCGGCCGCAAGCACCAGCATCTCGAGAAACGCTATTTCGAGGTCGGCGATCTTGGCTTTCCGGTGACGCGCGCGATGGGCGGCGTGATGGGCATGTGCCTGTGCAACGACCGGCGCTGGCCCGAAACCTACCGGGTGATGGGGCTGCAAGGCGTGGAGATGATCCTGCTCGGCTACAACACGCCGATGGTGAATTCCCTGTCGGACGAGTCGCCGCATCTGCGCATGTTCCACAATCACGTAACCATGCAGGCGGGCGCGTACCAGAACAGCACCTGGGTCGTCGGCGTGGCCAAGGCGGGTGACGAGGACGGCAACGATTTGATGGGCGGCAGCGTCATCATCGCGCCCAGCGGCGAAATCGTCGCGCAGTGCCACACGCTGGGGGACGAGCTCATCGTCGCCGATTGCGATCTCGACGATTGCATCTTCGGGCGGGAAACGATTTTTAATTTCGCGGCCCATCGCCGGCCCGAACATTACCGCCTGATCACCGAGCGCACCGGCGCAATTCCGCCGGAGTGAGACACCCATGGGCAACCGCATCGTCGTCATCAATCCGAATTCGTCGACCGGGGTTACCCGCGACATCGACCGGGCGCTCGACGGTTTCCGGGACGGTGCCGGCGATGAGATCGACTGCCTTACCCTGGCCGAAGGGCCGCCCGGCATCGAAACCCAGCGTCATGTCGATGGCGTCGTCGCGCCGCTCTGCCGCCTCATCGAGAGTCAGGACAATCGCGCCTCGGCCTTTGTGATCGCGTGTTTTTCGGATCCGGGCCTGCATGCGGTGCGCGAGACGACGGCGAAACCGGTGTTCGGAATCGCCGAATCCGGCTTGCTGACGGCGCTGACGTTGGGCGACCAGATCGGCGTCATCGCCATCCTGCCCGGGTCGATTCCACGGCATGCCCGCTTCATGCGGGCGCTCGGCATCGAAAGTCGGGTCGCGGGCGAGTTGGCGGTCGGTCTCGGGGTGACGGAACTCAGCGAAGAAGCGGTCACGCTGGACCGCATGACCGAGGTTGGGCAGCGGTTGCGCGACGAAAAGGGCGCGGACGTGCTGGTCCTGGGCTGCGCCGGCATGGCGCGCTACCGTGGCCGGCTGGAAGACGCGCTGGATCTGCCGGTGGTCGACCCAACCCAGGCCGCGGTCGGCATGGCCATCACCGCGACGCGGCTCGGGTACCGGACGGGAGCCCGTCCCGCGGCGCTGTGACCACACGCGGACTTTTAATCCGTGCAGTGCCCGATTACCGTCATATCTGTCCGATACATCGCCCATTCCGGCGCGATTTACCGATAGGGAGCTGACATGAGCCAACCGGGCGTTCGAGAAGCCGAATCCGCGCCAGACGATTTCGATCCGGTCACGCTGGAAATCCTGTGGAGCCGGTTGATTTCGATTGCCGACGAATCGGCAGCGGCGCTGCTGCGCACGTCGTTTTCCACCATCGTTCGCGAATCCAATGATTTCGGCACTGTCCTGATGGATGCCAAAGGCGATTCCCTGTCGGAGAACACCGGCGGCATCCCGTCGTTTTCCGGCATCCTGCCGCGCACGCTGAAGCATTTTCTCGCCAAATTCCCGATCGAGACATGGAAGCCGGGCGATTGCGTCATCACCAACGATCCCTGGCTCGCCACCGGGCATTTGCCGGACATCACGGTCGCCATGCCGATTTTCCACAAAGGCGTGCTGGTCGGATTTTCCGGCTCGATCGCCCATTCGCCCGATATCGGCGGCTCGCTCTGGTCGGCCGATTGCCGCGAGCTGTTCGAGGAAGGGCTCCGCATTCCGCCGATCAAGTTCTTGAAGGAAGGCGAACCGAATGCCGATGTGTTGGAAATGATCCTGGGCAATGTGCGGCTGCCGGAACAGGTGCTGGGCGACCTCAACGCCCAGGTGACGGCGAACCAGGTGTGCGGCCGGCGGCTCATCGAATTTCTCGAAGATACCGAACTTGCCGATCTCACCGGTTTGTCGCGGACGCTGCAGCAGCGCGCCGAGACGGCGATGCGCCGCGCGATCGAAGAGGTTCCCGATGGCGTCTATCGCGCGGCGCTCGACGCCGACGGGTTCGATGAGGATGAGACCCATATCGAATGCGCCGTTACGGTCGCGGGAACGAACCTTTCGATCGATTACGCCGGCACGTCGAAACAGATCGACCGCGGACTCAACACGGTGATGAACTACACCTATGCCTACTCCGCCTATCCCATCAAATGCGCGCTCGACCCGCAGACGCCGCGCAACGAAGGATCGTACCGGCCGGTCACGGTCACCGCGCCGGAAGGATGCATCCTCAACCCGCGCTATCCGGCGCCGTGCAATGCGCGCCAGCTGACCGGGCATCTGCTCGCCGGCGTTCTTTACAAGGCGCTTGCCGATGCCATTCCCGGCCGGGTGATTGCCGATAGCGGCAGCGCGCCCAGCATGCGCGCGGTGTTCAGCGGCGGCGACGGTCACGGCAATCGCTTCTCCCAGATATTGTTCGCCAGCGGCGGCGTTGGCGCGGCGGCGCACAAGGACGGTCTCTCGACGACGGCGTTCCCGACCAATTCGGGGGCCGGCAGTATCGAAGCGTTCGAGAGCATCGCGCCGCTGATCGTCTGGAAGAAGGAATTCCGCACGGACTCCGGCGGCGCCGGCGAGTACCGCGGCGGGCTCGGACAGGAATGCGAGATCGAGAACCGCTCCGACGAACCGCTGCAATTGTCGCTGCTGTCCGATCGCTGGCGGCATCCGGCATCCGGCGTGTTGGGCGGGAAACCGGGCGCGACCAGCGAAATCTCGTTCAGCGACGGCACAATTCCGCATCAGAAATCGCGCACCACGATCCCGCCGGGAATGCGGCTGCGGATGCGCTTTGCCGGCGGCGGCGGTTACGGCGACCCGCGTGCGCGCGATCCGGAGATGCTGCGCGGGGATCTGGAGAACGGCTATGTCTCGGCGGAAGCGGCGGAACGGGACTATAAATCATGAAGCAGCGCATTCGGATCGGCGTGGATGTGGGCGGCACCTTCACGGATTTTGTGGTGGTCGATGAAGCGCGCGACCTGATCTACACCGGCAAACGCCTGACCTCGGCCGACGACCCCAGCGTGGCGATCACCGAAGGCGTCGAGCGCTTGTTGGGCGAAGCGGACATCGCGGCGAAAACGGTGCACAGCATCGTGCACGGCACCACGCTGGTCACCAACACGATCATCGAGCGCACCGGTGCGAAGGTCGGCCTGATCGCGAGCGACGGTTTCCGCGATTCCCTCGAGATGGGCAAGGAGACGCGCTACGATTTGTACGACCTGTTTCTCGAAGCGCCGCCGACCCTGGTGCCGCGCAATTTGCGGCGCACCGTCGCCGAACGGATCGGGCCGGACGGGGCGGTGCTGATGCCGTTCGACGCCGACGGCTTTCGCACCGCCGCCCGCGGTCTTGTCGAAGAGGACAAGGTCGACGCGCTCGCCGTTTGCTTCATGCACGCCTACCGCAATCCGGAACACGAGCGCCAGGCCAAGAAGATCCTCGTCGAGGAATTCGGCGCGGTCCCGGCGACGATTTCGTCCGAAGTAGCGCCGGAAATTCGCGAGTACGAGCGCACCAGCACCGCCTGCGCCAACGCCTATGTGCAACCGCGCATGCTCAACTACCTGGCGCGGCTGGAAAGCAAACTCGCGGAGATGGGCGTGAGCGGTACGCTCTATGTCATGCTGTCGGGCGGCGGCATCACGACGGTCCGGTCGGCCCAGGCATTTCCCATCCGGCTCATCGAATCCGGACCAGCGGCGGGCGCGATGGCGGCGTCCTACTACAGCGGCCTTACGGGCGAAAGCAATCTGATCTCCTTCGACATGGGCGGGACGACGGCGAAGATGTGCCTGATCGATGGCGGTCAGCCGGATCGCAAACACGATTTCGAGGCCGGCCGGGTGCGCCGGTTCCAGAAGGGATCGGGACTGCCGCTCAAGGTCTCGGTGGTCGACATGATCGAGATCGGTGCGGGCGGCGGCAGCATTGCCCAGGTCGACGGCATGGGGCTGCTGAAGGTCGGCCCGCGCAGCGCGGGCTCCAATCCCGGGCCGGTGTGTTACGGTCTTGGCGGCGTGGAGCCGGCGGTGACCGATGCCGACCTCTATCTCGGCTATCTCAACCCCGACTATTTCCTCGGCGGCGAGATGCGGCTCGACATGGCGACGGTGGAGCGGGCGATCGCGGAAAAGCTCGCCGAGCCGCTCGGCCTGTCGACGCTCGAGGCGGCTGTGGGAATCCACGACATCGTCAATGAGAACATGGCCGCCGCCACGCGGATGCATCTCGCGGAAAAGGGCCGCGACCCGCGCCGCTACGGCATGATCGCGTTCGGCGGCGCCGGGCCGGTGCATGCCTATCGGCTGGCGCAGCTGCTCAAGCTCAAACGGCTGATCGTGCCGCTGGGCGCGGGCGTGACCTCGGCGCTCGGGTTTCTGGTGGCCGCCCCGGCGATCGATTATGTGCGGAGCTATGTCTCGCGTCTCGAACAGGTCGAGTGGAATCATCTCAACACGCTGTTCGCCGAAATGGAGCAGGAGGCGACGGCGTTGCTGGTCGAAGCCGGCGCGCGGCCGGAAGAAATCACGCTCACCCGGACCGCCGATATGCGCCATGTGGGTCAGGGTTTCGAGATTCCGGTGCCCGTGCCGAACGGCGCTCTCGAAGCGTCGTCCTTGTCGGCGCTGCGCGACGGATTTTTTGCCGCTTACCGTACTCTGTTCGAACGGACGGTCGAAGAGGTGCCGATCGAGGCAATGAGCTGGCGCCTTGCGGCGGCGGCGCCGGTCCCCAACATCAAGCTGCACTTCGGCGGACAACCGATCGGCTCCGGCGCGGCGCGGAAGGGCAGCCGGCAGGTCTATTTCTCGGAGACCGGCTTTGCGCCCTGCGACGTTTATGACCGCTATGCGCTCAAACCGGGCGACACGCTTTCGGGTCCGGCGGTGATCGAGGAGCGCGAGTCGACCACGGTGGTTGGGCCGGGCGCGTCGGCGACCGTCGACCGGTATCTCAATTTGCTCATCGATTTGCCGGACTAGCCGGCATGGGCAATCTCTCGCTTGGCATCGATATCGGCGGGACCTTTACCGATATCGTCGTCTACGACCCGGCGACCGCCCGGCATGTTATCCGGAAGGAACCGACGACTCCGGACGATCCGACCCGGGGCGTCATTTCGGGCGCGACGCGGCTGATCGAGACGACGGGGATCGCGCCGGCGGATATCGCCCGCGTGGTCCATGCGACAACGTTGTTCACCAACGCCCTGATCGAACGGAAAGGCGCCAAAACTGCTTTGATTACCACCGACGGTTTTCGCGATGTTCTGGAGATCGGGCGCGAACGCAAGTTCGAGCTGTACGACCTGTTCATCGAAATGCCGGAGCCGCTGGTGCCGCGCCGGCTGCGGTTCGAGATTCCGGAACGGCTTGCCGAAACCGGTGACGTCGAAATCGCGCTGGACGAAGCGGCGCTCGCCCGGGTCCTCGAGGAAATTGCCGCCGCCGGGGTCGAGTCGGTCGCGGTCACTCTTCTGCACTCCTATGCCAACCCGGTGCATGAACGCATCGCCAGCGGGATGCTTGCGCGCGGCTACCCCCACCTTTCCGTATCCCTGTCCTGCGACGTGGCGTCGGAAATTCGCGAATTCGAGCGCAGTTCGACGACCGTTGCGAACGCCTATGTGCGCCCGCTTGCCGAACGCTATCTCGACGGGCTGGCCCACCGGATCCGCGATCTCGGCATTCCGGGACCCTTCTTTCTGATGTTGTCGAATGGCGGGCTCACCCATGTGGACGAGGCGAAGCGCACGCCGGTGCGCCTGCTCGAATCCGGTCCGGCCGCGGGCGCGCTGGCCGGCGCCTATTTCGGCGCGCAAAGTTCGATTGGCGAAGTGCTGGCCTTCGACATGGGCGGGACCACCGCCAAGGTCAGCCTGATCGATGGGGGCGAGCCGTCCACCGCCTACAGCTTCGAGGCGGCGCGCACCAAACGGTTCAACGAGGGCAGCGGCCTGCCGATCAAGATTTCCACCATCGAACTGATCGAAATCGGTGCGGGCGGCGGATCGATTGCGCATATCGACGAATTGGACTTGCTCAAAGTCGGCCCGCAAAGTTCCGGCGCGGTTCCGGGGCCCGCCTGCTACGGAAAGGGCGGCGACTCGCCGACGGTAACCGACGCGGATTTGTTGCTGGGCTATCTCAATGCGGACTTCTTTCTGGGGGGCGCGATGCAGATCGACCGCGCCGCGGCGGAGCGCGCGATGCGGCCGCTGATGGATGCCACCGGTCTCGGCAGCGTCGAGATCGCCTGGGGCGTCCACGATGTCGTGAACGAGAACATGGCCAGCGCCGCGCGGGTGCAGATCACCCAACGCGGCAAGGATCCGCGCGGCTATGCGCTGCTCGCCACCGGCGGCGCCGGGCCGGTCCACGCCTATAACGTTGCGCGGAAACTCAATCTGCGGCGGCTGATCTGTCCGTCCGCGGCGGGGGTGGGCTCGACGGTCGGCCTGCTGATGGCGCCGGCACGGATCGACCGCGCGGTATCCATGGTGCGCCGGCTGGACGATCTTGATTGGCCGGAATTCGAGGCGGCGTATCGGGCGCTGGAACAAGATGCGACGCGGGTCTTGCAGGAGACCCGCGCCGATCTGTGCCGGCTGAAGGTGCGGCGCCTGGCGGATATGCGCTATCAGGGGCAGGGGTCGGAAATCGTCGTGGATCTGCCGGCCGGGCCGTTCACGGTGGCGTCACGGGCGGAAATCGTACGACGATACGAAGATACCTACCGGCAATTGTTCACGCGCATCCGGCCCGGTGTCGCGATTCAGATGGTCAATCTGCGGGTCTCGCTCGCGGCGCCGGTCGAGGGGGCGGGGATCGAGCTGGCCGCGGCGGCCGGCGGCGACGCCGATCCCCGCAAGGGAAGCCGGCAGGTCTATTTCCAGGAAGCAGGCGGGTTCGTCGACACGCCGGTGTTCGATCGCTACCACATTCGGCCGGGCAGCCGGTTCGACGGGCCCGCGGTGTTCGAGGAGAACGAATCCACCCTGATTGTCGGTCCGGGTGCGGCGTGCGTTGCCGAGCCGTCGGGAAATATGATCGTGACCTTGCCGGAAGACGCGGGATGAGACGATGACTGAAGACCGATCCTTGTTCGATTCCGTCACGCTGGAAATCATCTGGCGGCGGTTGATTTCCGCGGTGGACGAGGCGGCGGCGGCGCTGGTGCGCACATCGTTTTCGACGCTGGTGCGGGAATCCTATGATTTCTCCTGCATCCTGACCGACGAACACGGCCAGTCGCTGGTGCAGGCGACTGAAAGTATTCCGTCTTTTATCGGCACGCTTCCCGCGACGGTGAAACATTTCATCGCCGAGTATCCCGCGGCGGATTTGGCGCCGGGCGATGTCCTCATCACCAACGATATATTTCAAGGGACCGGCCATCTGCCGGACATCTCGCTCGCCAAGCCGATCTTCTTCGAGGATCGCCTGATCGGGTTCGCGGCGAGCACGGCGCATGCGCCCGACATCGGCGGCAAGATACGCTCGCCGGAACCGCGCGAGGTTTTCGAGGAAGGGTTTCAAATTCCGATCATGAAGTTCATGGCGCGGGGCGAAATCGACAAGACGCTGGAAAAACTCCTGCGCAAGAATGTGCGTACCCCGGACCAGACGATGGGAGATCTCTGGGCGCAAGTGGTGGCGCTCGATCTCATGGAAGCGCGGCTCGTCAAACTGATGGAGGAATACGAGCTGGCGGAGCTCGGGCCGCTCGCGGGGGAGATGCAGGGACGCTGCGAGCGGGCGATGCGCGCCGCCATTCGTGACCTGCCGGACGGCGTGTACAAGAGCTCGCTCATGACGGACGGCGTCGCCGATGCGCCGATCCGGGTAGAGATGACCCTCACTATCGACGGGGAAACCATCGATGTCGACTATGCCGGGTCGGACCCGCAGGTCGACCGGGCGATCAATGTCGCCATGTGCTACACCTACGCGATGACGGTGTACGGCATTAAGTGCTGCACCAATCCCAACCTGCCGAACAATGAAGGGGCGTTCCGGCCCATTACCGTGCGCGGCCCGGCGGGATGCATCGTCAATCCGGTGTTTCCCGCGTCCGGCGGTTCGCGAATGCTGGTCGGCCACTACCTGCCGATGCTGGTATTCGGCTGTCTCGGCGATGTGGTGCCCGAGCGCGTGATGGCGGCCTGCGGCTCGCCGATGTGGGGGATGAACCAGTCGGGCGTGGGTGCGACCGGCAAGCCCTACGCCAATATGTTTTTCTATAATGGCGGCATGGGCGCGACCTTCCGCCGCGACGGCCCGACCTGCTTGAGCTGGCCCAGCAATGTGTCGTCGACATCAATCGAATTATCGGAACAGATCGCACCGCTGCGGTTTCACCACAAGCGGCTTCGGCCCAATTCCGGCGGACCCGGCAAGTTTCGGGGCGGATTGGGTCAGGAAATCCTGCTGGAGAGTCGTTCGGACAGTCCCATTGCAGTGTCCTTCCTGGCCGAACGCACGGTGTACCCGGCATTCGGAATTCAAGGCGGCGAGGCGGGCGCCCCCGGCGCGCTGCAGATCGCCGGCGAGACCACCGATCCGAAACGGCAATACGTCCTGCAGCGCGGCGACACCGTGCGCCTGTCGACGCCCGGCGGCGGCGGTCATGGCGATCCGGAATCGCGGGACGCCGCCGCGCAGCAACGCGACCGGGAGGAAGGTTACGTGACGGCCCCGGACACGCAAGATTAGGCGCGAGCGCGTCAGCGCGGTTCGGCAGGGCGTGGCCGAGAGCGGGCGGTGTTGCATCGACCTGCTGGAAGAAGGGGATTTCGGTCTCCTGGCCAGTAATGAAGTCGACATATCGATAAAAGGGGGTCGGTAATGGGGTGGAGTGGCCCGAGCGTTGGGTCTACTGTGGAGCCTGCGGGATTACGCAATGCAGGGAGGAATACAGCGAATGGCCTGGAAGCGCGTGGCGTTGGAAATCGGTATGGGCACCGATATCCGGGGCGCCGATTACACGAAGGCGGCGGTGCGCGCCTTGCGGGATGCTCTTTGGCATAATTCCTTGAGCGTGGCGGACGCGCTCGGGCTGGATGTCGATTCGATGCAGGTGGAGGTGACGGTCAGCGTGCCGCAGCCGGACAAGGTCGATACGGCAGCCGTGCTCGCGGTGCTGCCGCATGGAACCGGGACCGTGAATGTCGTGGCAGGCGGGTTGGAAATTCCCAACGCCAAAGGGACCGATTCCACGGTGATTGCCCATGCCGCCGCCGTCGTGCGGCTCGATCTACCGTGAGGATGCAGAAATGGCTTTGAAACGGGTAATTTTGGAAATGGGCGCCGGCAACGATCTGCATGGCGGCGACTATACGAAGGCGGCAATCCGCGCGGTGCAGGACGCGATCCATCACAGCTCGCTAACCATGATCAGAACGCTGGGTGTCGATCGCAAGGACGTCCAGGTCGACGTGACGATCGGCGTTCAGGAACCGGCGAAAGTGGATACTGAAAAGGTAAAAGCGACGCTGCCGGTCGGCACGGTGACCGTGAAGGCGGTCAAGGGCGGGCTCGACGTGGTGGACGACGAAGCCGACGATATCGCGGTGATCGCCAGCGCGGCCGTCGAGGTGCGGCTGGACCTGCCCTAAAGCAAATCCCGAGCGAACCGGAACGGTTCGCGACGACGTACTTGCGTAAAAAACCAAGAGATTGACCATTTCATATGCGTCAATTCAAACAAGAATTGGGCTAGATCAACTTTTCTACCTTTAATTGAGTCCAATTAAAAGGAACATAAGCTGCTCTTGGCGTATCGCAACGGATCGAGGAGGCAATTATGGCCGTGTCCGACGAATGGGTGGTGTGGTTCAACGGAGAGATCGTCCCAGAGCGGGAAGCCCGGATTCCGTTTCGCGATCGCGGCTTCAAATACGGCGATGCGGTCTTCGATACGACCCGCACCTTCGGCCACAGAATTTTTCGCCTCGACGATCACATCGACCGTCTGTTTCGCTCCTTGAAATATCTCGACCTCGATCCGGGCCTGACGCGGCAGGAATTCTGCGGCATCACGGAGGAGGTCGCGGAGCGCAACCTTCGACAGATTTCCGCGGACGAAGACATTTGGGTAACCCAACGGGTAACCCGCGGCATCGATCCCGCCGACGGGGTGGCATGGCCGGGATTTGAGGGTCCGACCGTTATCGTCGAGTGCCGGCCCTTGCCGTTTCGGGGCAGGGCGAAGTTCTACCGGCGGGGTCTCGACCTCGTCATCCCCTCGGTACGGCGTCCGCCGCCGGATACGCTAAGCCCCCGGGCCAAGATGCAAAACTATATCAATCTCGTGATCGCCGATCTCGAAGTGCGGGCCCAGAATCCGGAAGCGCAGGCAATCATGCTCGACACCAACGGCAACCTTGCTGAAGGGCGCGGCAGCAATTTCTTCCTGGTCCGCGACGGCGTCGTGCTGACCCCGAAACAGCGGTATGTCCTGCCGGGCGTGAGCCGTCAAACGGCAATCGATCTGGCACGGGAGCTCGGTATTCCGGTCGAGGAAGCCGATCTCGATTTTTTCGACGCGGTGTCGGCCGACGAGGCGTTTATCACCTCGTCCAGTTGGTGCATCTGTCCGGCGGTTACTATCAACGGCCGGCGCATCGGCGATGGCGAAATTCCGGGTCCGATCACCAAACGGTTGATCGACGCCTATGTCGAGCTGGTCGATTGCGACTGGCTGGGGCAATACCTGAAATACGCCAACGAATAGGGCGGTTCGCTAGAGCAGTGTGCGCCCATTTAGGCGCACATAAGCTGCTCTATCTTTATAGAATCGATCAACCTACCTTTAATTGATTCCAATTAAAGGCAGGTTGATCTAATGCCCGGATCATTCGGGATGCAACGTCAGCGCGGCAGAGTCGACTCGCCCATGAGAAATTTATCGATTGCATGGGCGCATTGGCGGCCTTCGCGGATCGCCCAGACGACCAGGGATTGACCGCGTCGCATGTCGCCGGCGGCGAACAGTTTCGGCGTCGATGTTTGATAGTCCTCGGTATTGGCCATGACGTTGCCATGGCCGTCGAGCTCCATGCCGATGTCCTCGATCAGACCGTCATGGATGGGATGGACGAATCCCATGGCCAACAGCACGAGGTCGGCCTTCAAGGCGAACTCGCTGCCGGGAATTTCCTGCATTGATGCGTCGAGACGCACGCCGTGCAGCGTATCGACCACACCATTGCTGCCCGTGAGTTCCTTCGTGGCGACGCCCCAGTCGCGCTGGGCGCCTTCGGCCTGGGAAGATGAAGTGCGCATTTTCGCCGGCCAAAGCGGCCAGGTGGACCCCTTGTCGGGATGTTCCGGCGGCCGCGGCATAATCTCGATTTGCGAAACCGAGACCGCACCCTGGCGGAACGCGGTGCCGATGCAGTCCGAGCCCGTATCGCCGCCGCCGATCACCACCACATGCTTGCCGTCGGCGAGGATGTCTTCGACGTCGCCCAACGGTTCCTCGCCGATACGCCGGTTCTGCTGTGTCAGGTAGTCCATGGCGAATTCGACGCCCGCCAGGTCGCGGCCGGGTACGGGAAGGTCGCGCGGCCTTTCCGATCCGCCGGTCAGGGCCACGGCGTCGAATTCGTCCAGCAGCGCCGCCGCCTCGATGTCGACGCCGACGGTGCAATTGGTGCGGAAGACCACCCCTTCGGCTTCCATTTGCGCAACGCGGCGGTCGATCAGATGCTTGCTCATCTTGAAATCGGGAATGCCGTAGCGCAGGAGGCCGCCGGGTTTTGCATTCTTTTCGTATAGAACCACGTCGTGGCCGGCGCGCGCGAGCTGTTGGGCGCAGGCGAGCCCCGCGGGACCCGAACCGACGACGCCGACCCGTTTGCCCGTTTTGCTTTGCGGCGGACTGGCGACGATCCAGCCCTCGTCCCAGCCGGTGTCCACGATGGTGCACTCGATCGTTTTAATCGTGACCGGGTTGTCGTCGATGTTAAGCGTGCACGCCTCTTCACAGGGCGCCGGACAAATCCGTCCGGTGAATTCCGGGAAATTGTTGGTCGAGTGAAGCACTTCCAACGCCCCTCGCCAGTCCTCCTTATAGGCGAGGTCGTTCCAATCGGGGATGATGTTGTTCACCGGGCAGCCCTGATGGCAAAACGGGATGCCGCAATCCATGCAGCGGGCGCCCTGCTGGGCGACCTGCTTGTGGTCCATCGGGATGAGGAATTCGTTGAAATGCCGCACCCGGTCTCCAGCCGGCGCATATTTCCGATCCTGGCGGTCGATTTCCAGGAAACCCGTGATCTTGCCCATCTCAGGCTCCCGTCCGGGTCGTTGAGGAGGGGGGCCGGGTCGCGTGCATTTCCTGCAAGGCACGGCGGTAATCCACCGGCATCACTTTGACGAAGCGGCGCTGGTAGACCTCCCAGTCATCGAGGATCATGCGCGCCCGCGCCGAATTCGTGTAGTGCGCGTGCCGTTCGATGAGCTGGCGCAACCGTTCGCTATCGAACTGCGTCATGTCGCGCATGATGTCGACAAGGCCGTGCGATTCCAGATCGCCGCCTTGATGAGCAGTTTGTTCGAGCGTGTCGTCCTCGGCGCTGATCGGTTCCAGTTCGACCATGGCTAGGTTGCAGCGCTCATCGAAATTGCCGTCCTCATCGAGAACGTATGCGATGCCGCCGCTCATGCCGGCAGCGAAGTTGCGTCCGACGGTGCCGAGCGCGACGACGATGCCGCCGGTCATATACTCGCAGCCGTGGTCGCCGGCGCCTTCCACCACGGCGATCGCGCCGGAGTTTCGCACCGCAAAACGCTCGCCGGCTACGCCGCGGAAATAACATTCGCCGGCGATTGCGCCATAGAGCACCGTATTGCCGACGATAATGCTTTCTTCCGGAACGATCTTGCTGTCTTCGGGCGGACGAATGACCAGGCGGCCGCCACTCAACCCTTTGCCGACATAGTCGTTGGCCTCACCGATCAGTTCGATCGATATGCCGTGCGCCAGAAACGCGCCGAAACTTTGCCCGGCAGTCCCGGTCATTTTTATCGAAATCGTATCCTCGGGCAGGCCCTTATGCCCATAGCGTTTGGCCACCCGGCCCGACAGCATCGCGCCGACCGTACGATCGGTGTTGCGAATCTTGCTCTCGATGGTGACGGGCGTGCCCTCGGTCAGGGCCGGTTGCGCATGGTCGATCAGCGTTCGGTCCAACACCCTGTCGATGCCGTGATCCTGCCGCTCGTCATTGCGGATCGCGACACCGGGTGCCGCTTCCGGCGTGTGCAGGATGCGCGACAGATCCAATCCCTTCGACTTGAAGTGGGCGATCGCCTTCTTCTGGTCGAGAAGATCGGAACGGCCGATCAGCTCGTCGAGCCGCCGGAAGCCGAGTTGTGCCATCAATTCGCGCACCTCTTCGGCGACGAAGAAGAAATAGTTGATCACGTGTTCCGGCGTGCCGGTGAAGCGCTGGCGCAATTCGGGGTCCTGGGTCGCGACGCCGACCGGGCAGGTATTGAGATGGCATTTGCGCATCATGATGCAGCCGGCGGCGATCAACGGGGCCGTCGCGAATCCGAATTCGTCCGCGCCGAGCATCGCCCCGATGACGACATCGCGCCCGGTCCGCAATCCGCCATCGACCTGAACCGCGATGCGTCCGCGCAGACGGTTCAGCACCAGCGTCTGATGCGTCTCCGCGAGGCCGATTTCCCAGGGAGAGCCCGCATGGGTGATGGAGGTGAGCGGGCTCGCGCCGGTCCCCCCTTCGAAGCCCGAGATCGTCACATGGTCGGCCTTGGCCTTGGCGACGCCGGCGGCAACCGTGCCAACGCCGATTTCGGAAACCAGTTTTACACTGACGTCCCCTTCCGGATTGACGTTCTTCAGGTCGTAGATGAGCTGCGCCAGATCTTCGATCGAATAGATGTCATGATGCGGCGGCGGCGAAATCAATCCGACGCCGGGCGTCGAATGGCGCACCTTGGCAATCACCGCATCGACCTTGTGGCCCGGCAGTTGCCCGCCTTCACCGGGCTTCGCACCTTGCGCCATCTTGATTTGCATCATGTCCGAATTGATCAGGTATTCGGCGGTCACCCCGAAACGGCCGGAGGCGACCTGCTTGATGGCCGAGCGCCGTGAATCACCGTTCGGCATCGGTAAATAGCGGTCGGCTTCCTCACCGCCCTCGCCAGTGTTCGATTTGCCGCCGATCCGGTTCATCGCGATGGCGAGCGTGGTGTGCGCTTCGCGGGAAATCGACCCGAACGACATGGCCCCGGTGGAGAAGCGCTTGACGATCTCGGCGGCCGGCTCGACCTCGTCGATCGGAACCGGGGCGCCCGGTTTGGCGAATTCGAACAATCCGCGCATCGTCATCATTCGCTTGCTTTGGTCGTTCACCAAATCGGCGAACTCGCGATATTTCTCTTCCGCGTTGCCGCGCACCGCGTGCTGGAGGCTGGCGACGGTATCGGGTGTCCAGGAATGTTCTTCACCACGGACCCGCAACGCGTACTCGCCGCCGGCATCGAGGAAACGGCGATAGATTTCATCATCGCCGAATGCCTGCCGGTGCCGGGCGACGGTTTCCTCCGCGATTTCCTGCAAGCCGACACCTTCGATCGCCGTGTGCGTGCCGAAAAAATGTTCGCCGACGAAGCTGCTCGCCAGCCCGACAGCGTCGAAGATTTGCGCGCCGCAATAGGACTGGTAGGTCGAAATGCCCATCTTCGACATCACCTTAAGGATGCCCTTGTCGGCCGCCTTGATGTAGCGCTTCTCCGCCTCGGACGGGGTGACTTCGTCCGGCAGGTCGCTTTGCATTTCCGCCAGCGTCTCGAAGGCAAGATACGGATTGATGGCTTCCGCGCCATAGCCCGCGAGAAGGCAGAAATGATGGACTTCCCGGGCTTCGCCGGTCTCCACCACAAGCCCCAGTCCGGTCCGCAGACCCTGGCGAATGAGCCGATGATGCACCGCCGACGTGCCGAGCAGCGCCGGGATGGCGATGCGGTCCGCGCTGATCGAACGGTCGCTCAAGACGATGATGTTGTAGTTTTCGCGGCACGCATTTTCCGCCTGATCGCAGAGCGCCGACAGCGCGACCTTCATGCCGTCCGCGCCGCTTGCGACCGGATAGGTCAGGTCGAGCGTAATCGTCCGGAAGGCATTGTCGGCAACCTCGCCGATCGACCGGATCTTCTCCAGATCGTCGTTGGTCAGGATCGGCTGGCGGACTTCCAGCCGCCGGTGGGCGCCGGAGTCATCGAGTCCCAGCAAATTCGGTCGCGGGCCGATGAAGGAGATCAGCGACATGACCAATTCTTCGCGGATCGGATCGATCGGTGGGTTGGTCACCTGGGCGAAGAGTTGCTTGAAATAGGCGTAGAGCAGTTTCGGACGCGTGGACAATGCGGCGATTGGCGTATCGCTGCCCATCGAGCCGGTGGCTTCCTGGCCCGTGGTCGCCATCGGCGCCATGATGGTTTTGAGGTCTTCCTGCGTGTATCCGAACGCCTGCTGGCGGTCCAGCAGGCTCGGCGCATTCGATCGCTCCGGGCCATGCGGTGTCGCGGGCAGGCCTTCGAGCTTGATTTGCGTCCGGTCGAGCCATTCCTGATAGGGGTGCGCCTGGGAAAGTTCCGCCTTGAGTTCTTCGTCGTCGATGATCCGGCCCTGATCGAGATCGATCAGCAACATCTTGCCTGGTTGCAGCCGCCATTTCTTGACGATGCTTCTTTCCGGCGTGGGCAGGACACCCATTTCCGACGCCATCAGGACCGTATCGTCGTCGGTCACAAGATATCGTGCCGGGCGCAGGCCATTGCGGTCGAGTGTCGCGCCGATCTGCCGGCCGTCGGTAAATGCGACCGCCGCCGGTCCGTCCCAGGGTTCGATCAACGCGGCGTGATATTCATAGAATGCCCGGCGTTTAGCGTCCATCAAGGCATTGTTCTTCCAGGCTTCCGGGATCAGCAGCATCATGGCGTGCGCCAGCGAATAGCCGCCGCAAAGCAACAACTCGAGCGCATTGTCGAAACAGGCTGAATCGGACTGTCCTTCGGCGATCAGCGGCCAAACCTTGTCGAGGTCGTCGCCGAACAAATCCGACCGCATGCTGTGCCGGCGCGCGTTCATCCAGTTCAAATTGCCGCGCAGGGTGTTGATCTCGCCGTTATGGCAAATCATCCTGAAAGGATGGGCGAGTTTCCAGGTCGGGAAGGTGTTCGTCGAAAACCGCTGATGCACCATGGCCAGCGCCGAGACGACCCGGTCGTCGGCGAGGTCGCGGAAATAGCTTCCGACCTGGTCGGCCAGCAGCATCCCCTTATAGACGATGGTTCGCGCCGACAGGGAGGGGAGATAAAAATCGCCATAGCCGTTGCCATTCGCTTCGATAGCGAGTTCGGCCTGCTTGCGGATGACGAACAGTTTGCGTTCGAACGCATCGGTATCCGGACAGTTTGCGCCGCGGCCGACGAAGACCTGCCGCATGGTGGGCTCGGTCGGCTTGACCGATTCCCCGAGATTATTCGCATCGACCGGAACGTCGCGCCAGCCGAGAAGCGTCTGGCCCTCACCCGTGATGAAACTTTCGAGGATCGTTTCGCATTCCCGTCGTTCCGCCTTGGATTTCGGCAGGAACACCATGCCGACGCCGAAATCTCCGGCGGGCGGCAGCTCGAAACCCAGCGCGGCGCATTCTTCGCGGAAAAAGGCGTCCGGCAGCTGAATCAGGATCCCGGCGCCGTCGCCCGCTCGCGGATCGGCGCCGACCGCCCCCCGATGGGTGAGATTGCGCAGGATCTGCAGCCCTTGATCGACGATGGAATGGCTTTTCTTGCCCTTGATATTGACGATGAAACCTATCCCGCACGCGTCGTGTTCGTGGCGACCGTCGTAGAGTCCCTGCGGCTTCGGAAAGCCTGGAATTTGGGTGGGTTGACGGGCGGCTGGCTTCACGTTTTCTCCCCTTTTGCCGCCGCTTGGGCGATCTTTTTTGGTTGAGCAGGCTCAGGCAGGTATGCCGGCCGCAACCTATCAACATTGCGGCGACAAAACAAAAGCCCCGGGCGAACTCGCAGGGGGCTAGCGAATATCTAAAAAATTAGATTGCCGTGGCAAATTGTCAACCAAAACGCTAGCGCCGACCCGCTACCTTCCGGCGGTAGACCGATAAGTTTCCGTCGCCATCAATGCCACAGCGCCGTGCGCCACTTGAACCCGATCAGCGCGGTGAAGGCGATCCCGACGATACAATAGGCGGTGATGGTGGCCGAATAGCCGATCCAGCCGATAAACACGCCGGATCCCATCAATCCCAGGGGCAGGCCGTAGATCGCGAGGGCGCGAACGCCCATGATCCGGCCCCTGTATTCGGCCGCCACCGTGCCGAGCAAGGCGGCCGACATGGAGACCATCCCGGCGCCTTGGGCGAGCCCGATCAGGACCAGCGTCGGGGCGCCCGCCGCCTGCGTTGTGAACTGTCCCAGCGCCATCAGAAGCGCATACCAAATGGATATGTAGATCAGCATGAACCGGGCCGGGCGCCGCGGCCCGCCGGTCCACGCCATCAGGAGCGAGGCGAGCAGCGCGCCGCCCGCATATCCTGCGATAAGCTGGCCAAGGCCGTTCTCGTCCAGCATGTAGACGTCCTTGGCGATGTACGGCAGGAGCCCGTGCGACAACGGGTAGGCGGTGAGGTTGACGAGGAAGGCGAGGCACATGATTGCGAGGACGCGCGGGGTATTCCAGACATAGGCGATCCCGACGCGCATCTCGCGCCAGAATGAGGGGCGGGCGAAACTTCCATCCGCGGCTTGCTCGGTCGGATCGGGTGTCGGGCGAACATTGGAGACACCGAGCGTAAACAGGAAGCTCGCCGCGTAAAACGCGGTCACCACGACATAGGCCGCACCGATGCCGAGCATCGAAAATAGCCCGGCGCCCGCGTGGGCGCCGGCGATCCGGGCTGAATCCTGTGTGGTGCGCGACAGGCCGAGGGCATTCATCAGACGGCCCGGCGGCATCGTGTCGCCGATCAGCGAATTGCGCATCACCAGGTCGGACGGGCGCCCCAAGCCGACCAGCGCCGCGACGGTGAAAACCAGATACGGGGAAAGGTGATCGGTCAGCCCCGCCGTCATGATCACCGCCGCCATCGCTGTGTAAAACGCCCGCATGATGCACAACATGACGCGCCGGCCGACCTTGTCGGCGACGAGTCCGAGCATCGGCGCGATCAGGGTGCCGAGAAACTGCAGCGATCCGAAAATCGTCAAAAGGATCACGGATTCGGTTTGGACGAGCACATACCAGCCGAGGATGAGCGTTTCCATTTCGAACGCCCAGGAGGTCGCCAGATCGGCGGGCCACTGAAACCGGTAGCTGCGAACCTTGAAGGGGGCCAGGAACGATGCGGCGCCGTTTTTTTTTGTCAAAGCGTGTTTGCCGCCGTTTTTGTTGCCGTGTCCGGCGCCAGATCAACCGGCCTTTAATTGGAATCAATTAAAGGCAGAAAAGTCGATCGATTTTATAAAGATAGAGTAGCTTGCGTTACGGTCGGTGCATCGCCGGCAATCGTGGTCCGGCGCATGTCGCGGATTTCGGTCGTGTCGTTGAACCGCCGCACCCGGTGCATGGTCTGCCGATTGTCCCAGATGACCAGATCGTGCGGGCGCCACCGATGGACATGGACGAATTCCGGTTTGGTCGCGTCTTCCATCAGGTCGCGCAGGAAGATCCGCGCTTCGGGCATCGGCCAACCGACGATCGTGCCTGCATGTGCGGAGAGATAGAGCGACTTCCGTCCCGTTACCGGGTGCGTCCGAACCAGTCTTTGGCGCACAGGCTTGAAGTTCGCTTTCTCTTCATCGGTCAGTTCGTCGAATCCGAGCAGCCCGCGTGAATAGATTAGCGAGTGCTCGCACACCAGATCCTCGATTTCCGCCTTTGTCGCGTCGTCCAGCGCGTCGTACGCGGCCCGCATATCGGCGAATTCGGTATTGCCGCCGGTCGCGGGTATGGCGCGCGCCGAGAGCAGGGAATATTTGGCGGGGATTGCCCGAAACGAGCTGTCGGAATGCCATAAACGGTTGCCGAGATTGAACATGCGGTGGCGATCCTCGCGGTCGAAGACGCGATTGTCGCGGTTGAGGTTGGAGACGTCCGCGAGCTCCGGCGCCAGCCGGCGGTCCTCGGGCTTGGTGATGTTGCTGGCGGCGCCGGGCAGCTCGAGTTCGCCGAAATTCCGGCTGAAGTCGGTCTGTTGTGCGTCCGTGATGTCCTGATCGTGAAAGATCAGCACGCCGTACCGGTCCATGCCGGCGTCGATCGCCGCAACCTCGTCCGCGGTGAGCGGACGTTTCAGGTCGACACCGTCGACCTCGCCGGCGAAGACCGGATGAAGCTGACGAATATTTACTGTCATGGGCTGCTCTCCAGCAAGGATGCGCCGCCGCCGATACACCCGGACGCGGCGCTCCCGAGTATATCGCGTTTTAAAGTCGCGCGAAAATGCGGCGCGCAAGGATTATCACTTGGTCCCGACAGTCCGGTTCTTTGGGCCATCGACCGCGGCGCCGCTCTCGATGAGTTGCTCGATGGCGTCGGCGCCGTAGCCGAGTTCGGTCAGGATGGCGCGGGTGTGTTCGGCGAAGCGCGGCGGCGGCCGGCGGATTTCGGCGGGTGTCCGGGCGAGCGTGACAGGCGGGTTCATCAGTCGGAGCCGCCCTTCGGTCGGGTGGTCGACCTCGTGCCAGAATCCGACATCCGCCAAATGCGGGTCGGCGACCACGTCTTCGAGCCTGGCGATCGGCATGCAGGCGACGCCCGCGCCGGCCAGAACCTCGACCCATTCGGCGGTCGTCCGCTCGGCAAACAGACCGTCCAGTATCTCCATCACCTGCGGCAAGTATTTTTTTCGCGACTCCCGGGTCGCCAGGATCGGATTTTCCCAAAGATCCTCCCGGCCGATGGTGGTGAGCAACGCCCGCCATTGCTTGTCGCTTCCGACAAGGGCGCAGAGATGCCCGTCCTTGGTGGCGTGCGGCCAGCGCAGCGGGGTGGCGTGCCGTTCCGATCCGACACGGCCCTTCGCGGGCACGAAACTCTCGCCCCAGAGATGTTCCAGCATGGTGAAGGACACCATGCTTTCGAACATTTGCACCTCGACCTCTTGCCCTTCGCCGGTGGCCTGGCGGTGGTACAGCGCGGCGAGAATTGTGTAGGCGGCGAACAGTCCGGTCGTCTTGTCCGCGATCAGCGACGGCATATAGCGCGCGGGCTTGTCGCCGAAGGCTTCGAGCGCAACCAGGCCTGCCGCCCCTTGAATGACATCGTCATAGGCGGGGCGGCCCGCATAGCGGCCGCCCCGGCCGAAACCCCAGATGTTGCAATACACGATGTCCGGTTTCAGGCGTCGCACGTTTTGGTAGTCGAATTTCAACCGTTCGAGCGGGTCCTGACGCATGTTGTGCAGGAAGACGTCGGCGTCCCGCACCAACTTTCTCAACGCCTCGGCGCCGTCCTCGGTTTTAAGGTTCAACCCGATGGAGCGCTTGTTCCGGTTGATGTGCATGAAGTTGGACGACATGTCCGAATTTTTCGATGGTCCGGTCAGGCGGGTCTGGTCGCCGTTCGGCGCCTCCACCTTGATCACATCCGCGCCCATGTCGCCCAGGAGCTGGCTGGCGTATGGGCCGGTATAGACCGTCGTTACGTCGACAATGCGAATTCCATCAAGCGGTCCGGGCATCCAAATCTGACTCCTGTTTTGGTCGAAAGAATGGTTCGGTACGCATCGTCGACGCGTCGATCCTTTGTGGCAAGGGCTGGCGACGTGACAAGCGCCCCCAGAATATGGATCATAGAGCAAGCTGCCGCGGCGTGACCACGCTGCCGCCCTCGGGCGCAAGGCTGCACCGCAACAGGTAACCAGGAAGGACCGCCGTGGAACCGCAACGACCGCTACCAACCCCGATGACGCCGGAAGCCATGCCCTATTGGGACGGGCTCAAGGAAAACAAGCTCATGTTGCCGAAATGCGGTGATTGCAATAAGGCGTTTTTCTATCCGCGCATCGCGTGTCCGCATTGTCATTCGCGCAATATCGGTTGGATCCAGGCGAGCGGCAAAGGCACGCTCTATTCGTTCGAGATCGCGCACCGGGCGCTCAATCCGAAGTTCAAGATCGAACCGCCGTACATCCTGGCGATGATCGAGCTCGAGGAAGGCCCGCGCATGATGTCGAACCTGATCAACATCGATGCCGACCCGGCCGTCTTGAAATGCGACATGCCGGTCGAAGTGGTGTTCGAAAAACAGACCGACGACGTCACCCTCCCGCTCTTCCAGCCGGCGAAATAGCGCCGCAGCCGGGGCGATCGAGAATTTTGGCAACACGAGTTTTGAGTGAGGGACATGAAAGAATTATCAAACAGCGCGTGCATCGTCGGCGTCGATGAATCGGATGAAATCGGCACATTGCCGGGCAAGAGCCAGCTAACGCTCCATCTGGAGGCGATCCACAATGCGGTCGCGGATGCCGGTCTGAAAATTTCGGATGTGGATGGCATTTTCACCGCGGGACAACATTCGCCGGCCTTGTTGGGCGAGGCGCTCGACATCACGCCGCGCTATGTCGACGGCACCTCGGTGGGGGGGTGTTCCTTTATCATCATGGTGGGCCACGCGATGGTGGCGCTGCATCACGGGCTCTGCGATGTCGCGGTGATCTCCCATGGGGAGAGCGGCCGCTCCGGCACCGGCGTGACGCGCGCGCGCGACACCAGCCTGAGCGGGCAATTCGAAATGCCCTACGGCTTCGGCGGCGCACCGACATATTTCGGCATGCTGACGACCCGCCACATGCACGAATACGGCACGACGCTGGAACAATGGGCGCAGGTCGCGGTATCGACCCGCGCCTGGGCCGCCCTGAACCCGAAGGCGAAGTTCCGCGACCCGCTGACGATCGAGGACGTGCTGAATTCCCGGCCGATGTTCTATCCGTTCAACTTGCTGAACATCTGTCTGGTGACCGATGCCGGCGGGGCGGTGGTCATGACGCGGGCCGATCGGGCCAAGGATTGCGCCAAGAAACCGGTCTACGTACGCGGCGCGGGCGAGGCGACCGAACACGTCATGGTCACCCACATGCTGGACATCCCGCGCAGCACGGCGACCCGCATGTCAGGCGACAAGGCGTTCAAGATGGCCGGCGTCTCGCATGGCGATTTCGACCACATCATGCTGTATGACGCCTTCACCTCGGGTCCGCCGATCATGCTGGAAGCGCTCGGCTTCTGCGAACCCGGCGAGGGCGTGTCGTTCTTCGAAGACGGTAAGTCGACGCCCGGCGGCTCGTTGCCGATCAACACCAATGGCGGCGGCCTGTCCTATACCCATTCGGGCATGTACGGCATCTTTCCGCTGATCGAGGCGGCGCGGCAATTGCGCGGCGAATGCGGCGACCGGCAGGTACCGAACGCCAAACTCTCGCTGGTCAATGGCATGGGCGGCATGCTGTCCGCCGCCGGCACGGTTGTGCTGTCGAACGAAACCTAGAGCAGCGTGCGCCCAATTGGGCGCACGTAAGCTGCTCTATCATTATAGAATCGATCAACTTTTCTGCCTTTCATTGAGTGCAATTAAAGGCAGGTAGATCTAGGCGGAAGCTAGAGGACATAGAGCCGAGGCTCATCGAGCACCCGGCCGATAGAGGGAAGGAGCACGATAATGGGCATGTTGGATGGCCGGGTGGCGATTTGCACCGGTTCCGGCCGGGGCGTTGGCGCCGCGGTCGCAAAGATGATGGCCGCAAACGGCGCCAGTGTGATCGTCAACGATCCGGGCGTGGGCGGCGGCGGCGAGGGCGGCGAACACGGACCCGCCGAGCAGATCGTCGAAGAGATCAAGGCGGCCGGCGGCAAGGCCGCGCCGAATTTCGGGTCCGTCGCCAAATTCGAGGATTGCCTGGCTATGGTGCAGCAGGCGCGCGATGAATTCGGCGGCTTGCATATTCTGTTCAACCCGGCGGGTATCCTGCGCGACCGCATGTTCCACAAGATGTCGCCGGATGATTGGCAGGCGGTGATGGACGTCCACTTGACCGGCCATTTCAATCTTGCCCGTTCGGCGATCAACCTGTTTCGCGAGCAGGAGTATGGCCGCATCATCATGGTCAGTTCGACATCGGGTTTGCTCGGCAATATCGGCCAGGCGAATTACGGTGCCGCCAAGATGGGCATCGCCAATTTGTCGCTCGTCGTGGCGAAGGAAAACGGCCGAAAGGGAATCACCAGCAACGTCATCTGCCCGTCGGCCGATACGCGAATGACCCGGTCGGTTCCGACTCCGAAGGATCCGCAAGCCGCCGCGATCCGGGAAGAACGGCTGCAAAAGAGCCCGGCCGATGCCATCGCGCCGCTCTGCACTTTTCTCGCATCCGAGGGCGCGGATTATGTCAACGGCCAGATTTTCCATCAGCGAGGCGCGGAATTGTCGCTCTATAGCCAGCCTCGCCCGGTGCGCATGGTCCACCGCAATGGCGGCTGGACGCCGGAATCGATCAAGGAGGTCGCAATGCCGTCGCTTGCGGCGGATTTTTCCGAATTCGTCACCTCGCGTGAAGTGCATCCGGGAATGCCGCTCGACTGAGCGCGGGCGCCGGGCCGACATTCCAAAACGCCTCACCAGAAATTCAACAGGGAGCGCCTCTCCATGACGGAAAAACTGCTTTTCGACGTGTCGGACAAAATCGCCACGATTACCTTCAACAACCCGGATAAGCTGAACGCCTTCACCCGGGAAATGCTCGTCGCCTATGTCGAGCGTCTCGAGGAATGCCGGACCCGCGACGACGTCTGGGCCATTATCATCACCGGCGCGGGACGGGGATTCTGCTCCGGCGGCGATACCGGCCGAATGGGAACCGACCGGCCGCCGACGGCGCTGGAAACCAAATCCGGTCTGTGGGACATGGTGCAGCGCATCTCACTCAAGATGCAGGATATCGACAAGCCGATCATCGCCGCGGTCAACGGCGTCGCGGTGGGCGCCGGCATGGATATGTCGCTGCATGCGGATTTGCGCATTGCCGCCGAAAGCGCGCGGTTTGCCGAAACCTATGTCCGCGTGGGGCTGGTGCCGGGCAATGGCGGGTTCTGGTTCCTGCCGCGCATCATCGGGGTTCCGCGGGCGCTGGAAATGCTGTGGAGCGCGGATTTCGTCTCCGCCGAGGAAGCGCTGCGAATCGGCCTGGTCAACAAGGTGGTGCCGGACGACAAGCTGATGGAGGAAACCCGCGCCTATGTGTCGCGGCTGGTGAATTCGTCGCCGATTTCGGTGCGCCTGATCAAGCGGTCGATGTATGCCGGGCTCAACATGGATTTGCGCAGCGCGCTCGACATGATCTCGTCGCATATGACGCTGGCCCGCTCGAGCGAGGACCATAAGGAATCGATCGCGGCGTGGCGCGAAAAGCGGCCGGGCAATTTCAAGAATCAGTAGCGGACATCGCCCGGTCGACGGCTAGATCAACCTGCCTTTAATTGGAATCAATTAAAGGCAGGTTGATCGATTCTATAAGGATAGAGCAGCTTATGTGCGCCCGAATGGGCGCACGCTGCTCTAGGCGCAAGCAGATGCCGTTCACCCCGTTTTGCCGCGCGGCGTCCCATGATTTCTCCATATTGCCAGTCCAAGCCCGGCGACGCCTGCAATGGGCAGGGCGATATCCTCGGGAATATTGAGCAGCCACGACGCGGTGCCGCCGACGAGGGACCAAAGCACCGGGATCGCCATTAGTGACAGCGGGACACGGTGCGCGGTCAGGAGCAATAAGCCGATCGTGAAAATCGTGGTCGGAACGGGGGTGACGCCGAACATCGGGGCACGTGGCCAGACATGTCCCGCAAGAAGGCCCAGCAGCGGGTAGATCGCCATGGCGAAAAGGGCGAATCCCAGGCCGATCCATCCGGCTGGATCACCGCGAAACCGGAAGTCGAGGCGTCCGCGCACCACGCCGGTCCAGGCGAGCAGCAACCCCTGGACGATGAAAACTACGCCGAATACGGGCGCGGCGAAGTTGATCGTGGCGAAAAACACGAAGTGGTAGACGACGCCGATCCAAAGCCAGAATCCGGCCAGAACGGCGGCGACGAGCCTGCCGGCGACGCGGCCCGGTCGCAGGGTCAGAAATACCGCGAGCACACCCAAAGCATAGGCGACGATCTGCAGGGGCCAGATGGCGGTGTTGTACTGCTCGAACAGCGAAAGAAACACCTCCGGCGTAAAGGCCAGCATACGGCTCATGGCCGGTTACAGGCTCTCGACATGCCGGATCATGCGCGTGCGCATATCACCGTCGGGCAGTGGTCCATAGGCTGCCCCCATGTTTTCCAGCATATGATCGACCCGCGAGGTCGCCGGAATGGCGCAGGTGACGGCCGGGTGCGAGATGATGAATTTGAGAAAGAACTGAGCCCAGTTGGCGCAATCGAATTCGCCGGCCCAGGCGGGCAGGGGGTGGCGTTCGAAACGATCGAACAGCGCGCCGCGCCGGAACGGCCGGTTGACGATGACCGCCAGACCGCGCTCGGCGGCCAGCGGTAGCAGGCGGCGCTCGGCCTCGCGGTCGACCACGTTGTAGGTGAATTGCACGAAATCGATTGGCTGTGTCGCCATGACGCGGGCAAATTCTTCATGGCGGCTGCCGTGCGAGGTGGTGATGCCGATATAGCGCACGCGCCCTTGGGATTTCCATTCCTTCAGCGTTTCAAGATGGGCTTCCCAGTCGACCAAGTTATGGACCTGCATCAGATGAAACCGATTCACACCCCACAGTTTGAACGAGTCGTTCATTTGCCGCTCGCCCAACAAGCGGGACAGGGTCCATACCTTGGTGGCGGAGAACAGCGCATCCGCGTTGGCGATGCGCTTCAGGCAATAGCCGATGACCTCCTCCGACGATCCGTACATGGGTGACGAATCGATCAACCCGCCGCCCCGGTCGAAAAAAGCCTGCAGTACTTTGACGCGCTGGTTGCGTAAGGAGACATTGTCGCCGACGTTGAAGGTGATCCACGAACCCATCCCGATCACCGGGATGCGCTCGCCACTGGCGGGGATCGGCCGCTTCCGAATAGGGCCGATGGCGGCCGCGGCGCCTCTTCCTCCGGCGACCAGCCCTGTTCCCGGAACCAGGCCGCGCGCGGCCATCGCGACGAGTAGCGCGCGGCGCGTCAGCATCGGCCCGATCCGGTTCATCCGTTTCTCCTGGGTCGTGTTCGGATATTGGATCGGCGGGGCCGGAAGGCAAGTGTCGTGCGCGGTCGGCGGCGCTTACGGATCGATCCGCGCGGTCGCGGTTCCGGTGATCACGGTCTTGCCGTCCTGGTTTTTCGTCTCCAGGGTCAGGTCGACCAAATGGTCGCCGCCTTCTTCGCGGATTTCGACGACCGTGGCTTCGGCGGTCAGCGTATCGCCCGGCCAGACCTGGTTGGTGAACCGCACGCCGAATTTCGCGAGCCGGCCGTCGCCGACATAATTGGTCAGCATCTTGCCGGTCAGTCCCATCGACAGCATGCCGTGCGCGAACACGCCGGGATATCCGGCGATTTCGCGAGAATAGACATCGTCGGTGTGCAGCGGATTGTAGTCGCCGGAGGTGCCCGCATACATCACGAGCTGGGTCCGGGTCAGATCCTCGACGACGACTTCCTTGTGGCTGTCGCCGGGTTTCAATGTGCTTGCGCTGAGCGCCATCGTTCTGCCCTCCCTAACCCTGATCGACCGGACGTTCGGTCGTCACGCCGACCGCCCGCGCCGTAATCACGAGGTCGCCGTTCTGATCGCGGTATTCCTGAATGCGTTCGACGAAGGTCAGCTTGCCGGCGCGTTTGCTCTCCTTTTCCCAGGTCTTGCCCTCTCTCATGGTGACCGTCAGCTGATCGCCGGGTTTCAGGTGCCGGTGGTATTCGAAATGCTGCTCGGCGTGCAGCCCGCCGCTGCTCGGCGCGGGACCGTCCAGCCCGGTGGGATTTTTGCCCGAGCCGAACCATTTGACGCCGTTTTTCGGGCGCAGGTGATAGTCCGGATCGAATTGCGACACCGCGCGGGGAAAAGTCGGCGGGGCGATGATATGTCCAACGTCGCTTTTCTTTGCATAGTCTTCGTCGTGGTAGATCGGGTTGTCATCGCCGATCGAACGGGCAAACATCATGATATGCGTTGCCTCGACCGGCATCTTGATTTCGTCGGACACGGTTTCCCTCCTGCATGCGTAGCGAGCCGTCGGTTTAATCAGGGATTATAAGCTTGTTACGGGTCTTGTGCACAGCCGGGCCGCGGAACCGGCCAAATCAAAGGAAACAGCAATGAAGATCGGAAAATTTGGCGTCTGGTTCTCGACGAACGGGTTGGACAGGGCGCAATTGGTCGCCCTGGCGCAAGGTGTCGAGCGGTTGAACTACGACGTACTGTGGTATCCGGAATCGCTGGGCTATGAGTCGCTATCGCTCGGCGGGTTTCTATTGGGTCAGACCGAGCGGCTAGGTCTCGGCAGCGGGATCGCGAATATCTACGGCCGGGACGCCATCGCCGCGATGGCGGGGCACGACACGCTGAACATCCTGTACGGCGACCGTTTCATCCTGGGCCTCGGCGTCTCGCATATCCCGCTCGTCGAAGGCCAGCGGGGACATGCCTATGGCAAGCCGGTCGCCACCATGCGGACCTATCTGGAGTCCATGATGGCGGCGGAATTGGCGATAACCGCGCCGACGCGGAATGTCGTTCTCGCGGCACTCGGCCCGAACATGCTGGCGCTCGCGCGCGACGCGACCGCCGGTGCGTTACCTTACAACGTGACACCCGAACACACCGCCGAAGCGAAGAATATTCTCGGGCCGGATGCCCGGCTCTGCGTCGAGCAGAAAATTTGTCTGACCCCCGATCCCAAAACGGCGCGGGACGTGGCGGCGGCCAACATGGCGCGCTACATGGCCATGCCGAACTACCGCAACAACTGGCTCAGGCTGGGATTCACCGAGGATGAGCTGTCGGGGCGCGGCAGCGACCGGTTCCTCGACGCCATGGTCGCCTGGGGCAGCGAAGCGGAAATCCGGTCCCGGATCGATGCGCATTTTGCCGCCGGCGCGACCCATGTCTGCATCCAGCCGCTCGATCCGTCGGGCGCCGCGACGCCGGACTGGAACGCGCTGGAGGCCTTCGCCCCCGGCGGATAGCTACTTTTGCGGCGCCGTCGGGCCGTCACCCGCCACGGTGACGCGCTGCAAAAATCGGCGGTGCCGTTGCGTGTCATAGGGCGTCGCGCGGTGCAGCAGGCAGCGATTGTCGTAGACGATCAAGTCGTCCGGTTGCCATTCATGCCGGTAGACGAATTGCGGCTGCGTCCCGAAATCCAGCAGTTCGATCAGTAACGCGCGGCCCGTTTTCACCGGTTGCCCGATGATATGCGACGCGTGCGCCCCGATGAACAGGTTCTTGCGGCCATTGGCGGGATTGCTGCGCACCACCGCCTGGCGCACCGGTGGCGTCTCTTTCTTCTGTTCCTCGCTCATCACGGCGGGATCGACCTGTTGGCGCGAATTGAAAAGGCTGTGTTCGGCAATCAACCCCTCGAGCGAATTCTGCCTGTCTTGTGGCAGGGCGTCCCAGGTGGCGCGCAACGAGGCGAATTCCGTGGCGCCCCCTTCCGGCGGCACGAGCCGTCCCGACAGGAGCGAACACAGCGACGGGATTACCCGATACGAGCTGTCGGAATGCCACAACTCGTTCGCGCGCTGATACACCATGCGCCGGTCATCCGGCGGGATACGCTCGCCGGTGGCGATGTCGAGGTTCGATTGCCGGGAAAACGGCGTGCCGCCGCCGGGGTTGTTGCTGGTCGCCTTCAGTACCGGGCCGAACCTTTCGCTGAACACGACCTGGCGCTCGTCGGTCATCATTGCGCCGCGGAACAGCAGCAGGGAATGGTCGTCGAGCGCTGCTCGGATGTCGGCAAAGACGCCATCGTCGATCGGTTTGGTGATATCCACGTCGGATATTTCCACTCCGAAGAGCGGGTGCAGCATGTGGGTTTTCAGTGTCATTGCGACTATCGCGTCCGTGGTTGCGGCGGCAGGAGCACTCTAGCGGGGATTGGCCGAATCGACCAATCCGCGGCCTTGCCCGATGCCGGTGGGGCGTCCTAAGGTACCGCTCCCCTCCCAACAAACCGGCTTCAGGACATCGATGTCAAACGATCAGGACACCCCGCTCAAGGGCCTTCGGGTCATCGACGCCGCGACCGTCATCGCCGGTCCGACGATCGGCATGCTGCTCGGCGATTTCGGCGCCGATGTGATCAAGGTAGAACACCCGCGCGGCGATGTGCTGCGCCATACCGGCTACCAGAAGGATGGCGTCGGCCTCTGGTTCAAGATGGCGAACCGCAACAAGCGCTGCGTCACGCTGAATTTCAGCAAGGCGGAGGGGCAGGCCCTGTTCAAGCAATTGATCAATACGACGGATGTGCTGATCGAGAATTTCCGCACCGGCACGATGGAAAAATGGGGTCTGGGTTGGGAGGATCTGAAGGCGATCAATCCGCGCCTCGTCATGGTGCGCGTGACCGGATTCGGACAGACCGGTCCCTACCGGCACCGGCCCGGTTTCGGCACCATCGCCGAAGCGTTCAGCGGTTTCGCCGCGATCACCGGCGAAGCGGACGGTCCGCCGACGCTGCCGAATTTCGGACTTGCCGACGGCATCGCCGCGTCATACGGCACCTTTGCGACGATGTTCGCCTTGTACCATCGCGATGCGCAGGGCGGCGGCAAGGGCCAGTATATCGACCTCAGCATTTACGAGCCGATTTTTCAGGTCATGGGCCCGCAACCGCTGCAATACGATCAGCTCGGCGTCATCCAGGAACGCTGGGGCAACCGGTCGAAGAACAATGCGCCCCGCAATACCTACCGGACAAAGGACGGCCACTGGGTTGCGCTCTCGACCAATTCGCCGGCCATCGTCACCCGCGTGCTGACGCTTTGCGGCGGCAAGGAGGCGGCGGAGGACCCCCGCTTCGCGACGCCGCAAAGCCGGGTCGAGCACATCGAAGAAGTCGATGGCCTGGTCGGCGACTGGATCGCGGCGCGCACTCTGGACGTCGTGCTCAAGGAATTCGAGGACGCCGAGGCGGCCATTGGCCCTGCCTATGACATCGCCCAGATCTTCAAGGACCCGCAATACCAGGCGCGCAACGACATCGTCGAAGTGGCGGACGAGGACCTCGGCCCGATCCGGATGACCAACGCCTTTCCGTTCCTGTCCGAGACGCCGGCGAAAGTCCGCCACGCCGGCGCGCGCAAAGGGCAGCATAATCGGGAAATCTACTGCGACGAGCTCGGCCTCGATCCCGATAGGTTGGCGGCGCTGGAAGACGACGGCGTCATTTAGTTCCCTGTGAAGAACTCAGACGCCTTTGATATGGCGTTCATTTTCCTGGTTCGCAGTAATGGGATTTGCAAGAAACTGGCGTTTCGGCTGGGTTTTCTTGCGATTTGGGATTCATTTTCCGGCTGATTTGTGATTCC
>JBFFGE010000023.1:0-33871 GCA_041557595.1 Alphaproteobacteria bacterium
GAGAATTGACCCGCCAGGGCCGGTTTGAACGCTTGCACGGGCGGGATCGCCACGGGATACTCGTCTTTGCGCAACTATAGTCCAGGGCTTTAGTCTTGTTAGGGAAGCACGCCGCAATGCCTGTATTGACCGACTCCCAACTTCAGCAATTTGATCAAGAAGGCTATGTCTTCCTGCCCGACGCATTTCCCGCCGCCGAAGCCGCCGTCCTGCGCGCCGCCGCCGACACGGTCTACGCCATGGATCGCAAGGAAGTCGTGCGCGAGAAGGACGGCAAGACCGCCCGCACCGCCTTCGCCGCGCATACCTTTAACGAGGCGTTCCGCCGGCTCGGCCGGCATCCGCGGCTGATCGGGCCGGTGAAACAAATCCTCGGCGGCGATGTCTACATGCATCAGTACAAGGTCAACGCCAAGGCCGCCTTCAACGGCGACGTCTGGCAATGGCATCAGGATTACGGCACCTGGTCGCGGGACGACCTGATGCCGGATTCGCGGGCGATGAACATCGCGGTGTTTCTCGACGATGTGACCGAATTCAACGGTGCGCTGATGTTCATCCCGCGGAGCCACCGCAAGGGCGTGATCGAGGCCGGCCACGATCTGGAAACCACCAGTTACCCGCTCTGGACCATCGATGAGGAAACGATCACGCGCCTGGTCGCCGAGGGCGGCATCGTCTCACCGAAGGGCAAGGCCGGCTCGGTGATCCTGTTCCACGGTAACCTGGTGCATTGCAGCCCGTCGAACATGTCGCCGTTCGACCGCACCATCGTCTATCTCAGCCTGTGCCACGTGGAAAACCATATCCGGCAGTTCAAGCGGCCCGAATGGATCGCGCATCGCGACTTTACGCCGATTGAATGCCTCGCCGACGATTGCCTCGCAGATCTGACGCAAGCGGACGCCGCGGCCGCGGAGTAGCACCGGTTTTGTAACGCACGCCGCATCGCTATAGACCGGCTGCAGAAGGAGAGCGATATGGCGCAGGAGACAGGATCGTCCGAGGGCATCACGGCGAGCGTGCTCGCGTCCCGTATGAGCGATTTCATCCAGCATCTCAACGCGGCGGCGTTCTTTCCGCCCGAGCTGCAGGAGGCGCTCTTGGCCAAATCCGAGGCCGGGGAAAGCCTCGCCGATTTCGATGGCGCCATGGACGATGAAATCAGCCTGGGCCCGCTCGCGCAGATGTTCGTCATCAACTTCATTTTGCAGACCTGTCTTGAAATGGGGTTCGACGACGAGCGGTCGACCATCGGCCTGATCGTGCATGTGTTGCAGGATGTCTATGCGTTGGAGCGCGACGAAGCGGTCGAGCTGGCGTTGATCGGCATGCAATGGCGGACCGCTGCGATGCAGGATCTGTCGCCGGAAGATCCCGATGCCGATGTGGAACAGCTGCTCGACGAGGATCAGCACGATGTCTTTCTCGCGTCGGGCAAAACCGCGTTGCGCTTTTCCGAGCATGTGGGCGATGGCGGGGTCGAAGCCAACCGGGACGAAATGGCGTTTTTCGCCGCCTATTGCACCACTACCGGGGACGGCGATGAAAATTGACCGGGGTGGAATGAAACGATGAATCTGCATTCTCTCTTACGGCAGCACGCCGAACAGGATCGGCCGATCCGGGTCGGGCTGATCGGCGCGGGCAAGTTCGGCGCCATGTTTTTGGCGCAGGTGCGGCGTACGCCGGGTCTCCATGTTGTAGGGATTGCCGACCTGTCGCCGGACCGCGCCCGGGAAACCCTGCAACGGGTCGGCTGGCCCGAGGAACAATACGGTGCGACCGGTTTCGATGCCGCGTTGAGAACCGGCGCCACGGCAATTGTCCAGGACGGAGAGGCCCTGATCGCCGAGCCGGCGCTCGAAGTGGTGATCGATGCGACGGGCAGTCCCGCGGCCGGCATCCGGCATGCGCTGACGGCGGTGGCCAACGGCAAGCACATCGTCATGGTCAATGTCGAAGCGGATGCGCTGGCCGGACCGCTGCTTGCCGAACGGGCGCGCGCCGCCGGGCTGGTCTATTCGCTGGCCTATGGCGACCAGCCGGCGTTGATTTGCGAGATGGTCGATTGGGCGCGCGCCAGCGGGTTCGGCGTGGTGTGCGCCGGCAAGGGCACCAAGCATCAACCGGAATTTCATGCCTCGACGCCGGAGACGGTCTGGGGCCATTACGGCTTGTCGCCCGAGGCGGCGGCGGCCGGCGGCATGAATCCGAAAATGTTCAATTCCTTCCTCGACGGCACCAAATCGGGGATCGAGATGGCCGCGGTGTCCAATGCGACCGGATTGACGCCGCCGGTCGCGGGCCTGACCTTCCCGCCTTGCGGGGTCGATGCGTTGCCCACCACGCTGCGGCCGGCGGCGGACGGCGGCATTCTGTCGGGCGCCGGCATGGTCGAGGTGGTCTCCTGCGTCGAGCCTTCGGGCGCGCCCGTCGAGCGCGATCTGCGCTGGGGCGTCTACGCCGTATTCGAGGCGCCGGATGAATACGTGGCGCGCTGTTTCGCCGAATACGGGCTCAGGACCGACGCGTCGGGTCGGTATGCCGCGATGTACAAACCCTATCACCTGATCGGATTGGAACTCGGCATTTCGGTCGCCAGCGCCGGCGTGCGCGGCGAGCCGACCGGCGCGCCGACCGGCTGGCGCGGCGATGTCCTGGCAACCGCGAAACGGGATCTGAAGGCGGGTGAAATTCTCGATGGCGAAGGCGGCTACACGGTTTGGGGCCAATTGACCACCGCCGCGCAATCCATGGCGCTGGGTGGGTTGCCGATCGGGCTGGCCGATGGGTGCCGGCTGAAGCATCCGGTGCCGGCCGGCGAAATCGTCCGTCAGCGCGACGTCGATCTCGACGAAGGCGCCGAATTGGTGCGCGTGCGGCGCGACATGGAGCAGGCGTTCGCCGAAGCGCCGCGGGCGGCGGTGGCGGAATAACCGGATCCGGAATGACGGCAGGGCGACCTATGGGAAGGGCCGCATGGCGAAAATTGCGTTGGTGACCGGCGGAAGCCGGGGAATCGGTGCGGCTTGCGCGGTGTTGCTGGCGCGGCGCGGTTACGATGTGGCGTTCAGTTATCTCCGCCGGACGGACAAGGCCGAGGAAGTGGCGAGGCGATCCGCAGCCTCGACCGGAAGGCATTGACTGTCCAAGCGGACATCGCGGTCGAGACGGATGTTCTGCGGATGTTTGCGGCCGTGGACGATCGATGGGGCCGCCTCGATCTCTTGGTCAATAATGCCGGCATTACCGGCGGATTTTCCCGTCTGGCCGATGTCACGGGCGAAACGGTGCGGCGCGTCGTCGACACCAATCTGACCGGCACGATACTCTGCTGCCGCGAGGCGGTGCGGCGGATGTCGACCGGCCATGGCGGCGCCGGCGGCGTCATCGTCAACGTGTCCTCGGGCATCGCCTATACCGGCAGCCCGAAGGAATATATTTCCTACGCGGCGACCAATGGCGGCATCAATTCTTTGACGGTCGGGCTCGGCCGCGAGGTGATCGGCGAAGGCGTGCGGGTCGCCGCGGTGGCCCCGGGGACGACGGATACCGACATCCATGCGGAAGGTGGCCAACCCGACCGGCCGGCGATCAAGGCGGCGATGCATCCGATGGGCCGCGTCGCCACTGCCGAAGAAATCGCCGAAGCGGTTGTCTGGCTGGCGTCGGATGCGGCCTCCTATGTCAACGCGGCCGTCCTGCCCGTGACCGGCGCGTGAGGCGACGTCCGGAAGGACTGGTTTGTCGCTCGTTTGCCCCGTCGCTTGCAATGTCGCGTGCGATGGGCAGAATGCGCCGGAAGACAAACAAGAACACTAAATGTGCGGGCGGGGGAGTGTTTGATGTCATTGTTGAGGCGCTGGGTCATTTTCGGCATGGCCGTGATGGTCGCCACGGTCGCGCAATCGGGGGTCGCGCAATCGGGCAACCGCACCGGGCCCTATATCGGCCTCAGGTTGGTGGGGTCGGTCGCCAAGGTGACCGACGAAAGCGCAACCGGCTTCAACGGCAGTTTCATCAGCAATTCAAACAGCGACATCGTTGGCGGCGGCGGCGGCGTGTTCGGATATCGCTGGGCCGGATTGCCGTTTCGCACGGAAGTGGAAATTGCGCATCGGGTGCGCTTCGATTGGGGTGTGCGCGATAGCGGCCCGCCGACCGTCGGCTACGAAAACAACCTGGAAAGCACCAACGTGCTTTTCAATCTTTTGTACGAGCACCGTAACCCGAGCAACTTCACGCCCTTCATCGGAGGCACCATCGGTTGGGCGCGCAATCGCTCCGAGGTCACGCGCGATGTGATCGGTACCACCAACAGAGTGCGTGCTTCGAATACCGACAATAATGTCGCGTGGGGCGTCATGCTCGGTGTCGATTGGGCGGTTGCGGCGAATTGGTCGGCCGAGCTCGGCTACCGCTATATCGATCTCGGCGAAGCCAGTTCGGGCCTGTTTGCGGCCGGCGACGGATTCAGCGCAAACACCTATTCCTCGCACGATATCCTTATTTCCGTGTTGTACGCCTGGTAAATACCGGTTGCGGTATAGGCATTAATTTCTTAACGACTCCCGGCATAATTTCAGCCCACTTCAATCGCGACCGGTATCGATAGAGATGGCCGAAGGACCCTTGTTTGCCTATCGCGCCTTGCGCGCGGCCGGCGACCTGCAAGCAGATCCGATGCAGGAACTGGCGGCGGAAAAACTGCAAAGCCTGCACAAGGCGTTGATCGGGTATGAGCCGAGCAGCGGCAGGCCGGGTTGGGCCGCGCGGCTCGGGTTGGGCCGCGCGCCGGAGCCGCCGCCGCTGGGCCTGTACATTTATGGCTCGGTCGGGCGCGGCAAGTCGATGCTGATGGATCTGTTCTACGAGCACGCGCCGGTCGCCCGCAAACGGCGCGCACATTTTCACGAATTCATGATCGAAGTGCATGATGCGGTCCATGCCTGGCGGCAGGACGAGAACAAGAAGGACGCGCGGGACCCGCTGCCGCAAATCGCCGGACACATCGCCGACGAGACCTGGCTGCTGTGTTTCGATGAATTCCATGTCACCGATATCGCCGATGCGATGATCCTGGGCCGGCTGTTCACCGCCTTGTTCGAGCGCGGCGTGGTGGTGGTTACGACGTCGAACTTCCCGCCGGACGAGCTGTATAAGGACGGGTTGCAGCGCCGGCGCTTCCTGCCGTTCATCGACTTGTTGAAGCAGCAGCTCGATTGCCTGGAACTGGCGTCGCCGACCGATTACCGTCTGGCGCGCCTCAAGTCGATGCGGGTGTATCACGCGCCGCTCGGGCCGGAGAGCACGCGCCGGCTCGAACAGGCCTTTGCCGAATTGACCGAAGGGGCGAAGAGCCAGCCGATGGAGATCGAGATAAAGGGCCGGCAGGTTCCGGTTTCGCGTGCGGCGCGCGGCGTGGCGTGGTTTAGTTTCGAGGAACTGTGCGCCCGCCCTCTCGGCGCGGAGGATTACATCAACATCGCCCGCGAATTTCATACCCTGGTGTTGAACGGCGTACTCCGGCTGGATGAGAACCGCCGCAACGAGGCGAAACGCTTCATGACCCTGATCGATGTCTTGTACGAGCAAAAAACCAACCTGGTCATGGCCGCGGAGACGCCGCCGCACGATCTCTATCGCGGCGAAACCCATGCCTTCGAATTTCAGCGAACGGTCAGCCGGCTGATGGAAATGCAGTCGGCGGAGTATCTGAGCATGAACCGGAACGAGGCGGCGGCGTGAGTATGGAATCCGGCGAGCCGGAAGCGGACCTCCCCGAGACGGACGTCATCCGGCCTTCCTTGCTGCATAACGCTTTCATGGCGCTGGGCTGCGCGATCATGGCCGGGGCAATGTTTCGCGCCGGTGCCCAGTCGGTCGAGAGCGCGACCTATATCGGGATTTTCCTGTCGCTCGGCGCGACGATGTTTCTGGTGTCGCACCTGCCCGGTTCCACCGGCGTCTGGCTCGACCGCGACGGATTTCTGGTGCGCGATCTCTATTCGTCGCGGCGCTACGCGTGGGACGAGGTCGGCATCTTCGATGTGCGCCGCAAGATGCTCGGCCGCGGCATCGACTTTGCGTACCGGCCGCCGGGCGCGGACCGTCCGGAAGCGCGCAGCCTGCCGCGCGGGATCGGCAGTTCGGTCTGGGCCGTCGCGAAAACGATGAACGATTGGCGCAGTCGCGCGACCGGGGAGTAATCGCACCGCTTGCCCTGATGCGCATTACGCTGTAGGTAACCGCCACTTCCGCTGCGGGAAACGCGGCATTATTGTCGGCAGACGACGTCATCAAAATCAACATTTCGAGACAGACACAGAGAGGGGCCGGGTCCAATGGCACGTAATAAAATCGCACTCGTGGGGGCAGGCAATATCGGCGGCGAATTGGCGCTGCTTGCCGGGCTAAAGCAGCTGGGCGACATCACGCTGGTGGATATTGTCAAAGGCGTGCCGCAGGGCAAGGCGCTCGATCTCGAACAGGCTTCGACCATCGAAGGCTTCGATGCGTCGATCAAGGGGGCGCAGAATTATACGGCGCTGCGCGGCTCGGACGTGGTCATCGTCACCGCCGGCGTGGCGCGGCGGCCGGGGATGAGCCGGGACGACCTGCTGGGCATCAATATGAGCGTGATGAAGGCGGTCGGCGCCGGCATCAAGAAATATTGTCCCAAGGCCTTCGTCATCTGCATCACCAATCCGCTCGATGTCATGGTGCATGTGCTGCGCAACGCGTGCGGCCTGCCGCACAACCGGGTGGTCGGCATGGCCGGCGTCCTGGACTCGGCGCGGTTCTGGTTGTTTCTGGCGCGCGAATTCAATGTCTCGGTCGAGGATGTGACCGCCTTCGTGCTCGGCGGGCATGGCGACACGATGGTGCCGCTGGTGCGGTATTCCACGGTGGCCGGCATTCCGGTGCCCGATTTGATCAAAATGGGCTGGTCGACCACGCCGCGGATTAACGAAATCATCAAACGGACGGCCAATGGCGGCGGCGAAATCGTCTCGTTGCTCGGGACCGGCTCGGCTTTTTATGCACCGGCGTCGTCGGCGATTTCGATGGCCGAATCGTATCTGCTCGACAAAAAGCGCGTATTGCCCTGCGCGGCGCATGTCACCGGGGCGTACGGCCTCAAAGGATTGTACGTCGGCGTGCCGGTGGTGATCGGTGCGAAAGGCGTCGAACGTATCGTCGAAATCAAATTAAATGCCAGTGAAAAGAAGAAGTTCCAGAATTCAGTGAAAGCCGTGCGCGATCTGATTAAGGAATGCGACCGTCTGGAACGTTCTAAGAAAAACGCGAAGTGAGTGTCGCTTCGCGCTTTTTCTCCTAATACTGGTAAGAAAACGATAACGCTTTCCTGTTAACAGTTGAACGGTGGGGACGGTTGTACCTGTCGGATGCGATGCTAAAGTGACTTCGATTCGCGTTCTGAGATCGGAGGGCACAATTTTTGTGTGCCCGTTTGCAGGCATTATTGCACAGAATTGATTGCGTGAGGGGTTAAGGGGGCGAAATGAATATTCATGAATATCAAGCAAAAAGCTTGCTTGAGCGATTCGGCGTGGCGGTGCCGCGGGGCGGCGCCGCGTTTTCCGTCGACGAAGCGCTCAAGGTTGCAAAGGATTTGGGCGGTCCGCTGTGGGTCGTGAAGACGCAAATTCATGCCGGTGGCCGCGGTGCGGGACACTTCAAGGACGACCCCGATGGCGGCGGCGGCGTGCGCCTTGCCAAATCGGAAGCGGAGGTCAAGAAGCATGCAAAGGCCATGCTGGGCCGCGTGCTGGTGACAAAGCAAACCGGCCCGGCCGGTAAAGAGGTCAAGCGTCTCTATATCGAGGAAGGCTGCGACATCGCGCGCGAGCTGTACCTCGCCATGCTGCTGGACCGTGGCACGGGCCGCATCACCATCGTCGCGTCGACCGAAGGCGGCATGGAAATCGAAGAAGTCGCCGCGAAGACTCCGGAAAAAATCGTCCGGGTGGGGATCGATCCCGCGACCGGCATTTCCGGGTTCCACGCGCGCAAGGTGGCGTTCGGGCTGGGGCTCGAAGGCAAGCAGGTGTCGTCGGCGGTAAAATTCCTGATGGGAATGTACCGGCTCTACACCGAGCTCGATGCGAGCCTGGTCGAGATCAATCCCCTGGTTGTAACCGGCGGCGGTGACGTCATCGCGCTCGATGCGAAAATGAACTTCGACGACAATGCGTTGTTCCGCCACGCCGACTTGATGGAAATGCAGGACGAATCGGAAGAGGACCCGGCCGAGCTCGAGGCGTCGGCGCATGAACTGAATTACATCAAACTCGACGGCAGCATCGGCTGTATGGTCAACGGCGCCGGCCTCGCCATGGCGACGATGGACATCATCAAGCTGTACGGCGGCGAACCGGCCAACTTCCTCGATGTCGGCGGTGGCGCGACCAAGGAACGGGTCGCCACGGCGTTCAAGATCATCATGTCCGATACAAATGTGCAGGGTATCCTGGTCAATATTTTCGGTGGCATCATGCGGTGCGACATCATCGCGGAAGGCGTCGTCGCGGCGGCGCGCGAGGTCAGCCTCGCCGTGCCGCTTGTGGTTCGCCTCGAGGGGACCAATGTCGAGCTCGGCAAGAAGATCATGGCCGACTCCGGCCTGCCGATCGTCTCCGCCGACGACCTGGGAGACGCGGCGCAGAAAGTTGTCACCGCAGTGAAGGAGGCAGCCTGATGGCCGTTCTCGTCGACAAGGATACCAAGGTCATCTGCCAGGGCTTCACCGGCGCCCAAGGATCCTTCCATTCCGAACAGGCGATTGCCTATGGCACGAACATGGTCGGCGGCGTGACGCCGGGCAAAGGCGGCAGCAAGCATCTCGATCTGCCGGTGTTCGACACGGTGGCGCAAGCGGTCGAGAAGACCGGCGCCAACGCAACGGCGATTTACGTTCCGCCGCCCTTCGCGGCGGACGCCATCCTGGAAGCGATGGACGCGGAAATGCCGTTGATCGTTTGCATCACCGAAGGCATCCCGGTGCTCGACATGGTCAAGGTCAAGAAAGCCCTGCAAGGATCGTCGTCGCGCCTGATCGGGCCCAATTGCCCGGGCGTGATCACGCCCGACGAATGCAAGATCGGCATCATGCCGGGGCACATTCACAAGCGCGGCCGAATCGGCGTCGTATCCCGTTCGGGGACGCTGACATACGAGGCGGTGGCGCAGACGACCGTGACCGGGCTCGGCCAAACCTCCTGCATCGGCATCGGCGGCGACCCGGTAAACGGGACGAACTTCGTCGACTGTCTGGAAATGTTCGTGAAGGACGAGGAGACCGAAGGCATCATCATGATCGGCGAAATCGGTGGCGATGCGGAAGCGCAGGGCGCGGAATTCATTCGCGCATCGGGCACGAAGAAACCGGTGGTCGGCTTCATCGCCGGCAAGACCGCGCCGCCGGGCCGCCGCATGGGCCATGCGGGCGCGGTGATTTCGGGCGGCAAGGATACTGCCGAACACAAGGTCGAGGCGCTGCGCAGCGCGGGCATTCATGTGGCCGACAGTCCCGCGGAGCTCGGCACCACAATGCTCGAGGCTATGCGGGGATGACGCGCCGGCAGATTGGCCGAGGCGCGGCATAAGCGCTGTGGCAATGCCGGCGGACTGCAAGAAAGCAGCGGCCGGCGGGAGGAATAGATGACCCAGTATATCGGTGAAAGTTCGTTTCTTTTCGGCGCGAACGAAACCTATATCGCCGAACTCTATGCCCGTTTCGTGAGCGATCCGTCGTCGGTGGACGAAAGCTGGTCCGAAGTGTTCCGGTCGCTGGACGACGACGCCAAGTCGGTGTTGGACGAAGTCCGCGGCGCCAGCTGGGCGCCACGCCAGACCAGCGTCCTCGGCGGCAACGGCATGGCGACATCCGTATCCGACGCGACCGAAGGAGTTGTCGAACCGCCGGCGCCCGGCTATGGCGCGGGACGCGGGGCCAGCGCCGAAGAGGTACGCCAGGCGACGATGGACTCCATCCGCGCCCTGATGTTGATTCGCGCCTATCGCGTGCGCGGTCACTTGGAAGCGGATCTGGATCCGCTGAAACTGCACAAGCCGGAGCCGCATCCGGAGCTCGACCCCGCCACCTATGGTTTTTCGGAACGCGACCTCGACCGGCCGATTTTCATCAACTATGTGCTTGGCCTGGAATCAGCGACGCTGCGGGAAATCGTCTCGATCCTGCGCTCGACCTATTGCGGCACGATCGGCGTCGAATTCATGCACAAGCAGGAACCCGACGAGAAATCCTGGATCCAGGAACGCGTCGAAAGCATCCGCAACCGCACCAAATTCACCGATCTCGGCAAGCAGACGATCCTCGAGCGCCTGACCCATGCGGAGCTGTTCGAGCAATATATCGACCGCAAGCATACGGGCACCAAACGTTTCGGGCTGGACGGCGGCGAATCGGCGATCCCGGTGGTCGAGCAGATCCTGAAGCGCGGCGCGCAGTTGGGATTGGACGAGGTCATCATCGGCATGCCGCATCGCGGCCGGCTGAACATGCTCGCCAACATCATGGCCAAGCCCTACCGCGCCATCTTCTCCGAATTCCAGGGCAACCCGGCCAATCCGGAGGACATCCAGGGTTCGGGCGACGTCAAATACCATCTCGGCACATCCGGGGACCGGGAGTTCGACAACAACGTCGTGCATTTGTCGCTCAGCCCGAACCCGAGTCATCTCGAGGCGGTCAACACCGTCGTGCTTGGCCGTGTGCGGGCGAAGCAACGGCAACGCGGCGACAACGACCGCAGCAAGGTGATGGCGTTGCTGATGCATGGCGATGCGGCGTTTTCCGGTCAGGGAATCGTTCCGGAAACGCTCGACCTGTCGCAGTTGCGCGGCTACCGCACCGGGGGAACGGTCCATCTGATCGTGAACAACCAGATCGGCTTCACGACCATGCCGTCCTATTCGCGCTCTTCGCCCTATTGTTCGGACGTCGCGAAAATGATCGGCGCGCCGATCCTGCACGTGAATGGCGACGACCCGGAGGCGTGCGTCCATGTTGCGCGGATCGCCACGGAATACCGGCAGAAGTTCAAGAAAGACGTGGTCATCGATCTGATCTGCTATCGCCGGCATGGCCATAACGAAGGCGACGAGCCGGCCTTCACGCAGCCGTTGATGTACAAGAAGATCAAGGAACACCCGACCACCCGCGCGTTGTATGCGGCGAAGCTGGAGTCGGAAGGCGTGGTGGAGCCGGGGACCGGCGACCGCATCGCCAAGGAATTCCAGGCCGAACTCGATATCGAATTCGAGGCCGCGGCGTCCTACAAGCCGAACAAGGCGAATTGGCTCGAAGGCCATTGGTCGGGCCTGCAGGTGGCGTCCGGCGACGATCGACGCGGCAGCACGGCGGTCGAATTCGATCTGCTCAAGGAAGTCGGCTTCGCGATTTCTGAAGTCCCGCCGAATTTCGACATTCACCCGCGTCTGGTGCGGCAGCTCAAGAACAAGCGCAAGATGATCGAGACCGGCGAGGGCGTCGATTGGTCGACCGCCGAGGCGCTGGCGCTCGGTACCTTATTGTGCGAGGCGACGCCGGTGCGCTTCTCTGGCGAAGACTCGGTCCGGGGCACGTTCAGCCAGCGGCATGCGGGTTTGATCGACCAGACCTCCGAAGAGCGCTATTTGCCGCTTGCGAATATCCGGTTCGGCCAGGCGCCGTTCGAGATCCTCGACAGTCCGCTATCGGAATTCGGCGTTCTGGGATTCGAGTACGGCTACAGTCTGGCGGAGCCGCACGCGCTCGTGATTTGGGAGGCCCAGTTCGGCGACTTCGCCAACGGCGCGCAGGTGATCATCGATCAGTTCATCTCGTCCGGCGAGTCGAAATGGCTGCGCATGAGCGGCTTGGTGATGTTGCTGCCGCACGGCTATGAGGGGCAGGGTCCGGAGCACAGTTCCGCCCGGCTCGAGCGATATTTGCAACTCTGCGCCGAGGACAATATGCAGGTGGTCAATTGCACCAGCCCGGCCAACTATTTTCATGTCCTGCGGCGCCAGATTCGGCGGAACTTCCGTAAGCCGTTGATCATGATGACGCCGAAGTCGCTGCTGCGGCACAAGCGGTGCATTTCTCCGCTGGAGGAGATGGGGCCGAACACGACCTTCCATCGTGTCTTGTGGGACGATGCCGACGGCACCGATGGCCTGGCGGCCGACGAAAAAATCCGGCGCGTCGTCCTGTGCTCGGGCAAGGTGTATTACGACCTTCTTGAGGAACGCGAAAAACGCGGCATCAAGGATGTATACATCCTGCGCATGGAACAGCTTTACCCCTTCCCGCAAAAGGCGCTGACAACGGAGCTGAAACGCTTCCCGTTGGCCGATGTGGTGTGGTGCCAGGAAGAGCCGAAGAACATGGGTGCCTGGTTCTTCGTCGATCCATTGATCGAGGATCTGATAGGCGAGATCGGCATGAACGCGGAACGGCCGGTCTATGCCGGACGACCGGAAGCTGCGTCGCCCGCCACCGGATCGGCGCGGCGGCATCAGGAAGAACAAGCGAAGCTGGTCGACGACGCGCTGACGATTCCTGCTACCGGTCGGGCAGTCCGGGGTAAATCCGCCGCGCGCAAAAAGGCGTCGCAAGATGCGAAAGCGTAAACCGCATTCAATCCGTCGGATCGGCCGTGCCGGTCTGCATTCGGAGGAAAGTTAAGATGGCGATTCAAATCATGGTTCCCACGCTTGGCGAATCGGTCACGGAAGCGACCGTTGCCAAGTGGCTCAAGCAGGTGGGAGACACGGTCGATGTCGACGAGCCGCTCGTGGAACTGGAAACCGACAAGGTTTCGCTGGAAGTGCCCGCGCCCGTCGCGGGCGTCCTGACGGAAATTCTGGTCGCCGATGGCGTCGATGTGGAAGTCGGCGCGGTGCTGGGCAGTGTCGATGAAAGCGGCGCGGCCGCATCGCCCAAGGAAGCCCCGGTAGAGAAACCGAAGGAAGCGCCGAAAGAGCCGGCAAAGGAGGCGCCGCCCGCGTCTCCGCCGAAGGCGCCGGTGGAGGAGCCGAATTCGGCGCCCGCGCCGCAGGCGAATGGCGGCGCCCTGGTGGAAGTCGTGGTTCCAGCGGTCGGCGAATCGGTGACCGAAGGCACGATTGCAAAATGGCTCAAGCAGGTCGGCGACGCCGTCGCCGTCGACGAACCGCTGGTCGAGCTGGAGACCGACAAGGCTTCCGTGGAAATACCGTCCACGGTGGCGGGCGCCTTGGCGGAAATTCGTGTGGCCGAAGGCGAGGATGTCGAAGTCGGCACGGTAATCGCCATGATCGCCGAAGGCGCCACATCGGCGCCCGCACCGGCGCCGGCCGCCGCGAAGACCGAATCCCCGGCGGCCGCGGCGGGTGCGAACGACGCGCTGTCGCCGGCGGTGCGCAAGCTGATCGATGACAACGGTCTCGACCCGGCGCAGATACCGGCGACCGGGGCCAAGGGCCAACTCTCCAAGGGCGACGTCCTGAAATTTCTTGAATCCGGCGCCAAGCCGGCACCTGCTCCGGCGAAGCCAGCCGCGCCGGCTGCACGGCCCGCGGTCTCGATACCCGCCGCAAAGGAACCGGCGGGCGAATTGCCGCCGCGGCCCGAAGACCCGCGCGGCGAAGAACGCGTCCGCATGTCGCGTCTGCGCCAGCGCATCGCACAGCGCCTCAAGGAAGCGCAAAACAATGCCGCCATGCTCACCACCTATAACGAGGTGCGCATGGATTCATTGATGAAGCTGCGCACCGATTACCGCGACGCGTTCGAAAAGAAGCACGGCGTGCGGCTGGGATTCCTGTCGTTTTTCGTCAAGGCGGCGATCATCGCCTTGAAGGAAATTCCCGCGGTCAACGCGGAAATCTACGGCGACGAAATCGTCTACAAGAATTATTACGACATCGGCGTCGCCGTCGGCACGCCCCAGGGGTTGGTAGTGCCGGTGGTGCGCGACGCGGACCAGATGTCGTTTGCGGAAATCGAGGGCACGATCGCCGAATACGGCCGGCGCGCGCGCGACGGCAAACTCGGCGTGCAGGAAATGTCCGGCGGCACCTTCACCATTTCCAACGGCGGCGTCTACGGGTCGCTGATGTCCATGCCGATCCTCAACCCGCCGCAGTCGGGTATCCTCGGCATGCACAAGATCCAGAAGCGTCCCATCGTCGAAGGCGATGAAATCACGATCGCCAGCATGATGTATCTCGCGATGAGCTACGATCACCGCATCGTCGACGGCCGCGAGGCGGTGACATTTCTGGTGCGCATGAAGGAAGTGCTCGAGGATCCGCAGCGTCTGCTGATCGACGTCTAAGGCGGCGCCGCGATTAAATCACCTTCTTTGCGGTAAGCTCTTTGAGCTGCGCGCCGCTCATACCGAGCAGGCCGCCATAGACTTCCTGATTGTGCGCGCCCACGGCCGGGCCGAGCGATTCGATCGCGCCCGGCGTGGAGCTCATTCTCGGCACCACGTTTTGAACCGCCACTTCGCCCGCCCGCGGATCGTCGAACAGGACGATGTTCTCGCGCGCCCGATTCTGCGCATCCTCGAAAATCTCATCGATTGCCGCGACCATGCCGCACGGTACTTGCGCGTCCGCGCACCGCCGCAACGCCTCGTCGCGGGTCAGGGCGCTGGTCCAGTCGGTCACCATGCGGTCGACCTCGTCGCGGCGATCGTCCCGCTGCGGGTAGGTTCCGAAGATACCGTCGCCGGCCACCTCGGGCCGGCCGATCAGGTCGGCAAGGCGTTCGAATATCTTGTCGCTGGTACACGCGATGGCGATCCAGCGGTCGTCCTTGGTTGGGTAGTGGCTATGGGGCACGGCATTTTTCATCGCGGGACCCATCCGCTGGCGGATAAATCCGGTCTTGTGAAAGGCGCCGGGCAGCTCGTCGAGAAAGCGGAAGATCGGCTCGTAGAGCCCGATATCGATGAACTGTCCCTCGCCGGTCATTTCGCGGGCGCGCAGCGCCATCATCGCGCCGAACGCCCCGTAGACGCCGGCCAGATAGTCGGGGATGGTCGGCGAGCCGGGCGTCGACGGCGGCCGATCGGGATCGCCGGCGAGAAACGAGAGCCCGCCGAAGGCATTGGCGATGCGGCCGAAGCCCGGGCGTTCCCTATAGGGGCCGGTCTGACCGTAACCGCTGATGCGCACCATGATCAGCTTGCCGTTGTGGCGCCGCAGATCCTCCCAGCCGACGCCCCAGCCCTCGAGCGTTCCCGGCTGGAAATTCTCGATCAGGATATCCGCCCGGGCGACCAGTTGTTTCAGAATGTCCGCGCCCTCGGGCGTCCGGAGATCCAGTGTGACCGACTTCTTGTTGCGCGCCTCGCTAAGCCAGACCAGCGAGTCGCCGCAGTCGGTGGGCGTGCCGAACCGGCGCAAATTATCCCCGGTGCCGGGCATCTCGACCTTGATGACATCGGCGCCGAAATCGGCGAGCTGGGTCGCCGCAAACGGGCCGGCCATGAACGACGCGACGTCGAGGACGCGAATGCCCGGCAAGGGTTTAATGGGTCGTTGATCCTCCGGGCGGTCGCTCATTGCTGGGGTTTCCTCGATTTGGCGCGGCGTGGTCCCGCTCGCATCGGCCTGCGCGGGGCGGCGCGCGGCCCTTTCCCGGTTTTCGCGGCGCCGGCCGGCCCGTCTTGCTTCCACCATCGGTTGTGCAAGAAATTTGCGTTAAGCGAAACTTTAACCATATTCAGTCTAGTATTCTGACTGGGGTATAGTCCGTGCGCAACGTCGCGCCGGCGCGAGATCCATTGAACCGGGGATTTTTTTGATGAGCGACACATACGATCTTATCGTCATCGGCGGCGGACCGGGCGGCTATGTCGCGGCTATTCGCGCCGCGCAGCTGGGCCTGAAGACGGCATGTGTCGAAAAGCGCGGCACGCTTGGCGGGACCTGTCTGAATGTCGGCTGCATTCCATCCAAGGCGCTGTTGCAGAGCTCCGAGAGGTACGAGGAAACCGTGCACGAATTGGCCGCGCACGGCATTTCGGTCGGCGACGTAAAGCTCAATTTAAAGGATATGCTGGCTCGCAAGGACAAGATCGTCGGCGACCTGACCAAGGGCATCGAGTTTCTGTTCAAGAAGAACAAGGTCGATTACCTGAAAGGCGCCGGCAGCATCGAGAAGGCGGGAACGGTCAGGGTGGCCAATGGCGGCGACGATCAGGTCCTGGAATCGCGCAATATCCTGATCGCCACCGGATCGGAAAGCATGCCGATCCCCGGTGTCGAGGTGGACGAGAAGAAGATCGTCAGCTCCACCGGCGCCCTTGAAATCGCGAAAGTGCCGGGCCATTTCGTGGTGATCGGTGGCGGGTATATCGGCCTGGAAATGGGCTCGGTCTGGCGCCGGCTCGGCGCCAAGGTCACGGTCGTCGAATTCCTCGACCGGATCACCCCGGGCATGGATGGTGAAGTGTCGAAAAATTTTCAACGGATCCTCAAGAAGCAGGGCATCGACTTCAAGCTGGGCACCAAGGTGACCGGCGCCAAGAAGGGCAAGTCCGGCGTGACGCTGACGGTCGAGCCGTCAAGCGGCGGCGACACCGAGGAAATTTCCTGCGACGTGGTGCTGGTGTCCGTCGGCCGCCGGCCGTACACCGAGGGACTCGGCCTGGAGAAGGTGGGGGTCAAGACCGACAATCGCGGCTTCGTCGAAATCGACGACCGGTTCGAGACGTCCGTCCCGGGCGTCTTTGCCATTGGCGACTGCGTGCGCGGCCCGATGCTGGCGCACAAAGCCGAGGATGAAGGCATGGTCTGCGCGGAGATATTGGCGGGGCAGTCGGGGCACATCAACTATGACGCAATTCCCGGCATCGTCTATACTTGGCCGGAGGTTGCGGCGGTCGGCAAGACCGAAGAGCAACTCAAGGAGGCGGGGACCGCCTATCGGATCGGCAAGTTCCCTTTCACGGCGAACAGCCGGGCGCGTTGCAACGACACGACGGAAGGTTTCGTGAAAATACTCGCCGACGCCGAAACCGATCGAGTCCTCGGCGCCCATATCATCGGCGCGGATGCAGGCAACCTGATTCATGAAATCGTTTCCGTGATGGAATTCGGCGGATCGGCCGAGGATGTAGCCCGCACATGCCACGGTCATCCGACGCTGAACGAGGCGGTGAAGGAAGCGGCCTTGGCGGTCGACGGCCGTCCAATCCATATCTGATCGGTCGCCATACCTTTGGATAAGCTGCCCGTCCAGTCGCCCGAAACCCCGCCAAAGCCTTTCCGCTCGAAATGGCGGCGATTCCTGATTCTCGTCGCCGGCTGGTTTTTTGTGGTTCTGGGCGTTCTCGGGATCTTCCTGCCGATTCTCCAGGGCATTCTCTTCCTCGCCGTCGGATTCTATCTGCTGTCTCTGGAGTCGCCCTGGGTGCATCGCAAGATCGAGCAGATGCGCATGAAATATCCCAGGCTCGGCGCGACCTTCGATCAAGCGCGGCTTAAGGCCGCGCACTATGCCCGGAAACTCCGCAAGCTGACGCGATAATGTAACGGCGGCCTTCACTTCGGCCATTGCCGCAGTATGATGTCGGCTCCCAGGGCGCGCTTCATCCCGGCCGGCACGACTGTGCCGCGCGCTCCTCGCCGATCCGCTGATTGTGGAATCCGTTCATGCGCGATCTTTCGCCCCGGCTCCTGCTCGCCGCCGTTTGTTTCGCGGAGGTGCTCAGTATGGCGGCCTTCGCCACCTTCCCGGGGCTGTTGCCGACAATTCAGCCGGAATGGGGGCTGAACAACACGGAAGCGGGGTGGATCAGCGGCGTTTATTTCGCGGGTTACGTCGCCGCCGTGCCGGTCCTGGTCAGCCTGACCGACCGGATGGACGCGCGCGGCATATATCTGGTCTGCATGGCGCTTGCCGTGGCATCGGCGGTCGGCTTCGCGGTTGCGGCGCAAGGCGTCTGGAGCGCCAGCCTCTGGCGGGGCCTGCAAGGCATCGCCCTGGCCGGGACCTATATGCCGGGATTGAAGGCGCTGACCGATCGTCTGCCGTCGGACCTGCAAAGCCGCGGCGTCGCATTCTACACCTCCAGCTTCGGCGTCGGCTCCAGCCTGTCGTTCCTCGTCGCCGGCGAGGTCGAAGCGGTGCTGGATTGGCACTGGGCGTTTGGATTGTCGGCGATCGGCCCGCTGCTGGCGCTGGTCATCGCAGCGGTCGTTCTGCGACCGCGGCCGGTGGCGGCGCCGACGCACCAAACGGCCCTGCTGGATTTCCGTCCGGTCTTCGCCAATCGAAAGGCGATCGCCTATACGCTCGCCTATGCGGTCCATAACGCGGAGCTGTTTGCGTTGCGGTCCTGGGCCGTCGCCTATTTGGTGTTCTCGGCGGCGCAGCAGGCGCCGGGCGCTGCGGGAACGGCGATCCGCGCCACCGTGGTTGCGACCGCCGTCAGCCTGCTCGGCATGCCGTCCAGCGTGCTCGGCAACGAACTGGCGCGAAAGTTCGGCAGGCCGCCGGTATTGCTCTGCGTCATGTCCGTATCGGCGCTCGTCGCACTGGCCGTTGGTTTTGGCGCCGCGCTGCCATATTGGCTGGTGCTCGTTATGATCCTGTTTTATGGCTTCATGGTCACCGCCGATTCGGCGACCATTACGGCGGGCGTTGTCGAGGTCGCCGACCCGAAGATGCGGGGCGCCACCATGGCGGTTCATTCGATGATCGGTTTCGTCGGGTCGATGATGGGGCCGCTGATCTTCGGCGCGGTGCTCGACGTCGCGGGCGGTGAGACGAGCGGCCTCGCCTGGGGGCTTGCCTTCGCCGTGATCGCCGCCTTGCTGATGCTCGGCCCGGTCTTCATCTACACGATGGGAAGCGGCAGCCGGTCGGACGAATGACCCCTTAACGCGCCCGCGGATGGGTGGCGCGGTATTCTTCGAGCAGGCGGCCCGAATCGACCTCCGTATAGCGCTGCGTCGTCGATAGCGAGGCATGCCCCAGCAGTTCCTGGATCGCGCGCAGATCGCCGCCCATCGCCAGGAGATGGGTGGCGAAGCTATGTCGCAGCGCATGCGGCGTCGCGGTTTCCGGCAGGCCGAGCAAGCCGCGCAGCCGCTGCATCTGTCGCTGGACGATGCGCGCCCGCAAGGGGCCGCCACGGGCGCCCAGGAACAGCGGGTCATCCGCGGCGATCGGCCATGGGCAGGCGTCCAGATAGGCGCCGAGCGCCTCCCGCACCACCGGCAGGACCGGCACCATGCGCTGTTTGCCGCCTTTGCCGGTAATCGTCAGGCTGTCGCCCGTCGGGGCCTCGCGCAGGGTCAGGGATAGCGCCTCGGCGATACGCAGCCCGCAGCCATAGAGCAGTGTCAGAATGGCGATGTCTCGCTGAACGATCCATTCGACGTTCGACAGGTCGCCCGCCGCCTCGAGCGTGTCGCGCGCTTCGCCGAGGGAGAGCGCCTTGGGGATGCTGTGCGGTACCTTCGGGGTGCGCACCGCGTGGATGGCGTGATTTTCGCCATAGTCGTTCCGTGCGAGCCAGGCGAAAAATCCCCGAACGACCGACAGCGCCCGCGCGGTCGAACTGCGTGCCCGCCCGCCCGCCGCGTGGCGCGCCAGCCAGGCGCGAAAATCCGCCGGGCGCAGATCGAACAGTGCCGCCAGGCTTGCCGGTTCGCCGAAATGCTCCTCCAGAAACCCGAGAAATGCGGATAAATCCCGGCCATAGGCAGCGATCGTGTGCGCCGAACAGCGCCGCTCGTCCGCGAGCCAAGCCATCCAGCCGCTCAACGCGCCGGCCAGCACCGGGTCTTCGAACCCTGCAAATGTCGCGTTCAGTCTTCGGGCAGGTACAGCCATATGCGCACCACGTGTTCCAGGACACTGGCGAGGAAATCGAGCAATTCGGTTGCCTGGCCCGAGTCGAAGCGTTCCGCGTCCCGTGATCCGAAACACAGCAGGGCCGGCGGCGTGGCCGATGAAATCGACAGGCGCACCAGCGCGTCGGACCGGACGAGCGCCGCGCCGGGGCCAAACAGTTCGGGGTCGCCGACGACGTCGCCGCGCAACACCAGCCGGCGGTGTGCGTCCATCACCGCGTCGGTTGTGCCCGCCGGTACAATGATGAGTCCCTTCTTGTGTGTCTTCGGATCGTCGGGACCGGCGGCTTCGATGCATAATGTAACGACGTCGAGATCGAGGATCACGGCGATGTCGGTGGTCACCGTCTGGATCAACTCTTCAAACGATTTCACCGCGAGCAGGGCCAGGATGCATTCGTGGACGCGGGCCTGGCTTTGCAGGTTGGCCCGTGTCGTGGTGACGAGATCGCGTTGCTGACCGGACAGGTCGCCGACTTCGCCGCGCAGGCGGTCGATCATCGCCTGTTGAAAATCCACGACCCCGTCGCCCAGGGGTCGATCCGGCGCCTGCATGGATTCCAGGCTCTCCGGATGCTTGATGAAGAAATCCGGATTGGCGCGCAAAAACGCGATGACCTGCGCCGCGGTGGTTCCTGCCGGGCGTTTGGAATTCTTGAGTCGTTGGGTCATCCGTTTGCCCAACCGCTATAAGATCGACTGACCGGTCTTTTCCCAGTCGGCGACAAAAGCGGCGAGACCCTTTTCGGTCAATGGATGATTGAACATCTGGTGCAGCACGGAGGGCGGCAGCGTGGCGACGTCGGCGCCCAGTTTTGCCGCTTCCAGAACATGGATCGGGTGGCGCACGGAGGCCACCAGAACTTCGGTCTCCAGATTGGGATAGTTGGCATAGATCTCGCAAATCTCCGCGATGAGCTGCATGCCGTCATGGGCGATATCGTCGAGCCGGCCGACGAAGGGAGAGATGAAGCGGGCGCCTGCCTTGGCGGCGAGAAGCGCCTGATTGGGCGAAAAACACAAGGTCACATTGACCATCGTGCCGGCCTGGCTCAGCGCCCGGCACGTCTTGAGTCCCGCCGGCGTCAGCGGCACCTTCACCGCGACGTTGCTGGCGATTTTCGCGAGTTTCCTGCCTTCGGCGAGCATTGTCTCGAAATCCGTCGCAGCGACCTCGGCGCTCACCGGCCCGTCGACCAGGTCGCAGATTTGGTGAACGACCTCGAAGAAATTACGCCCGGATTTGTGAATCAGTGACGGATTCGTCGTAACGCCGTCCACCAGGCCGGTGTCGGCCAGATCCCTGATTTCATCGATTTCCGCAGTGTCTACGAAAAATTTCATGCGCGGTCGAAGCTCCTTCGTACAGGCTGTCAGTTCTGGATAGCATTTGTTGGCAGCATTTCGATACACTCTATCCGATGCGGCCTCCCCATACCACAACAGGCGCCGGGATCAACGACGGATCTCGCCGCGTTCAGGTTTTGCTGCCGCTGCCGCTGGAGGGCACCTACGAGTATCGGGTGCCGTCGGAGCTTGCGGTAGCGACCGGAGCCTTTGTTGCCGTGCCCTTCGGTCGGCGCGACGCGGTCGGCGTCGTGTGGTCGGAAGGGGCGAGCGGCGATGTGCCCGACGACAAGCTGAAGGACATCCATGGATGCTTCGACGTGGGTGGCCTGCCCGAATCGACGCGCCGATTCGTCGAATGGGTGGCGCGCTACACTTTGGTCGCGCCGGGATCGGTCTTGCGCATGGCGATGAGCGTTCCGTCCGCGCTCGAGCCGCAGAAAAGCCGCGCCGGGTATCGGCTCGCCGACATGCCGCCGGATTTTCGCAGCACCGCGGCGCGCCAGCGGGTCCTGGCGGCGCTGGCGGATGGTCCGGCGCGGCCGGCGGCGGAGCTGGCGCGCGCGGCGGGCGTCGGTCCGTCGGTGGTCACCGGTTTGGCGAAAGCCGGCGCGCTGGAGACCGTGACGTTGCGGGAACCGGCGCTGGCCCGGCCCGATCCCGATTTCCAGTCGCCCGATCTGTCCGCCAACCAACGGTGCGCCGCCGACGAAATGACCGGCCGTGTCGGCAACGGGACTTTTTCGGTGACGGTGCTCGACGGGGTGACGGGGGCGGGCAAGACGGAGGTGTATTTCGAGGCGATCGCCGAGGCCCTTCGGCGGGGCCGTCAGGTGCTCGTCCTGTTGCCGGAGATCGCGCTCACCATGGCGTTCCTGCAGCGCTTCGCCGCGCGGTTCGGCGTCCTGCCCGTGGAATGGCATTCGGATTTGACGCAGGCGCAACGCCGCCGCAATTGGCGCGGCGTGGCGACGGGCGAAGCGGCGGTGGTGGTCGGCGCCCGATCCGCGCTGTTTCTGCCCTTTCCCGATCTGGGCCTGATCGTGGTGGACGAGGAGCATGACGCATCCTTCAAGCAGCAGGACGGCATCGCCTACAATGCGCGGGATATGGCGGTAGTCCGCGCCCAGCTCGAGGAGGTGCCGGTATTCCTGGTCTCCGCGACGCCGTCGCTGCAAACGGTGGTCAATGTGGAACGCGGGCGCTATCGGCGTGTGCATCTGCCCGCGCGTCACGGCGGCGCCGCGCTGCCGGAAATCGTCGCCGTGGACCTGCGGCGCACGCCGCCGCCCCGGCAATGCTGGATCTCGCCGCCGCTGCGCGCCGCCCTTACCGAAACGATCGAGCGTGGCGAGCAGGCGTTGCTGTTCCTCAATCGCCGGGGCTATGCGCCGCTCACCCTGTGCCGCGGCTGCGGCCATCGCTTCGATTGTCCCAATTGTACCGCCTGGCTGGTCGAACACCGGCTGCTGGGCCGCCTGGAATGTCACCATTGCGGCTACCGCGCGCCGTATCCCGAGAATTGTCCCGATTGCGGTGCCGCCGGCAGCCTGGTCGCCTGCGGCCCCGGCGTCGAGCGGGTCGCGGAAGAGGTAACGGCGCTCTATCCGGAAGCGCGCATCGCCAGTTTGACCAGCGATACCGCGCACAGTCCGGCGGCGATTGCCGGCATGCTCGAAGCGGTCAAGCAAGGGGAGGTGGATATCCTGATCGGCACGCAATTGGTCGCCAAGGGCCACCACTTTCCGATGCTGACGCTGGTCGGCGTGATCGACTCCGATCTCGGCCTGGGCGGCGGCGATCTGCGCGCCGCCGAACGAACCTATCAATTGCTTCATCAGGTGGCGGGCCGCGCCGGCCGGGAGGAGCGGCCGGGCCGGGTGCTGTTGCAAACCTACAATCCCGACCATCCGGTTATGCGGGCGCTGGCCGATGGCGCCCGCGAAGGGTTCATGCAGGAGGAGAGCGCCCAGCGCCAGGCCGGCGGCTGGCCGCCTTTCGGGCGGCTTGCCGCGATCATTTTGAGCGCGCCGGATGCCGCCCTGGTGGACGCGGCCGCGCGGGCGCTGGCACGGGCGGCGCCGCGTCGCGACGGCATCCGCGTGCTCGGCCCGGCGCCGGCGCCGCTTGCCCTGTTGCGCGGCCGTCACCGCCGTCGTTTCCTCGTCAAGGGACCGCAAGACACCGGACTCCAACCCTATTTGCGCGAGTGGTTGGCGACGGTATCGCTACCGCGTCCTGTGCGGCTTCAGGTGGACATCGACCCTTATAGTTTTTTGTAGGGATTCCGGGGACTCGCGACCGTGCCGGGCCGGGTTGCGCCCCTTTTGTGCATATGCTAAACACCGCTCGCTTTCGGGGCCGGAAACGTGCCTTGAAGCATGTGGGGAGTTGTCGTCGGCTGTGGTTCCGCAGTCGATACCGGAGTGGGTTCGGGAGTTATCCCAAGTTGGCATCCAAAGTAGGCGATACGGGAATTGCTTCCCGCTACGCATTGGCGCTGTTCGAGTTGGCGGACCAGGAGCGTAAGCTGGACGAGGTCGCGGAAGACCTTCGGACCATCGACGCTCTTGTAACCGACAATGACGATCTGCTGCGCCTGTTGCGCAACCCGGTGGTGAGCCGGGCGGAATCGGGCAAGGTCATGGCGGCGGTGCTCGATCGCATCGAAGCCGATCCGCTGACGCAGAAATTCATTGGTTTGGTCGCGGCAAATCGCCGCTTGTTTGTCCTGCGAATGGTCATTAAGGCGTTTCTCGACAAATTGGCGGAGCGACGGGGCGAAATTACCGCCGAGGTCGTGTCGGCGAGCGCGCTCACCGACGCCCAGGCCAAATCCCTCGAAGAAGCGCTGCAGAAGTCCATGGGGGGTAAGATCGTGCTCACGACCGCGGTCGATCCCAGCCTGATCGGCGGTCTCGTCGTCAAAGTCGGTAGCCGCATGGTCGACTCCTCGATTAAAACACAAATTCAGAAGATGAAACTCGCGATGAAAGGGGCTGCCTGATGGAGATCAAGGCTGCGGAAATTTCGGCCATCCTAAAGGAGCAAATCGCGAATTTCGGGGCCGAAACAGATGTTGCCGAAGTTGGCCAGGTTATTTCGGTCGGCGACGGCGTGGCGCGTGTCTATGGTCTGGACAACGTCCAGGCCGGTGAAATGGTGGAATTCCCCGGCGGCATCAAAGGGATGGCGCTGAACCTCGAATCCGACAATGTCGGCGTGGTGATTTTCGGCGATGACCGGGACATCAAGGAAGGCGACACGGTCAAGCGGACGGGCACGATCGTGGACGTGCCGGTCGGCAAGGGCCTGCTCGGGCGGGTGGTGGATGCGCTCGGCAATCCGATCGACGGCAAGGGGCCGCTCGACACGACGGAGCGCCGGCTGGTCGAAGTCAAGGCGCCGGGCATCATTCCGCGCAAATCGGTGCATGAGCCGATGCAGACCGGGCTCAAGGCGCTGGACGCGCTCGTTCCCGTCGGGCGCGGGCAGCGCGAGTTGATTATTGGAGACCGGCAGACCGGCAAGACCGCGGTCGCCATCGATACCATCCTCAACCAAAAATCCGTCAACGATAGCGGCGACGAATCGAAGAAGCTGTACTGCATCTATGTGGTCATCGGGCAAAAACGCTCGACCGTGGCGCAGGTCGTCAAGACCCTGGAAGACAATGGCGCGATGGAATATTCCATCGTCGTGTCCGCCACCGCGTCCGAGCCGGCGCCGATGCAATTCCTGGCGCCGTATTCCGGCTGTGCGATGGGCGAGTTCTTCCGCGACAACGGCATGCATGCGCTGATCATTTACGATGATCTGTCGAAGCAGGCGACGGCGTATCGTCAAATGTCGCTGCTGCTGCGCCGGCCGCCGGGACGCGAAGCCTATCCCGGAGACGTCTTCTACATTCATTCCCGGTTGCTCGAACGCGCGGCCAAGATGAACGACGAGGAGGGCGCGGGATCGCTGACCGCGCTGCCGATCATCGAAACCCAGGCGAACGACGTGTCGGCCTATATTCCGACCAACGTCATCTCGATCACCGACGGTCAGATCTTCCTGGAGACCGAGCTGTTCTATCGCGGCGTCCGGCCGGCGATTAATGTCGGTTTGTCGGTCTCCCGCGTCGGTTCCGCCGCCCAGACCAAGGCCATGAAGCAGGTTGCCGGCACGATTAAGCTGGAACTCGCCCAATTCCGCGAAATGGAAGCCTTCTCCCAGTTTGCATCCGATCTCGATGCCGCCACGCAACGGTTGCTGGCGCGCGGCGCGCGTTTGACCGAGCTCCTGAAGCAGGGGCAATACAGTCCGCTGGCGATGGAAGAGCAGGTTGTTGCCATCTTTGCCGGTGTGCGCGGCTATCTGGACGGGATCGGCGTCGCCGATGTCGGCCGTTTCGAACAGGCGCTGCTTGAGGAATGTCGCAACAATCAGGCAGATTTATTGGCGAAAATTCGAGACGAAGGGGAATTGTCGGATGAGTCGGAAAAACGGCTGGCCGAAATTGCCGAAAACCTCGTCAAGACCTTTGCTTGATACGCGACAGATAGCGTAGGCCGCACCGATGCCCAGCCTCAAGGAACTGCGAAACCGCATTGGCACCGTCAAGTCGACGCAGCGGATCACATCGGCCATGAAAATGGTGGCGGCGGCCAAGCTGCGCCGCGCGCAGGAAATGGCGACCGCGGCCCGGCCCTACGCCGAACGCATGGAGCGCATGCTCGGATCGCTGGCGTCGGCGGGCGGGGCGGGGTCCACGCCGTTGCTGTCGGGTACCGGCAAGGACGAAACCCACCTTCTGGTGATGGTGTCGTCCGACCGCGGCCTGTGTGCCGGCTTCAACATCAATGTCATGCGGCAAATGCGGCGGGACATCAGTGCCCTGCAGGCGAATGGCAAGACGGTGAAGCTGATTTGCGTCGGGCGCAAAGGCGTCGCGCTGGTCAAACGGGAATTTCCGAAAATGCTGGTCGGCGAATTCGAGGAAATCTCGAAACCGGTCCCGAATTACGACGCGGCGGCGATGATTGCCGAGCGGATTACGGAGATGTTCGAGGCCGGCGAATTCGATGTCTGCACCGTCGTATACAACAAATTCGTCTCGGCGATGACCCAGATCGTCACGCCGCAGCAGGTCATTCCCTTTGCCGCGCCGGAGCCGGCGGAAGGTGCGGCGGCGGCATCGGACGGCGATGCCTCCTACGAGTACGAGCCCTCGGAAGAAGATATTTTGGCGGAGCTGCTGCCGCGAAACCTTTCGGTGCAGTTCTTCCGGTCGTTGCTGGAGTCCTTTGCTTCCGAACAGGGCGCGCGCATGACGGCAATGGACAACGCAACCCGCAATGCGGGCGATATGATCAACAAGCTAACGCTGAACTATAACCGCACGCGTCAGGCCTTCATCACGAAGGAACTGATCGAGATTATCTCGGGCGCGGAAGCGCTCTAGGGCGGCAATGTCGAAGGAGCGAAATCATGGCGAATAATTCCGTGGGCAAGGTGACGCAGGTCATGGGTGCCGTCGTCGACGTGCAGTTTGACGGCGACCTGCCGGCGATTCTCAATGCCTTGCATCTTCAGAACAACGATAAGCAACTGGTGCTGGAGGTCGCGCAGCATCTCGGCGAAAGCACGGTGCGCTGCATTGCCATGGATACCACGGACGGTCTCGTGCGCGGGTGCGAGGTCGAGGATACCGGGGATCCGATTTCCGTTCCCGTAGGGCCGGAAACCCTGGGCCGTATCATCAACGTCATCGGCGAGCCGATCGACGACCGGGGGCCGATCGGCCACACCAAGACCTATCCGATCCATCGCCCGGCGCCGGAGTTCGTGGATCAATCCACGGAAACCGAGCAGCTGGTAACCGGCATTAAGGTCATCGATCTGCTGACGCCCTATGCGAAGGGCGGCAAGATCGGCCTGTTCGGCGGCGCCGGTGTCGGCAAGACAGTGCTGATCATGGAGCTCATCAACAACGTCGCGAAAGCGCATGGCGGTTATTCCGTGTTCGCCGGCGTTGGCGAGCGGACGCGCGAAGGTAACGATCTCTATCACGAGATGATGGAATCCGGCGTGATCAACCTCGAAGGCGATTCGAAGGCGGCGCTGGTCTACGGCCAGATGAACGAGCCGCCGGGCGCGCGCGCGCGGGTCGGCCTGTCCGGGTTGACGCTGGCGGAATATTTCCGCGATGAAGAAGGTCAGGACGTGCTGTTCTTCGTCGATAACATTTTCCGCTTTACCCAGGCCGGTTCCGAAGTGTCCGCGATGCTGGGCCGCATCCCGTCGGCGGTGGGGTATCAGCCGACGCTCGGCACCGACATGGGGATGCTGCAGGAACGCATCACCACCACGAAAAAGGGATCGATCACCTCGGTGCAGGCGATTTACGTGCCTGCCGACGACTTGACCGATCCGGCGCCGGCGACGGCGTTCTCGCATCTCGATGCGACGACCGTGTTGTCGCGCCAAATCGCCGAGCTCGGCATCTATCCGGCGGTCGATCCGCTCGATTCGACAAGCCGCATCCTCGACCCGCGGATTGTCGGCGACGAACATTATCAGGTCGCGCGCGATGTGCAGCGGATCCTGCAGAGCTACAAATCGCTGCAGGAAATCATCGCCATCCTGGGCATGGATGAATTGTCCGAAGACGACAAGCTGACGGTGACGCGAGCGCGAAAGATCCAGCGCTTCCTGTCCCAGCCCTTCCATGTGGCCGAAGTCTTCACGGGATCGCCCGGCAAGCTGGTCGATATCGAGGACACCATCAAGAGCTTCCGCGGCATCATCGACGGCGAGTATGACGACCTGCCGGAACAGGCGTTCTACATGGTTGGGTCGATCGACGAAGCGATCGAAAAAGCCAAGCAGATGGCAGCGGAAGCGGCGTAGCACGGTAGGGAGAAGCGTCCGTGGCGGACAAGGTAAATTTCGAACTGGTCTCTCCTGAGCAGCTTTTGATGTCCCAGGAAGTCGACATGGTCGTCGTTCCGGGCGCCGAAGGCGATTTCGGCATCCTGGCCGACCATGCGCCGGTGATTTCGACCGTTCGGCCGGGTACGATCACGGTATTCGACGGCGGCGCGGCGAGTGCGCGCATTTTTGTCGCGGGAGGGTTCGCCGAAGTGACCGCCGAGCGTTGCACCGTGCTGGCCGAAAATGCCGAAGTGCTGGAAGAAATCGATCGGTCGAATGTGGAAAGCCAGCTTGCGGATCTGCGGGACGATCTTGGCCGCGCGACGGAAGATGCCGATCGGCAGAGGATGGCCGCGGCGATAGCGATCGCCGAGGCCAAGCTGGAAGCGCTGGACACGCAAATTTACGCGTAAAGCCACGGTTCGGTGCGAAAGAAACGGTCGCCGAAGGGCGGCCTTTTTCGTTCGTCCGTGTCGCTGGAGCAGCTAGCTTTGTAAAATCGATTAACCTGCCTAAATTAGGCGGTCAGGTCCAGCAGGGATCCCGGGTCGAGGGTGCCGCCCGAATTACCGCCGCCTGCTGGCCGGATGCCGGGTTGATTGGCGGCATTCGGATCCGAGCCGGGGCGCGTCGCCTCGGTATCCTCGGTGCGTCGCTCCTTCCACTCGGCCTCTTCCGCGGCCTTTTGTTCGCGCAATTCCTGCCGCGCCTGGCGAATTTTTGCGTCGGCTTGCGCGGCGACCTGCCGGTCCTGGGCTGACGGTTGCGACGGCGCCAGCGCGGCGCGTTTGACGGTTTCCAGCTTGCGGATCGTCGCTTCGGGATTGTTCGGAACTTCGCCGGTATCGATCTTCACTTCGCCGCCAACCGCATAAGAGCGTCCGTCGGGGCCGCGCTCGGTCTCGTAAGTGACCTGGCCGGCATGGGGACCGCCGGCCGCCTTGTGGGCCTGTTCGTGGGCGCGCACCTCCCGGTCCCGTTTCTTGAGGCGCTCCACTTCCTTGCGTTCCTCTTCGGTCAGACCGTCCGGACCTTTTTCTTCCGCGTCCTTCTTTTCGGCAACGGTGTTCCCGCTTTCGGCCTCCGAACCGGACGAGGTCTTGTCTTCGGATTCCTGGGCGGTGGATTGTCCGTTCAGGTCAATCAGCGGCGTTGCGCTGCTGGCGCCCCGAACGGCGGCGGCGCCGGGCTCTTCCGCCTGTTGCGCGCGGCCGCCGGTCGTCCTGTCGGGGCCAACGGTTGGTTTGGCGGCGCCGGGGATAGGCGCGCCAGCCGGCGGAAAGATCGGATTTGCGGCCGAGATAATCACGAATGTCCTCGTAGATTACTCCAAGCGACGTCGTGTCTTCGTCGGATATCCCGCTCGAGCGTGCGACATCGCCGTTATTCAATTCATTCGGCTAATTTTGGCCGCGGCATGGTTAAGATTTTGTAACCGTCCGCGCGCGTTTCAGGGAGTTCGCGCGACCGCGGCGACCAAATCCCGAAATTCGTCGACCACCGCTCGGTAAAGATCTCTCTTAAAGGGGATAAGTCCCTCGACGAGCGTGTCGATACCGGCCCAGCGCCAGTCGGAGAATTCCGGCTTGTGGGCATTGATATCGATATCGTCATCGGTGCCGGTGAAGCGCAGCGCGAACCATCGCTGCGACTGCCCCCGGTAGCGGCCGCGCCAGATCTTTCCGGCGATTTCTTCCGGCAAATCGTAGCGCAGCCAATTCTGGCTCACGCCGATGATTTCGGCCTTGCGGGTCCCGGTCTCCTCCGCCAGCTCCCGAAGGGCGGCTTGCTCCGGCGTTTCTCCTGAATCGATGCCGCCCTGCGGCATTTGCCAATGGTCCCCCGGAACGTCGATGCGCTTGCCGACGAAGACGCCGCCGGCCGGATTGATCAGCATCAACCCCACGCAGGGCCGGTATTCCGGATGAGGCGCGTCGCGGCCGTTCATTTCGGCTATTTTCGATTCGTGACCGCCGCCGAAACCGGGGCAAGCACGAAGCCCTTGTCCGGCAGGCTGTCGAGCCAGCTGCGCAGAACGCGCACGGTCAGCGGATAGGAATGCGCCGTGCCGACCGCAAATCCGCGTGCCTTGGCACGGGCCTCGAGCTTGCTCAAATTCTCCACGATCGAATCCTGAGCCGGTTCGCGGTCGAGAAACAAATAGTTGTCCGCCACCGGCAGGCCGATTTCGGTCGCGATTTTCTTTGTCTGGCCAAGCGGGTTTTCCCGCGTATCGACCAGCATGAGGCCGCGCGCTTTGAGTTCCGACAGGATCGGCGTAAGGGCGCGCGGCTTCGTCGCAAACCCCGATCCCATATACACGGAAACACCGACATACCCGGTGACGCGGCTCAGGACCCACTCGAGTTGGCGGAGGTTCTGATCGATCGACACGCTGGTCAGCAAGGTATGAGGGCCGGGGTCGTTGCGCGGGAAGTCCACCGGCTCCATGGGAAGATCGAGGAGGACTTCATGACCCTTGCGGCGGCTCGATTCGACCAGGGCGTCCAGGTTCTTTCCGAAGGGCGCGAAAGACAGCGAGACGGGCCCCGGGAGGCTTTCAATCGCCAATTGCGTTTCGCGCGCGGAAATTCCCAATCCCATCAGAACGATCGCGATCCGGGGCCGTTTTTCGACCTGGCTGAACGGCCGGGCATAGACCCGCCATGCGGCGCGGCCATCTTTGCCGACGACGGGTAAGGGGCCGAGATCGGTTTTTTCCAGTAACCCGGGATCGGGGTGCGGGTGCAGCCCCGCCAACGCCGTGTCCGTCCGGGTGCTCGGCGCCGCAGGAGCGACCGGGGCGGCGGCGGAACCCTCGTCCGGCGATGGGGCTGCGGCGGTTTCGTCCGGGGTCGCCTCGCGGAATTTCGACAGGGCGATCGAGGCTCGCGGCGCGGTCCCGCGCGCCGCCGCTTCGGGATCGTAATTCAGGTAAAGCCAGGCCGCGCCGCCGATCAAGGTGGTAAGACACAGCACCCAGGCGAGCAACACCAGCGAGCCGAAGACACGCGACCCCCGGGGGCCGCGCACCGATGGCCTAACGGTTCCGGCGCTGCCGGAATCGTTGGCCTCTGATTTGCGGAACGGTATTTTCAGGGCGAAAGACCCTTAATTCACCATCCGACTTCGGAACATCGCGATGCCGCGCAACAAATCCAGCGCGCGGGTAAGCTGAAAGTCTTCCGGCGTTGTTTTTGCCTTGGCATCCTCGGCCGTGACATTCGGCGTGCCTTCGGCGCCCGGCTTCGGCGTTTCTTCGGGCTTTGATTCCTCTTCGTTTTCAAGGGCCCCCCGAAGATCGCGCTCGGACCGCCGTGCCGCCGGCGTATCGACCGGGACGAGGCGCGCCTGCTTGACTTCGATGTCCGGATCGATGCCCTTGGCCTGAATCGAGCGGCCGCTCGGCGTGTAGTACCGCTGCGTCGTCAACTTAATGGCGCCGTTGCGCCCGAGCGGGATGATCGTCTGGACCGATCCTTTCCCGAAGGTTTTCGTGCCGACAATGATCGCGCGCCGATGGTCCTGGAGCGCGCCGGCAACGATTTCGGAAGCCGAGGCCGAGCCGCCGTTTATCATCACGATCAAGGGTTTGCCGTCGGTCAGGTCGCCGGACGTTGCATTGAATCGTTGTCCGGTATCCTCATGGCGTCCGCGCGTCGAGACGATTTCGCCCTGTTCGAGGAAACTGTCGCTCACCGTAATCGCCTGATCCAGGAGGCCGCCCGGATTGTTGCGAAGATCGAGCACATAGCCCATCAACTCGTCGCCGAGTTTCTTCTTCAGCTTCTCGACCGCCCGTTTCAGTCCCTTGTCGGTCTGTTCGCTGAAACTGCTGATGCGAATATAGCCGATCTTGCCCTCCGGCCGGGACCGTACGCTTTGAATGCGGATGCGGTCGCGGACGATGGAAACGTCGAAGGGCTTCTTCGTGCCGCGGCGGATGGTGAGTTTGATGGCGCTCTTGATCGGGCCACGCATCTTGGTCACCGCCTCGCTCAGCGTGAGACCCTGGATTTGCTCCCCGTCGAGATGGGTAATCAGGTCGCCCGGCTTCAGGCCGGCCCGATCGGCGGGTGTGTCGTCGATCGGGGAGACCACTTTGACGTACCCTTTTTCCATGGTGACCTCGATCCCGAGGCCGCCGAACTCGCCCTTGGTCTGGACTTGCATGTCGCGAAACCGCCGCTTGTTGAGGAAGGCGGAGTGCGGATCCAGATGGGTAAGCATGCCGGTAATGGCCGCTTCGATGAGCTCTTCATCGGACTTTTCTTCGACATAATCCTTGCGGACACGCTCGAACACATTGCCGAACAGTTCGAGCATGCGATAGGTCTCGGGTTTATCGGGGGCTGCCAATCCGGTTGGCGCCGGGATCAGAAACAGGGCACTGACCAGTGCTCCAATCGCCACCGCGGTGAGCAGTTTGGGCATATCGCGCTTCATACCAGCACGTTCCTCTCTAAGATACTCGTTCCAACTATTGCTCTCAAATTCCTGAAGCCGTGGAGCATACTCGGCTTATCCTCTCGCCTTGCTTGCAGACTGGGCAAACCACGGTTGCGGGTTGACCGGCTGCCCGCGGCGGCGAAGTTCGACATAGAGCTGTGGCGTTCCATTCTTCGATCGGGCCATTACACCGACCGGCTCACCCGCGAGCAGCCACTGTCCGACGCTACCGTCAACCTGGGCAAGCCCAGCGAGCAAAGTATGATATCCGCCGTCATGCTCAATAATCAATATTTGCCCATAACCGCGGAACGGACCCGCAAACACCACTCTGCCGTCATGTGGCGCAATAATTCGAGCCGCCGGTCTCGTTGCAATTGTGATACCTCTGGAAGTGTTACCATATCCTGTATTTTCGCCATAGCGCCGAGTTATTTGCCCGCGAGCGGGAAATGTGATCGGGCCGCGCCTCGGGAACGGCCGCAGCAGGGCGGGTTTCGGCACGGTCAGGCGCGCGGTTTGCTGCGGGGGTGGCGCGTTTCGCGGGGGTTGCGCATCCGGCGCGCGGCCCGCCAGTGGCGCGGTGCGCGGGGGCGGCGGCCGGTCTTCCTCGAGGCGTTGAAAAAGTTCCTTGAGATTGCGGGCCTCGCGGGCGAGTTTTTTCATTCTCAAGGTAATTCGGTATTTTTCCGTCTCGGTCTGCTTGAGCAGCGTCGCCTTTCGCGAAATCAGTTTTTCCAGTTGCTGCTTGAGCGACTGATGATCGCGCCCGGCATCCCGCAATTCCGCAAGTTGGCCGGCAAGCGCGGCGCGGGTTTCATTGAGTTCGGCGATTTCCTCCCGTAAATCGTTCGCCCGGCTCTGAATCGTGGGCAGCGTGGCCCGCAGCAACATCGACCGGCGGACCACCTCGATCGGTTTCCCGTGCGATAACATCAGCGCCCGCGGCGGGTTGCGCGACAGACGTTCCAGAACGCTCAACGTAGCGGTCAATTGGCGGCGGCGATGCAGCAGGGCTTCTTCGCGTGTCCGAACAGTCGCCTTGGTCTCCCGAAGGTCGGTTTCGAGCCGGGTCAGCCGCGCTTCGCCTTCATGGGCGGCCCGCGCACCGGAGATGAGGCGGCCCCGCAGGGCGTCGAGTTCCTTGGCCAACGCCCGCGATTTCTGGTTGAGCGCGGCTTCGCGGCCCCGGGTCGCTTTGATCTCTTTCTCGAGCTTTTCCAGTTCGCCCCGGCTTTGGCTGGCGGCGGGTGTGGCCAGGCCC
>JBFFGE010000024.1:0-33036 GCA_041557595.1 Alphaproteobacteria bacterium
CCGCCGGCGGGCGGCGCCGGCGTGCCCGACGGCGCGCGCGTTCCGGGCACGCCCTATCGACTCGATCCGGCGGTGGCCGCATTCAACATCGGCTGCCTGGTGCGCTGGCTCGACTTCAACGATACCTGGACCGCAGCGCAGACATGCCACCCGTCGGACGATGTCGGCCCCATCCTCGCCCTGGCCGACAGCCTGAGCCGCCGCGGCGCCGCCGCCGGGCGACCGCCGCTCACCATGCGCACGGTGCTCGAAGCGATGGTGAAGGCGCACGAGATTCAAGGTGTGCTGGGCATGGAAAACGCGCTCAGCAATCACGGCATCGATCACGTGCTGTTCCTGAAGATCGGCGCCACGGCAACGCTCGCAGGCATGCTCGGCGGCAGCCGAGAGCAGATCGCAAATGCCGTGTCGCTGGCGTTCTTCGAACCCAGCCTGGCCCTGCATCGGTATGGCTCGAACACGGGCCCGCGCAAGGGCTGGGCGGCCGCCGAGGCCGCGGCGCGGTCGGTGCGATTCGCGCACATGGCGGTTGCCGGCGAACCGGGCTATCCCCAGGTGCTCACGCACCCGAAATGGGGCTTCAACAAGGTCTTTTTCGGCGGCGAGCCATTCCGCAACACCATCGCCTTCGACGGCCGCGTCATGACCGGCGTCCTGTTCAAGATTCAGGCCCCGGTGGTGATTCACGCCCAATCCGCGGTCGAAGCGGCAATCCGGATGCACGGCGAACTGAACGGCCGCGTCGACGACATCGCCCGCATCGAGCTCCAAAGCCACAACCGTACGCTCGCGATTATCGACAAGACCGGCCCGTTGCGAAACGCCGCCGACCGCGATCATTGCCTGCAATACGCGGTGGCGGTGGCCCTGCTCCACGGCCGGCTGAACGCGGCGGACTACGAGGACGAAGCGGCCGCCGACCCACGCATCGACCGCCTGCGCGGCCTCATGCGCCTCACCGAATGCGAGGCCTACACCGAAGCCTATCGCGATCCCGCCCGGAAGCTTAATCCGAACTCGATCCAGGTCTTCTTCACGGACGGCACGCGGACCCCGTTGATCGAAGTGCTGCAGCCGCTCGGCGATCCCGCCCGGCGCGCCGAAGGCATCCCGCTGCTGGTCGAGAAGTTCGAGCGCAGCGTCGCCGGGCGCTTCGCTCCCAAACAGGCCGCGGCCATCGTAGAGCTTTGCCTGGAGCACGATCGCCTGCTCGCGCTGCCCGTGCCGGCGTTCACCGACATGCTGAGCACGTGAGCATCGGCCGGCGCCGGAGGCGCCGGGTCATTCATAATCCGTTTCCTATGTCTCCCGATCCGACATCGTAGGAAATGGCGCACCGTTCGAACTTCGCTCGAACTTACTTGTTGGGAAGAGGGCGGCCATTTCACAGGAAATGGCGCGCCCGGCAGGACTCGAACCTGCGACCCCCAGATTAGGAATCTGGTGCTCTATCCGGCTGAGCTACGGGCGCCGCGCCGCAAGGGTTATAGCACAACCCTCCCGGCATGAAGCCCCGGCGTGCGTTTCGGCGCGCCCTAAAACGGAACGCGCAGCTTGGCGATGCCGTAGGTTTCGCTCCCGCTATCGGCCGCATGGCCCGGCTGCAGGGAATAGCCCACCGTGGCGTCGATCGACGCCGCTTTACCGAAATCCAGCCCGTAAAACAGCTCGAAATCGACCTGCCGCCGGACGGCGTTAGAGAGACGGAATCCTTGGAAACCGCGTAGTCGCCGGCGGAGGTGTACCCGGACGTGTAGTGGAAGGTCGCATCGCCCGACGAAATACGCAGCGGCTGCGTCGCCACCAGGCCCCAGCGGTCGCGCCGCCGGAACAGATCGGTGCCGATCAGACCGCCGCTGAAACTTTCCGCCGACAGCAGCGAAATCTCCGACAACACCGAGTCGCCGGCCAGGTCGAGCGTGGCCACGCCCCGGCTGTAGCTGCCGAACAGGCGGATGTTATCGGTCAGCCGGGCCTCCACGCGGACCGCGCCGAAACCCGTGGTCGACGCCGGCCGATTGCCGAATCCGCCGTCGAGACGGGAGCCGAGCAGGGTTCCGGTTTCCCGCATGGCGCCGCCCTGCAGCCCGACCCGGAGGCGCTTGCCCAGCGCCATGCTATGCTCGATCAGCGTTCCGGTAGCCGCGCCGGCCGGGGCGTCGGAGGTTTCGTCGCTGCCCTGGGTGCCCAAGAATCCGACGCGGAAAGAGCCATATTTCCCGTAATCCTGGCTCATCGACCAGGCATAGCCGGATTCGAAGAACGAGAAGAACGGGTTGACCAGGGCATGGCGGGAGCCCAGCAATCCGCTCTCGTGCAAATCGCCCGCGCCGCCGGAAAACATCCGGGCCGGATCGTGCTTGTAGCTCATGGTATATTCGGCGCCGTCGCCGGAGAGACGCAGAAACGCCGAGGTGACGTCCTTCGCCGGCCCCTGCCCGCCCGCATCGGCGAAGCGCGGCACGATGCCGTCGCGGCTGGCCGAGGCGATGTTGAAGGCGATTGTCTGGTTGCCAGCCTGGATCGTCTGGGTTTCCGTCCGGTCGGCAAACCGGCCGAACCGCGTGTCGAAAGTCTCGCGCGGCGCCTGGGCCACGAAGTCCCGCAGATTCACCTGATAGACGCGGTCATAATCGTCGAACGCACCCAGCGCGAGCGAGGACTTGGACAAGGCATCGCCGAAGGCGGCGCCGAGCGCGATTCCGCTCGAGGGCACGGTCGCGGAAGACGCCGCCGGCCCGCCGGGGGTCGCCAAACGCATGACGCCGAGGGGCACCGTTGCCTGCGACAGGTTCAGCAGGCCGCGACCGTAAACGGCGTCGATCCCCGGCGCGCCCAGATCGGTCGCCGTGGTCAGCAGCAGATCGACGATCTGCGTTGGGGTCAGGCTCGGAAACGCCTGCTTGAGCACCGCAATCGCGCCGGCGACATGCGGCGCCGCCATCGAAGTGCCGGACAGAATGCCGTAGCCGCTGGCGCTGTCCGCCGGCTCGACGCTCGAGACGATATTGACGCCCGGCGCCGCGAGACAGAAATTCTGCGCAACACCGCAGCCATTGCTGAAACTGGCAATTCGATTGTTCGAGTCCGTAGCGACGACAGCGAGCCAAAGTCCGGCCAGGCCCGGCTGATTCAGCGGCAGGACCGATTCCTGGCTCGGCTGATCGGCGCTGAACAAGGTCGACGCCGCGCCGACCTCGACGCTGGTCCCGAATCGGACGAAATTTCCGGTCGCGGTGTCGAAGAGCGGGACCTGCCCGGTCGCCGAATTGAAGCCGTCATTGCCGGCTGAGAAAATCGAGACGATCCCGGCAGTGGCGGCGTTCTGCCACTTGGCAAGCACCGCCGGCGTGAAACCGCCGTCCGTCGCGGAGGACGGGCCGACAACGTCGAAGGTGCCATCGAACAACGTCACGGTATCGAAATCGCTGGTGCCCCAGCTGTTGTTGATGACCGCGGCGCCGTTGGCGATCGCGTGATCAAGCGCCGAACCCAGAACGGCATTCGAGGTATCGATGCCAAAGACATCGCCAACCCGCACCGGGATGATCGTCGCACCGTAGGCAACTCCATGGCTGCCCAGATTGTTTCGCGCCCCCGCGGCGATGCCGGCCACATGGGTGCCGTGGGTCGAATCCAGCGGATCCTTCTCCGGCACGAGGTCGAGATCCACGGGATCGAGCGGCGCGACGAACTTCAAGGTGAATTCCGGATGATCCATGTCGAAACCGTTGTCGAACACCGCAATCCGGACTCCCGAACCGGTCCAGCCGCGGCTATAGGCGACCTGAGCGTTGATGTTGCTGAGCCCGTAATTGACATCGAATTCAGGTATAAGCTGGACGCCCCCGCCGCCGCCGGATCCGGCCCCGGTGGCGGTAAAGCCGATGATGGCGCCGCCGACGCCCAACGCACCGAGCGCGATCAAGGAGGTGGTGCCGATCGGAAATCCAGAAGCAGGGGCGGCGACGGTTTGTGCGTTGAGGTTGACGACGTCGATCTTGCCGACCCGGACAAGGCCGTTGGCCGCGGCCAGCGCCGTATTGGGATCCTTGCCGCCGATCTTGACCGCTGCGTCATAGGTCGACAGGAACCGGTCCGGGTTCGCTTCGACCGCCGCGGTGACCGCGTCGTAGAATGCCTGGCTGCCGCTCTTGTGAGCCGCCTTCAGACGCCGAACCGTCGCGGGGTCGGCAGCCGGCAAGTTCTTCGAAAAGGTTCGGGCCGCCTCCAGGATTTGCGGCGCTTGGTCCGGCGCCGCCTGAAGGCCGGCCATCGCAATATCGTTGGCGGCGTTCGGCCGGTTGAGAATGGCGTTTCGGATGGTATCCGGCGCCTGTTGCGGATAGGCACGCACGACCCGGCGCACATCTTCCAGGAACGCCGCCTTGGAATGCCGGGCGCCGACCGCCGTGCGGGCCGCGGCCAGAACCGTTTTACCGGCCGCATGCGCAGGAAATGAATGGGACATCGCGTTCGACCACGCGACGGCTGTACACAGGAACAGGACGGGCACCCGGACAAACGGACGCTTAGATATTTTCCGCACGAACAACCTCTCTCGAATGCCGGGACTGGAGCCATCCAGCCGTTCCGAGTTTCCAATTCCCGCTTCACATTGATTTCGTTGTATGATTTTGGGCATCTGCACGACACGAAACGGTCGTGCGGTTTCCGCCCGCGCGGGTTCCGCAAAGAGTAGGAGCGGACCTTTGAAAAAAGGGTTAACGGCGGCGCAAGGATATTATCTATCGCCTTGAGTCGGCGGGATGTATCGGACTACCGCCCGAGGCCGGATCAGGGAATCAGGCTGCCCAGCGGATGGGCATAGAACAGCATCACCGAGGCGATGCCCGGATCCCGATCCTCGATGCCATAATTCGACATGTAGTGAAAACCGACGCCCAGACGCGTCCAATCGTCAAACCGCCAGGCGACATCAAGCCCATTGCGGAATTTCAGGATACCGCCGAGGTCCTGCCCGTTGCCCTTGCCGTACGCACCGATGGCGGTGCTTGGCGTTGCGACGATTCGACTGCCGAAATACAGGTCCAGATTCAGGCCAAGCCAGCCATAGGCGGAACCGTTGGTGGCGATCAGGCCGCCAACCGATGGCCGCACATGCAAGACCTCGAATTCCGGTCCGCTACGAAAGTGAAAGGAAAACACGCCGCCCGATTCCCGATCGGCCAGAATATCCCCGGTATAGCCGCCGCCGAGAAACATCATGGCCGGCGAATCGTTGGCGCGCGCCGGCCCGATCGACAATGACGCCATTGCGAGCACCGCGCAGATCGCGACGATATGCCGGCCCGCGCGGGCGGGACCCTGACGATGCAGATTCCGGTTTCCAACCACCATGGCCGGCATCATACGGCACCGCACGGACGGCGCAAGGCGGCGGCCATGCCTTGAGAAGCGTGCGCCCGATTGGGCGCCCATAACCTGCTCTGTCTTTATAGAATCGATCAACTTTTCTGCCTTCAATTGATCCCAATTAAAGGCAGGTTGATCTAGCGTAGACGGCGAAAGCCGTTCGTCGCGGCCAGCAACGCCGCGCGAACGCCGGTTTCCATCGCTGAATGCCCGGCGTCGGGAACGATGACATAGTCGGCGTCAGGCCATGCGCGGGACAGCGCGTCCGCCGATTCGATCGGACAAATGATGTCGTATCGTCCTTGCACGATCGCACCCGGAATACCGGTCAGGCGATCGGCGGCGCGGAGGAGATCCCCTTCGCCCATGAAAAGATCGTTCACGAAGTAATGCGCCTCGATGCGGGCAAGACCGAGGGCGATATTCGGGTCTGCAAGCGAGGCGACGGTGCCGGGGTTTGGCAACAGCGTCGAGCACGACCCTTCGTACTGGCTCCAGGCACGAGCCGCGGGCATGTGGATGTCGGGATTGGGATCGATCAGGCGCCGGTAATAATTGCCAAGCAGATCATCCCGTTCCGACGCCGGCAGGAACTCGGTGAATCGCCGCCAGGCCTCCGGAAAGATGCGGCGCATGCCGAACATGAACCAGTCGACCTCCGCCTTGCGGCACAGGAAAACGCCGCGCAGCACCAGGGCGATGCACCGTTCGGGATAGGCCTGCGCGTACGCCAAGGCGAGGCTGGAGCCCCACGACCCGCCGAACAACAGCCATCGCTCGAGACCGAGATGTTCCCGCAGCTTTTCCAGATCCTGGACGAGGTGCGCCGTCGTGTTGTCGTTCAGCTCGCCGAGCGGTGTCGACCGGCCGGCGCCTCGCTGATCGAAGACGATGATGCGGTAATGGGTTGAATCGAAAAAACGGCGATGCGCCGGCGTCGCGCCGGATCCTGGCCCGCCATGCAGAAAGACCGCCGGAATGCCATTGCGATTGCCCGATTGTTCCCAGTACAAGGTATGAATGTCGTCGACTCGCAACCAGCCGGTTTCGAAGGGGTCGATTTCAGGAAACAGCTCGCGCTGCGAAGTGGCTTCCACAGTTCATCCTGTCGTTAGGCGCCGGCTTTACGGGCCGATCATTCCATAATGTATGCAACCCTGCGACACCTGCATAGCCCGTTTGGCGCGGCGGCGGCGGCTTTGCGGTATAGTCCGCCAATGCGGACCCTACTGACACTGTTGCTGCTTCTAGGCGGCGTCTCCGGCGCCGCCGCCGACGTCACCCTGCCGGCGGGCCTGACGCGTGGCGACAAACCGGGTGTGGTGGTCGAGATCGTCGACGGCGACACGGTGAAGCTGCGGGACGGACGGGAGGTGCGCCTGGTCGGATTGCAGGCGCCGAAACTGCCGCTCGGCCGACGCGGCTTCAAGACCTGGCCGCTCGCCGAAGAATCCAAGCAGGCGCTCGCCCGCCTGACGCTCAATAAGACGGTATCGCTGCATTTCGGCGGCGCCGGATGGATCGCCACGGCCGGGTGCTGGCCCATCTCGCCGGTACCGCGGGAACCTGGATCCAAGGCGCCATGCTATCGCTCGGCATGGCCCGCGTTTACAGCTTTCGGGACAATCGTGCCGCGGTGCCCGTCATGCTCGACCTCGAACGGCAGGCGCGCCTCCAACGCCGCGGCATTTGGCGCCATCCGTTCTATCGCATCCGGCGCGACACCGACGCCGGCGCCGATATCGGCACATTCCAGCTGGTCGAGGGGCAGGTTCGCGCCGTCGCAACGGTGCGCGACCGGACCTATCTGAATTTCGGCGACGATTGGCGGCGGGATTTCACCATCACCGTGCGCAACCGTTTCCGGCGTCACTTCGACGCGGCCGGCCTGTCGCCGGCGGCTCTGAGGGGACGGAATATTCGCGTGCGCGGCTGGCTCGACTCCCGAAACGGGCCGATGATCGAAGCGACCCATCCGGAACAAATCGAGATTCTCGATGCCGCCCCTTGAAATCGCTGCACGGCCGGCCGGCGAACGGACCGGCCACGGCGGCGATTACGCAGCGGCGACTACGCGTCGGCGAACAGATCGGTGGGCTGTTCCGCCTGACGTTCGATGTGAACGCGCAGCTTGGCCAAGGCGCGCTGTTCAAGCTGCCGAACCCGCTCCTTGCTCACACCCAGGGTCTTGCCGAGTTCTTCGAGCGTCGCGCCATTTTCGCGCAGGCGCCGGCGGCGGATGATCGTCTGCTCCCGATCGGTCAGTTGCGTCAGGGCGTCATTGAGCCAGCGCGACCGTGTCTCGGCGTCCCGCAATCCGGTAACCACCTGCTCCGGGCTCGGCCTTTCATCCCGCAGGAAATCCTGCCAGGCGCCGTCCGATTCGTCGGCCACCGGCGCGTTCAATGACTGGTCGCTGCCGGACAGCCGCATTTCCATCGATTCGACTTCGGCAAGCGGCACCCGGAGTTCTTCCGCGATCGAGCTGCGTCCTTCGTGACTCAACCTTCCACCCGCATTGCCTTCGATCCGCGCGCGCAAGCGGCGCAAATTGAAGAACAGCGATTTTTGCGCCGATGTCGTACCGGTCCGAACGATCGACCAGTTCCGCAGGATATAATCCTGCATCGCCGCCCGGATCCACCAGGTGGCATAGGTCGAAAAGCGTACGCCCCGCTCCGGATCGAATCGCGCCGCGGCCTGCATCAGCCCGATGCTGCCTTCCTGCACAAGGTCGCCCATCGGCAAACCGTAATTGCGGAATTTCGCCGCCGTGCTGATGACAAGCCGCATATAGGCGCGCACCAGCTCGTGCAATGCGTGCTCGTCGCCGTCGTCGCGCCAGCGCCGGGCATAGGCGTATTCGGTTTCGCGTTCGAGCAGCGGCTCACGCATCGCCGCTCGAATGAACCGCAAATTCGCCTGTTGGGTTGTCGGATCGTCGATATGCGCCATTTTGCAGATACCGTTCTGGTCAAGGTAGGCGCCGCCGGAAATCGGGATATTTTCCGCTGGCCCCTTTAATATATTATCAAATAAGTCGGATTTTAAGTAGGAAAATTATAGAACGATTCCAATCTTATTGATGAAATTATTGTGAACAAGCGATAAAGATTTTGAAACATTGAATTAAAATCCCCAAAACCCGATCACATTAATCGGACATTGAGGCGTGCGCGGTTCACGCGTCCAATCGGCTGCAAATCTCGCCATCGGGCGTAAAACAGGCCGCGATCAACGACCCGCCGAAGCCGCAACCGCCATCCAGGTTGACCGTCCAGGGCGTGATCTTGAAACCGCCCCGAGCCGGATCGAATCCCCGAACGACGTTTTGGAAACCGTCGAAGGGTGCGCTGATCGACGCAAAATCGTCGCTGCTCCACCAGAACGCATCGGCCTGTTGATCGACTGCGCTCTGCGGGTTGATGCCCGAATTGACGAACAGCAACGAGCGGTCCGGCGTATAGGCACTCCGATGCAGGCCGTTCATCAGGGCAACATGGCCCGGACGCGCGCGCATTGCATCGCGCAACGAACCGGACCAGCGGGTAAGCGCGACGGCGCCGCCGCGCGCGCAGGCCAGCGCGGTTTCCGCATCGCCGCCATAGGCCCGCAAGGTCGCCTCGGCGCCATGCGCAAAAGCCCAACGAAGCACTTCGTGGGGATTTACCGCGAATTGCAATTGCTGGAGTTTTTGCCAGATCTCTTCCTGCTGACCGCGCAGATGGATAATGTCCCGCGGATGCACGAAGGGCGGCCGCGCCAGAAAGACCTGGCGAAATCGCACCAATTCGTCGACGGTCTCTCGGATTTCAGCGCCATGGCCGATCATGTTGCCGAGATACACGATCCGGTCGCCGAACCGTATCTGGTCGGCGATGGCGTCGTGCAGGCGTTCGAGCCGCCGGACATCGCCATGCACCGCGCCGATCGCCCAGATGCGACCGGCCCCGGGCATCGCGATGCCGAAGTCCGGACGCTCCTCTGGCTGCCGCAAGCCGCTCCGGCCTTGCGCCGCGTAAACCTCCGGCATACCCCCCACTCACCTGTGCCCGACCAGGAATTTTTCCGCTTCTTTGTTGGCTCAGCAAGCGACGCCGTCGAGCAACATTGCGGGGCGTCAGCCTATGCGGCCTGCAATATTTCCTCAAGCTTGAGCGCGGCGGCTTCTTCTTCGATCGATTCCACCGCGGCCAACTCGCGCGAAAGCCGTTCGAGCGCCGCCTGATATATCTGCCGTTCGCTATAGGATTGATCCGGCTGTCCTGCGCCGCGATGAAGGTCCCGCACGACCTCGGCGATTGCAATCGGATCGCCCGAATTGATCTTCGCCTCGTACTCCTGGGCTCGACGACTCCACATCGTACGCCGGACCCGGCTCCTGCCCTTTAAGGTCTTGAGTGCGTTCTTCATTTCGTCCTTGGAACACAGCTTCCGCAAACCGGAATCATCCGCTTTGCCGACGGGAACCCGCAATGTCATGCGGTCCTTCTCAAAACTGATGACCAGAAGTTTCAGCGAGAATCCATCGATCTCCTGATCCTCGATTCCGGTTACCTTGCCGACGCCGTGGGTCGGATAAACGACCCAGTCATTCTTCTTGAAAGTCATTTTCGCAGCCATCTGCGTCTCTCTCATAGTTTCCGTGGATTTCGAAAATCGCCCGCCAGCGATCGCCCGAGTCGTTTGATTGATGTTACCCGCGAAGTGCTCAACCTTTGCGCGCCGTCAGGCCGGCCCGTGCCAATCCCCCCGCAGACACCGTCGTTTCAGCACCCGCCGCCGACACAAGCCCCGGAAACCGCCCGTGAATCGCGAATCCGGCTCGATTCTCGAGCCGGATTTCCCTCAAAGCAAATTCCGTGCGAATTTTGTCCCGCCAGGGCGTCACGGGATACTCTATAGCACAAATTTCCGATGATTTACAGGGCCGACCGCACCGATGCCCAGACCGGCGACCGGTTCCGCCGACGCGGGATTAGCCCTCGCCGCGGGATTAGCCCTCGCCCGGGTTGGCGCTGAAATATTTGTCGAATTTGCCCGTTTCGTCCTTGTAGGTATCGGCGTCTGCCGGCGGTTCGCCCTTGCGGGTAATGTTCGGCCACTTTTCCGAGTAGTCGCGGTTAAGCTCGAGCCATTGCTCGGCGCCGCCATCCGTATCCGGGAGAATGGCCTCGACCGGACATTCCGGCTCGCACACACCGCAATCGATACACTCGTCTGGATGGATCACCAGCATATTTTCGCCGACATAGAAACAATCCACCGGACAGACTTCGACACAGTCCTGATACTTGCACTTGATGCAATTTTCGGTGACGACATAGGTCATTCGGAAACTCCTTCCCCTTTTTATCGCGCGCGCAGCAAAGCCCGCCCTTCGCCTTTACCGGTTGTTTGGGTGATTGATGGAACCCAGGCGTGACATCACGCGTTTGCGCGCCGCCCCACTTTCTTGATCAGTGACATACAAAAGACCGGACACCCGGCGCAATAGATTCGCTTCGAATGGATGCAGCTCGCCGTCAGCATACGCGACTTCCCACAACATCTCGACCAGCCTTACACGTTCATCATGGTCGTAGTTCTGCTTTATCATCCGGGTAAAGCCATAAATTTCGACCGACCCGTCTACCGCCGACCCCGCAGCATCGATCAAAGACGTTACTTCCGCGGCATCGAGCCGGAACCGCGTCTGCAAGACCTCCGCCACGCGGGTGCGTTCTTTCGGATCGAATTGCCCGTCGAGCCGGGCCGCCTCGATCAACAGCGCCGCCGCGGCGAGCCGCAACTCCTCGTCATCATGCCGGCCATCGGCCGCGCGGGCGCGGCCTTTTCGGTCCTGCAAGAATGCTTTCACATGAGCTAGCATGTCCGGGAGTTAGCACAGATGAGAGCTCCCGAAAATGGTGTATTCGCATACCGGCCAGCGGCTTGTTCCGCGGCGATGATTGGCATAGCGTCACACCCATTCCGACGCGCCTGCACAAATGGAACGTTGCCATGACCGAGTCCAAGGATTTGCGCCGCTATTACCCGGCAACCCAGCGTAACCGCGACGCGATCGCAACGGTTTTGCGGCGCATCTTGCCGCCTTCCGGGTTAGTCCTGGAGATTGCCAGCGGATCCGGCGAACACGCGGCCCATTTCGCGACACACTTCCCGAACCTCATGTGGCAGCCGAGCGATCTGGATCCCGCGGTGCTGGACAGTATTTCCGCCCATGGACAAGCCAGCGGCGGCGCCAATCTATGCCCGCCCCTGGCGCTCGACGTGGCGGCGCAGCCGTGGCCGATCGACGAGGCCGCCGCCATCCTGTGCATCAATATGGTTCATATCGCACCCTGGTCGGCCTGCCAGGCGCTGCTGCGGGGCGCCGGCGCGGTGCTGGCCGAAGACGGCGTTCTATATCTCTACGGCCCCTACATGCGGCGGGGCCGTCACACCGCCCCGACAAATGCCGCGTTCGATGCTTCCCTTCGGCAACGGAATCCGTCATGGGGACTGCGCGACGTGGAAGATATCGAATCGGAGGCGCGGCAATACGGACTGCGCTTGGAAGAGATCGTGGACATGCCGTCCAACAATTTCAGCCTGATCCTGCGCAAGATTTCCTGAACCAGGCGGCCGCCCGGCGGACTCCGGCGCGACTAAGACCAATCGCCGTCCTGTTTCAGGCGTTCCACCGCCCGCCGGTCTTTCTTGGTCGGCCGCCCGGCTCCCGGTTCCCGGGACGGCGCCTGTTCCGAGGGCGCTTTGCCTTCGCTCGGCGCCGGCAGCGGCGTCAGGTCCTCGTATAAAAGGCGCGCTTCCGGCGCCGGCCCCCGGCGCTCCCCGAGCGCCGCAATCTTTAACACCCGGACACGTGGCCCGGTGGTGAAAGTGAGCACGTCGCCGGTCTGAACCGGATGATTCGGTTTGTTGATGAGTTTTCGGTTGATGCGGAGACCGCCCGCCGTGACGCGCTTCGCCGCCAATGTCCGGCTCTTGAAAAAGCGCGCATGCCAGAGCCATTTGTCGATCCGGAGCCTATCCGCAGCCGTTTCCGTCACTTGGCCGGCACCAGTCCTTCGAGCGCGGCAAACGGCGAGGCGCTGCTGTCACGGGGTTGCGCGCCGCCGTCCTTTGCGGTTGCTTTCCGCCGCGGCCGCCCTTTCAGACCCGGCCGGCGCTTGGCCACGAAGACGGCCCCATCCTTGGTTTTGCGCGCTTTGAAGCCGAGCCTGTCGAGCACGACCGCCAGCTCCTCTCCGGCGCAACCGGCAAGGTGGATCAAATCCGGAGATTCCGCGATCGGCCCCTCGCGCGCGCGGCGGCGCAACGCGGCCGAGAGCCGCTCCACCCGGTCGACCCGCAGGGCCCGGCTGCCGAGCACCCGATATCCCGCCGCGGCCCAACACCCCTTGGCCAGCCGCGCCGCCGGCAGCTCCGGCCGGTCCGCCGCACCGGCAAGAATGTCGGGAACCGGCTTCCCCTGCGATACCGCCCAGAGAATTACGCGGAGACGCACCGCCGCGGGCTTTGCAAGCGCGGGGAAGAACACCGATTGGGCGCCGATGCGCACGCCAAGCGCGGCGACGGCTTTGCGCCCCGACGGGCCCAGAGTGTCGATAAGCGTGCGAACGTCCTGCCGCGCCTGCGAGCCGAGACACTCCGAAAGCTGAAAAACCAGGCCGCGGGCCGGGGCCGGCAATTCGGCGTCGAGCGCCGCGAACAAACATTTCAATCGCTTGCGGATATGCCGGTCCAGCCAACCCTCGAGACGGCGCCGCAGCACGTCGCGCGAATTGCTCTCCATGATATCATTGCGCAGCACCTCGACGCCGGGATACAGCAATCCGCGCCCGGCGCACAGACGCGCCACATCGACTCCGCGCCACGCCAGCCGCCCCTCATTGGTCAAGGCAAAGCTGCCGTCGTCATCCGCGGCGATGTAGGCGGCCCGGCGCGGCAGCTCCTGGGCGACCGCGCGGCGGGCGGCAGCCAGCACCGTGCGCCGCTGTTCGAGACCGTCCTCCGGAACGAAGGACATTCCCACCATCGTTCCGACCCGTTCGCCCTCGACCACCACCTCATGGCTTGCGGTCACTGCCGACAGGAGCTGCGTGCCGTCTTCCCGTCGTCGATCGATCAGCGCCGCCCGATGATCGACGAAGCGCTGGGTCAGCTTCAGATGCAGCGTGTCGGAGAGCCTGTCCTCGATCGCGCGCGTGCGCTCCTGCCAATGGACATTGTCGTCCAGCCAATCGCCCCGATGGCTGATATAGGTCCAGGTACGGATATGGGCGATACGGTTCGTCAGCGTGTCGATATCGCCGGTGGTCGCGTCGAGGCGGCTGATTTGATCGGCCACCCAATCCACCGGCAACCGGCCATCGAGATCCGGCCCGTCGGTCAGCGACAGATATACGCGCCGCACCAGCCGGGCATGTTGGTCCGGCGAAATCTTGCGAAAATCCGGGATTTGGCACACATCCCAGAGCAGCCGCACCGCCGCCGGATTGGTCGCAACCGCCATGACGCGCGAATCCTGGATCAACTGCGCAAGCACCGCATAATCCTCGCCGTCGCGGGCGCGGACCAGTTCGGGGCGCGGCGGCGGCGATTCCAGGCTCTTCAGCAATGTCTTGGGCGAGTGGAAGTCGAGACGTGTCTTGCGCCAATAGGCCCGCTCGACCGCATCGAAACTATGGGTTTCGACCGCTTCCACCGTCTCCTCGTCGAAGGGCGACAACTCGTTGGTGACGCCGAACGTGCCGTCGTTCATATGGCGCCCGGCGCGGCCGGCGATCTGGCCGATTTCCGCCCGGTTCAGCGGCCGCGGCCGCCGGCCGTCGAATTTTCGCGTGCCCGCGAAGGCGACATGATCGACATCCATATTGAGGCCCATGCCGATCGCATCCGTGGCGACCATGTAGTCGACTTCGCCGGCCTGATACATCGCGACCTGCGCGTTCCGCGTCCGCGGACTCAACGCCCCCAGAACGACGGCGGTCCCGCCACGCTGCCGCCGGATCGACTCCGCCAGCGCATAAACCTCGTCGATCGAAAACGCCACCACGGCGCTACGCCGGGGCAGCCGGCCAAGTTTGCGGGGGCCGGTGTAGGACAATTTGGAGAACCGCCGGCGCGTTTCGATTTCGACATCGGGGACCAGCCGCTTGATCAGGGCGCGCACCGTGTCGGCGCCGAGGAACATCGTTTCGTCGGTGCCGCGCGCATGCAACAGGCGATCCGTAAAGACGTGGCCGCGCTCGGGGTCGGCGCATAGCTGGATCTCATCGATGGCGAGGAATGCGACAGGCCGGTCCACCGGCATCGATTCGACGGTGCAGATGAACCATTGGGGGTTGGGCGGGATAATCTTTTCTTCGCCGGTAATCAGCGCGACCGCGCGCGAGCCCTTCAGCGACACCACGCGATCGTAATTTTCCCGCGCCAACAGGCGGAGCGGAAATCCGATCATACCGGTGGCATGACCGAGCATTCTGTCAATGGCGAGATGCGTTTTGCCGGTATTCGTCGGCCCCAGAACCGCCCGCACCCGACCCGGGAATAAGGTCGTCATAGCCGGTCCATAGAACGGTTTTCCACTCGATCTGGCAAGTAAAATTACCGTTCCCGCCGGGAGCAATCGCCGCCGCGGAGCACCGTTTAACCGGAAGCGACCAACGGCACGAAAGCGACCGGCAACATGGCGGTTTCGACAATCCGACCCACCGCGTCCTTGTCGACCCGCATCAACATTTGCGTACCGCCCTGCGGGCCGAGTGGCAAAACCATACGGCCGCCCTGCGCCAATTGGTCGATCAAGGCGCCCGGCATCTGCGCCGCCGCCGCGGTGACGATGATCGCATCGTACGGCGCGTGCTCCGGCCAACCGGCATTCCCGTCGCCGACGCGAAACCGAATATTGCGATAGCCCTGCGCCGCGAGCGCCGCCTGCGCTTGTTCGGACAACGCGGCCACCGTTTCGATGGTAAAGATCCGTCCCGCCAGTTCGGCCAGAATGGCGGTCTGGTATCCGGAGCCGGTACCGATTTCCAACACACGCTGATCCCGCGTCAGGTTCAACGCGTCGGTCATCACCGCGACGATGTAGGGTTGCGAGATCGTCTGCCCATGACCGATCGACAAGGGTCGGTTACGATAGGCCCGACCGCGCAGGGAGTCGGCGAGAAATGCGTGCCGCGGCACCGCGCGAATCGCCGATAGAACCCGCGGATCGAGATGCGCCTTGCCGAGGTATACTTGCGTTTCGCGCACCTCCCGCTCGATCTCGGCGACCAGCGACTCCCGAGCGGCCACGTCGTTATGATCGCGGTTTCGCATCACCGGATATGTGAGCACAATCCGGAAGACCTTGCAGCGTTAAATTTGGCGACACATATATCGCTCCGAATATCCCAACACCGATTGAGTCGAGGAAACGGAACAGCATGGCGAAAAAACCCGCGGCCGGCAAAAAGAAGCCGGCAGGCAAGGCCCCCGAAACACAGCATTTTCAGGCAGAAGTCAGCCGCCTGCTCGATATCGTGGTGCATTCGCTCTACAGCGAGCGCGAGATTTTTTTGCGGGAACTCATTTCCAATGCCGCCGATGCCTGCGACCGGCTGCGCTACGCGGCGTTGACCGATGCGGCGTTGACGGCCGGCGATCCCGAATTCCGCATTGAAATCGCCATCGATAAAGACGCCAAGACGATCACCGTCGCCGACAACGGCACCGGCATGTCCCGGGACGAGCTGGTCGAGAACCTCGGCACCATCGCGCGGTCGGGCACCGCCGCCTTTCTGGATCAACTGGGCGACGGCGCCGGCAAGGACGTCAACCTAATCGGACAATTCGGCGTAGGCTTCTACGCATCCTTCATGGTGGCGGACCGGGTAACGGTGGTCACCCGCCCCGCCGGCGACGACGGCGCCTGGCGCTGGACGTCGGACGGCAAGGGCGAATTCACGGTCGAGTCGGCAGAGCGGCCGGGCCGCGGCACCAGCATTATCCTGGACGTGAAAGAAGACGCGGCAGAATTCCTCTCCGCCGACCGGCTGCGCCAAATTATCAAGACCTACTCCGATCACATCCCCTTCCCGATCACGTTAAGGGAGGATCAGGGAGATGCGGCGGCGGAGACGGTGAACGAAGCATCCGCGCTCTGGACGCGGCCGAGGGACTCGATCGACCAATCGCAATACACCGAATTCTACCATCATACGGCGCACGCCATGGACGACCCCTGGCTGACGCTGCATTTCAAGGCCGAGGGCGTCATTGAATACACCGGCTTGTTGTTCGTTCCGGGCGCGCAGCCTTTCGACCTGTTTCACCCGGACCGCAAACAGGCGGTCAAGCTGTACGTCAAGCGGGTGTTCATCACCGATGATTGCGAGGAATTGCTGCCGCCCTGGCTGCGATTCCTGCGCGGGATCGTCGACACCGAAGACCTGAATCTCAATGTTAGCCGGGAAATGCTGCAAAAAAATCCCGTCCTGACGAAAATTCGCGCCGGTCTCTGCAGTCGCGTGCTGAGCGAATTGGCGAAGAAGGCGGAAACGGAGCCGGAAGAGTTCGCCGCGTTTTGGGATAACTTCGGCGCGGTCGTAAAAGAAGGCTTATATGAAGACTTCGAGCACCGGGAAAAGATCCTGAAAATCGCCCGCTTTCACTCCACCGCCGGCGACTCGCTCACCAGTCTCGCCGACTATGTGAGCCGGATGCGCGACGGTCAGGACGCGATTTATTACATTTCCGGCGAGGATCTCGCCGCGGTATCGCGCAGCCCGCAACTCGAAGGATTCCGCTCACGCGGCGTCGAGGTGCTGCTGCTGACCGACCCGATCGACGAATTCTGGATTCCCTCGGTGGGCGTCTTCGACAGCAAACCCTTCAAATCGGTCACCCGGGGCAGCGACGATCTGTCCAAGATCAAGGCCGCCGACGGCGCGGACAAGGAAAGCGACGACGACTCCGCCGCACCGGCGGAGCTCGACAGCTTGATCGCGCTGCTGAAACAATCGCTCGGGGACTCGGTAAAGGATGTTCGGGGATCGCACCGCCTGACCGACAGCGCGGTGTGTCTCGTTGCCGACGACTCGGATATGGACATCCGGCTGGAACGGCTGCTCAAGCAGCACAACCAACTCTCCACCACCGCCACGCGCATCCTGGAAATCAATCCGAAGCATGCCCTGATCAAACGGCTGGCCGACGCGGCGCAGCGCGACGGCGCCAGCGACGCCTTGGCCGACGTGGCGATGCTGCTGCTCGACCAGGCCCGCATCATGGAAGGCGAAGCGGTAACCGACCCCGCAGCCTACGCCCGGCGCATGGAAACGATGATGGAAAAGGGAATTTCCGGCTAACGCGCTTCTCTCCGAGCGCGCGCCTGCGCGACGCTCTATTGCTCGAACGGCATTCTCGACGCGGCAACAACGGGACCGTGGCCGCGTTTCTGCACAATCACGGCGCAGCCGCCATCGCCCTTCTTGCCAATCAGCGAGACCGCATATTCGACCGGCTGGCCGGTCCACGGTCCGACCACACTGAGGACCCGGACCACATTGGCATTGACCAGGGTTCGCCCGCGATTCTCGCCCCGTCGCACCTTGGTTTCGTGCGGCTTGTCGAAGGTCACGAAGACCACGTCATAGGCGCCGCCGGCCGCCGCCGCGCCGACCGATATCATCAGCGTCTGCCCCTCGCGGCGCAGCACGATCGCCGGCCCGTCGGGTTGTTCTTCCCGCGACTCGCGAATGATATTCTCGACCTTGTTCCGATCGGACCCGACCGCATGGGTGCGGCCGTTGATGATCATTTGCGGCGTATAGGCATAGCGCGAGCGCATCGCCCGCACATAATTCCGCTGACGTCGGGTAAAGGCCGGATCGGCGAACTTGTCCTTCCAGCCGATATAATCCCAGTAATCGACATGATATTCGAGGCCGATCACGTCCTGCCGCTTGGCGAGGTCCTGCATGTAGGCCTCCGCCGGCGGGCAGGACGAACATCCCTGACTGGTGAACAGTTCGACCACAATCGGGGATTTCGCGGTCGCCGAGCCCCCGAATAGCGCCGCGCCCACCAGGACGGCGCCCAGGAGCGCGACGGATTTTGCACAAAATTTCAGCATGATCGGGGCACCATACGGGTCCGCCCGAATGGCGACGAATCAATTTCAGGTGAGACCCCGTGAGAATCGCCTTCGCCGGAACAAAAATTAAGCATTTCTACCAGGTTGCGGATCAGGACCCCGTACCCTAAGCGGCCTCCGACTCCGTGATGATATTGCGCAGAACATACTGAAGTATGCCGCCATGAACGTAGTAGTCGACCTCGTCCAGGGTATCGATCCGGCAAAGCAGGGTGATGTCCTCGGTCGAGCCGTCGGCACGGGTAATCTTGCACTGGATATCCATGCCGGGTTCGATACCCCCTTCCATTCCGGTGATGTCGAAAAGTTCCGAACCGTCCAGCTTCAGGGTTTCTCGATTGACCCCGTCCTTGAACTGCAACGGCATGACACCCATCCCGATCAAATTCGACCGGTGGATCCGCTCATAGCTCTCGACGATCACGGCGCGCGCACCCAGCAGGCTCGTGCCCTTTGCCGCCCAGTCGCGTGACGACCCCATGCCGTAGTCCTTGCCGCCGATGATCACGGTCGGCACGCCTTCGCGGCCATACAGCGTGGCCGCATTGTAGACCGGCATCACCTGACCGGACGGGTGGTGCGTTGTAACGCCCCCTTCCGTGCCGGGCGCGGCTTCATTGCGAATGCGGATGTTGGCGAAAGTGCCGCGCATCATGACTTCATGCGCGCCGCGCCGGGTTCCATAGACATTGAACAAATGCGGCCGCACCTGATGCTCCATCAGGTACTCGCCCGCCGGCCCGTCCTTCTGAATCGCGCCGGCCGGCGAAATGTGGTCGGTGGTGATCGAATCACCGAGGATCAACATCGGCCGTGCGCCATGGATGTCGGTCACCGGCGCCGGCTCCATCGTCATGCCTTCGAAATACGGCGGATGCTGGACATAGGTCGATCCCGCGTTCCATTGGTATAGCTCGTCCGAGCCGCCGTGGATTTCCTTCCATTTGGCCGGGCCTTCCTCGACATTGCCGTATCGCGAGCGGTACATCTCTGCCGTAAGCGAGCTCGCGATCGTGTCCGCGATCTCCTTGTTGGAGGGCCAGATATCCTTGAGGAAGACGTCGTTTCCATCGGCGTCCTGGCCGAGCGGATCCGTGTAAAGATCGACCTTAAACGAACCCGCCAGCGCATAGGCGACGCAGAGCGGCGGCGAGGCGAGATAGTTGAGCTTGGTCATCGGATGCACCCGGCCCTCGAAATTCCGATTGCCGGACAGCACCGCACCCACCGATACGTCGCCCTTTTCGATGGCATTGTGCACGCCTTCGGGCAAGGGGCCCGAATTGCCGATGCATGTCGTGCAGCCATAGGCAACCAGATCGAATCCGAGCGCATCGAGATACTGCTGCAAGTCGGCCGCTTCCAGATAGTCGGTCACCACCTGACTGCCCGGCGCCAGCGACGTTTTGACCCACGGCTTCGACGCGAGGCCCTTCTCGACCGCTTTCTTGGCCAGCAATCCGGCGGCGATCAGCACCGACGGGTTCGAGGTGTTCGTGCAACTCGTGATGGACGCGATAACGACGTCGCCGGGATCGATCGAGTAGTCCTCGCCTTCGACCGGTGTCGATTTGCCGGTTCCCATATCAGCCATCGCCGCATCCGCCGATTTCGTCATATTCGACAAGGCGACCCTGTCTTGCGGCCGTTTCGGACCCGCGAGCGACGGCTCGACCGTCGACAAATCGAGTTCCATCGTGTCGGTGAACACCGGGTCCGCCGCATCGGGCACGGCCCACATGCCTTGCGCCTTGGCATAGGCCTCCACCAGCTTCACGGTTTCTTCGTCGCGGCCAGTGAAGGTCAGGTAACGCAAAACCTCGTCATCGATCGGGAAAATGCCGCAGGTCGCACCATATTCCGGCGCCATGTTGGAAATCGTCGCCCGATCCGCCAGACCCAGCGCGCTGATGCCCGGCCCGTAGAATTCGACGAACTTCTGCACCACGCCCTTGGCCCGCAGCATCTGCGTGACCGTCAGGACGACGTCGGTCGCGGTGGTGCCTTCCTTGGGCTTGCCGACCATCCGGAAACCGACGACTTCCGGGATCAGCATCGAAACCGGCTGTCCGAGCATGCCCGCTTCCGCCTCGATGCCGCCGACGCCCCAGCCGAGCACGCCGAGACCGTTGATCATCGTCGTGTGACTGTCGGTCCCCACCACCGTGTCGGGATAGGCGATCATCCGGCCGTTCCTGTCCTTGCTCGACCAGACGCCGCGCGCCAGATATTCCAGGTTCACCTGATGGCAGATGCCTGTGCCCGGCGGGACGACCCGGAAATTCGAGAAGGCGCCCTGCCCCCAGCGCAGGAAGCCGTAACGCTCCATGTTGCGCTCGAATTCCAGCTCGACATTCTTATCGAAGGAATCGGGATCGCCAAAGGAATCGACGCTGACCGAATGATCGACCACCAGGTCGACCGGCGTGAGCGGATTGATTTTTTGCGGATCGCCGCCGAGCGCCTTCAGCGCGTCGCGCATCGCCGCGAGATCGACAATGGCCGGCACCCCGGTGAAGTCCTGCAACAGCACCCGCGCCGGGCGGTAGGCGATTTCATGGTTCGTCTTGCCGTTGGCCACCCAGGTTGCAAAGGCCTTCACATCGTCAGCCGTGACCGATCGGCCGTCTTCGAAGCGCAGCATGTTCTCCAGCAGCACCTTCATCGAGAAGGGCAGGCGCGTGAAATCCGCGCCGATCGCCTTGCCGGCGGCTTCGATGCTGTAATAGTCGTATTCCTTGCCGTCTACCGTGAGGGTTTGACGCGTCTTGAGGCTGTCGTGGCCAATGCTCGTCACGGCTCGACTCCTTTCGATGTTTGCGGGGCGCGATGCGTTCAGGCGGCGCCGTGGCGACCGGATACCCGGCCAGGCGCGGCCCGATATTTATACCCAATCGGCACGGATTGGAAGCGGCGCTGTAAGGGAATTTCGCCCGGAGTCCCCGCCGCTTTGCAGGATCGGCGCGACGGCGCCGTCGGTTGACGGCGGCAGGTTCCGGCTCACGCGCGTTTGAGCGGTTCGGGATCGAGCGTCAGCGGCGCGCCCAACCAAAGCGCATATTCGAGATGATCGGCCAGCGCGTCGCCGGTCATCGGATGAACGAGCACCGACAGACCGGATCGATTAAGCGCCAGGAAAGGCACCAATTCGGCGAATTCCGACGGCGCGAATGCGATCTGGTACATCCAGGCGGGATGCGGGCCGACCGGTTTGCGGTGCCAGCGCCCCAGTTCCGCATCGAACCGCCGGTCTATGGCGTCGCGGAGCGCGGCCGCCGCGGGTTCGGTCGCCGCATCGAAATAGACATGCGCGTGGTATCCGGTGATCGTATCGGTCGTCTTTTCGGTGTCTGTCGAACCCATGATGTTCCTTTCGCCGGGCGGGCTTTTCGGGAGCCCCCATCATAAGTCGGCCCGGCGACGCAAAATTCAATTGGCGGCGTCGGCATTCTCGCGCGCAATTCGCCGCGCCCGGAATTTGAGGATCAGCCGCAAACTCCAGCGGTAGCCCAGCCAACCGGACAAAATTGCCCAGGGTATGCTGCCGAGAAACATCGGCACACCCCAAACCTCGAACACACCGACGACATAGATCCACATCGTCTCCAGCCAGCCCGCATCGGTGCGCAGCAAATCGGTCAGCATCCTGGCGAAATCGTCATAACCGCCAAGCGAATCCCAATGCCCCAGCATGATCCGGCCGGTCACCAAGAACACATAATATAACGGTGCCAGCGTGAAGATATTGGTGACCCAGGTCCAGGCGAGGCCGACGATCAAATTGAAATCCCACGCGGGACGCAGCGTTCGGGTCACGATCCAGATAGCAAAGACAATCGGCATCTGGACACCGACCGTCGGAGTCATCGCCGCAAGCAAGCCGACAAGAACGCCGCGCGCGGTATATTCCGGTGAGTGCTTGCCGCGCAGAATCGGCACGATCAAACGATAGCGCGTCAACCGTTGTAACTGAGTGAGCATTCCACGACGTTGCGGCAAGGCGGCAATTCACCCGAATGAAGAGGCTTTCCACCGGGCATCCGCCCGGCCGGTCGATGGCCGCCATTTAGCGGGCCGGGCAAAATCCTGTCAATGACGGAAGCGGCGCGCGACCAGCGGCCCCGATCGCCCCAAACGACACGTTTGCCTTAGCGTTCGCGAAACCAGGAATACGTAAAGAACAACACCGACGCGATGAGGATCGCCGAGCCAAGCAATGTCGGCCGATACGCTTCCCCCCGTGTCAGGGCAAGCATCGATTCGATCACCAGGGCGATGCTTCCGAAGAGCAAATAGACGCGGCGCTTTTGCACGCCGCTGGGCTTGCCGTCGTCCTGCCGGTCGTTCATGACTGCCCCTTCCACCGCTTGTGCGCCGCCGAAGGCGACTTGCCGATCTATCCCTACAGGGTAAAATTCTGCGAACGGCGCGACAAGTCCGCAATGTCGGAATAGAGTCGCGTATCCGCCCCCGGGGAAACAATCGAATGAACCGAAGCCATGCATGACCTCGTCCTGACGGGCGGCCGGGTAATCGACCCGAGCCGGAATCTCGACGCGACCGCCGATGTCGCATTCGCCGACGGTAAGGTCGTCGCGGTCGGCGACGATGTCGGGAAGCAGGAAGCCAAGGAGACCCGCGACGTCGCCGGCCATTTGGTCGTGCCGGGATTGATCGACATTCACGCCCATGTCTATTGGGGCGCAACCTATCTCAGCGTCGAGCCGGAACGGGTGGCGCGGGCGAGCGGCACCACGACCTTCGTCGACGCGGGATCGGCCGGCGCCGGCACGTTTCACGGTTTCCGCAAACTGATCGTCGAGCCGTCGCCGTTCCGGATCGTCGCCTTCCTCAATATTTCGCACCCGGGCATCTATGGCTACGGACCCGGATTTATGGTCGGCGAAACCCACGACCTGCGGCTGTTGCACGCGCCGGCCTGCGTCAAGGTTGCGAAGGAGCACGCGGACCTGATCGTCGGCGTAAAGGTGCGGCTGGGCAGCAACGTGTCGGAGTTGGTCGGCATCGGGGCGCTCGACCTGGCGATCGAAGCGGCGGAAGCGCTCGACCTGCCGGTGATGGTCCATATCGGTCCGCCGCCGCCGCGGCGCAAGGATATCCTGGAGCGGCTGCGGCCCGGCGACATCCTGACCCATTGTTGCCGGATGTTTCCCAACGCCGCGATCGATTCGGAGCGCAACATTCGCCGCGAGGTGGAGGAGGCGCGCGAGCACGGCGTCATCTTCGACGTCGGCCATGGCCGGGGCTCGTTCGATTTCGACGTCGCCGAAGCCATGGTGAAGAACGACTTCCTGCCCGACGTGCTGAGCAGCGACGTGCATGTCAACAGCATCGACGGCCCCGCCTTCGATGTCCTGGTGACCATGTCGAAATTCCTGTCGCTCGGCGCGCCGCTGATGGAGGTGGTGCGCGCGGCCACCGAAACGCCGGCCAAGGCGATTGGCCGCCCCGAACTCGGCTCCCTCAAACCGGGATCGCCCGGCGACGCGGTCGTGCTGCGCCACGAGGAAGGCGCCTTCGACTATCTGGACAGCCTGGGCAAGAAAATCACCGGCGACCAGAAATTGGCGCCGGAAGCCATCGTGCTCGGCGGCGCCTTTTGGTCCTAACCCGCGCGGTGCGCTACCTTCCATGATGAGACGGATCAATCGAGGAGAATCGATATGTCGGAAAACAAGGGATTAGAGGTCCGGGTCGTCTCCGCGTCCGGCGTCTGCGGTTCCGGATTCAAGGAGGAATCCCTCGAGGAAGCGATCGGCCGCAAGCCGCATTTCATCGGCTGCGACGGCGGCTCGACCGACCCCGGCCCCTATCCGCTCGGCGCCGGCATCACCTCGTTCCCCCGCGTTTCGATCAAGCGCGATTTGCGGCTGATGATCCTGGCGGCGCGCAAGGCCGGCATTCCCCTGCTGATCGGCAGCGCCGGCACCGCCGGCGGCATGCCGCATGTCGCCGCGGTGAAAGAGGTCGTCGAGGAGATCGCCGCCGAAGAGAACTTGAAGTTTCCCATGGCGGTGATTACCGCGGAGCAGGACAAGGACTACCTCAAGAAACGGCTACGCGAAGGGCGGATCAAGCCGCTCGACCCCGCGCCGGATTTCGACGAAGCGGTGATCGACCGGTCGTCTCGAATCGTCGGCATGATGGGCGAAGAGCCGTTCATGAAAGCGCTGGACAACGGTGCCGAGGTCGTGATCGCCGGCCGCGCCAGCGACTGCGCGATCTTTGCCGGCATTCCGATCCGCCAGGGGATTCCCGCCGGGGTCGCGTGGCACGCGGCCAAAATCCTGGAATGCGGCGCCGCGTCGGTCGAACAGCGCAAATCGCCCGACTGCATCATGGCCACCTGCGGCAGCGACAATTTCGTGGTCGAACCGCTCGATCCCGATCTCCGGTGCACCCCCCAAAGCATCGCCGCGCACAGCCTGTACGAAAACGCCGATCCCTATCGGCTGGTCGAGAGCAACGGCACCATCGACCTCACGAAATCCGACTACGAAGCGCTCGACAACCGGCGGGTCATCGTCCGCGGAAGCGATTTCATCCCGGCGAAGACCTATACGGTAAAACTGGAGGGTTCCGAAAAGGTCGGTTATCAAAGCGTGATCATCGGCTCGATCCGCGATCCCTTCATCATCCGCCAGATCGACGATTGGGTCGAACGGCTGAATGAGCGGGTGCACGCCCGGGTGGCGGAAGTTTACGGCGGCGCGATATCCGCCGACGACTACATCTTCAATGTTCGCATCTACGGCAAGAACGGCACCATGGGACCGTTGGAGCCGGTCAAGGAAGTGACCAGCCATGAGCTCTGCCTGCTGTTCGAGGTTACCGCCGCGGATCAGGAGACGGCCTCGGCGATCGCCGCCGTCACCCGCCATCAGGCCCTGCACTTGCCGATCCCGGAATGGAGCGGGCTGATTACCGGCGTCGCCTGTCCGTACAATCCCTCGTATCTGGAACGCGGTGCGGTCTATCGGTTCTGCGTCAATCACGTGGTCGAGCCGGACGATCCCTACGAAATGTTCCCGATCGACTACGTCAACGTTCACTAGAGAAAGCACCATCGCATGGCGACACTGGGCGAACTCGCGCGGCTGATTCGCAGCAAGAATGCGGGTCCCTTCGAGCTGACTTTCGACATCATGTTTGCCGACCGCGAGGTCTACGAACGGGTCAAGCAATCGGGCGTGCTGAGCCGCGAGGCGGTGGCCCGGCGCTACGGCCTGCCGGCGGACAAGGTCAAATTCTTCGAGTGCGACAACGCGCTCGCCTTCAAGGCATCGATCCCGCGCCCGGTGTTTCAGGGCGACGTGAACGACAGCGACGGCCATGGCGGCCAGCAATACGTGCCGCTGATGGAAATCGAGGTTCCCGGTCAGTGAGCGCCGTAACAAAAGCCCCGGCGGCCGGTTTCGAAGTTCTCCGCACGACACTGGACGACCCGTCCGTCTGGCACGGCCGCGACATGATGGCACGCCGGGATTGGGTGCTTACCGTGACGCCGGAGGATGTGGCGGAGATCGATGCCGCGCTACGCCATGCAAGAGCGAGCGGTCGCACCCTGTTCGACCAGCGGCGCGAGGATTTTCCGCTCGGCGGCCTGGGCGAAAAACTGGTCGGCCTACGCGATGTGCTCGAAGGCGGCCGCGGTTTCGCGCTGTTGCGCGGCCTGCCGGTCGACCGCTTGGACGAAACAACGGCGCGGACGCTGTTCTGGGGCATCGGCAACCATCTCGGCATGCCGGAGTCGCAGGACCGCGCCGGCAATCGCATGCATGACGTGCGGGATACCGGCAAGGCGTTCGCCGCCTCGGATACCCTGCGCGACTACCAGACCGATGCGGCGATTACGTTCCACAACGACGGCGCCGATATTTTCATGCTGTTTTGCCTGCAGGCCGGACGGCAGGGTGGAGAAAGCCTGTTGGTCAGCGCGGTCGCCGTCTTCAACGAAATCGTGCGCCGCCGGCCCGATCTGGCGGCGCTGCTGCAAGCGCCGTGCTGGCATATGGACACGCGGGGCCAGCGGCGCGACGGCGCGCGCACCCAGGTCATGCCGATTTACACCTGGTGGAACGGTCAACTCACCACGAATTACAAGAACAGCCTGATGCACGCCGCCCAACGCTTTCCCGATGTGCCGCCCTTCAGCCCGGCGCAACTGGAAACTCTCGACCTGCTTGGCGAAATTTGCGCCGACGCCGATTTCTGTTTGCGGTTCGAAATGCAGCCCGGCGATATCCAGATCGCCAACAACTATGCGACGTTTCACGGCCGCACGAAGTACGAGGATTTCCCCGAACCCGAGAAAAGGCGCCATATGCTGCGAATGTGGCTGAGCCTACCGAACGGCCGAAAACTGCCGCACAATTTCGAGGGCACCCGCGAATTCGGCGCCACATACGCACGCCGGATGCGGAACGCCTCACCCGAGGCCTGAGGAAATGATTTGCCAGCGAGGCCATCCGCCCAAAAAAAGTTCTGGGGTAGCGATCGCAATTTCCTGATTGATTTCCTATTCGACCGAGTTTGACCGGAGCGAATTCGTATTTTCGGCAAATTGTATAGGATTTTATTCCGATAAGGCCCTCTTGCCGCCAAATCAGTCAAATGGGTTGCCCCAATATTGCCTTATTCCCGGCAAATCGAGGACATACTCCCGGTGTGTACTACTCAAGCTGAGACCTCCCCTCTCAGACGAGGCTACGCCAAACAGCCTCACTTCTGATTGCGGCCTTGGCGTAAGGTCGTTCACTCCTGGCGGTCGCTGGCCCACCCCCAGCGACCGTCTTTCTTTTTGCCCCCATCCCCAGTACCTTGATCGCCGTTTCATCTGCCGCCGAGCGCAATGCCCGACAGTTTCACCGGCGATACCCTCACCTGCATACGTGGCGAGCGCGTGGTATTTTCCGCGCTTTCATTTGCGCTGAGCGACGGCGACGCGCTGATGCTGCGCGGTCCGAACGGCAGCGGCAAATCCAGCCTGCTGCGGGTCATGGCCGGGTTGTCGCCCGCGGTTGACGGCGCACTCCGCTGGAACGGCGCGCCGGTGACCGACGATAGCGCCGGTCACCATGCGCGGCTGATCTATGCGGGACATCAAAATGCGCTGAAACCGGCGCTCACGGTGCGCGAAAACCTGACCTTCTGGGCCGAAATGCACGGCGGCGGCCGCGTCGACGCCGCGCTCGAGCGGATCGGCCTCCTGGCGCTGGCCGATTTGCCCGCCCGTTTCCTGTCCGCAGGCGAGGCGCGCCGGGTCTGCCTCGCCCGGCTCGGCGCGATCGAGGCGCCGCTCTGGCTGCTCGACGAACCGGCCACGGCGCTGGACGCCGGGGCCCGGCAAACCCTGTTCGACCTGATCGCCGAGCATCGCGCCCGGGGCGGCATGGTGGCGATGTCGGCGCATGGCGGCGCGCCGCTGCCCGACGAAAAGACGCTCGATATCGCCGCCTATGCGGTGGCGCGCGCCGGGATCGAGGAGCCGCCCGCATGACCGGCGCCTTCCGCAGGATCCTGATGCGCGACCTGCGCCTCGCCTTCCGGCAGGGAACCGACGCCGTTCTCGCGGTCTGCTTCTTCATCATTGCCGCCACGCTCTTCCCGCTCGGGATCGGCCCGGAAACCAATATTCTGGCCCGCATCGCGCCCGGCGTGGTCTGGGTCACCGCGTTGCTCGCCGCGATGCTCTCGCTCGACCGGCTGTTTCAGCACGACTACGAAGACGGGTCGCTCGAACTGATGGTGCTGTCGCCGGCGCCGCTGGAGGTCGTCGTGCTGGCGAAGACCACGGCGCATTGGCTGGTCGCCGGCCTTCCCGTGATCGTCGCGGCGCCGGTGCTGGCGATCATCCTGCAGATGCCGGTCGAGGGCTTCCTGCCGCTGATCGCGGCGATGGCGCTGGGGACGCCCGCGGTCAGCCTGATCGGCGCCATCGGCGCGGCGCTTACCCTCGGCGCACGGCGCGGCGGCATCCTGGTATCGCTGCTGGTCTTGCCCTTGTATGTGCCGATCCTGATCTTCGGCGTCGCCGCTGTCGACGCGGCGCTGACCGGCCAGAGCATGCGGCCGCATTTGCTGCTGCTCGGCGCCATCCTCGCCGCCGCACTGCCGCTCGCGCCCTGGACCGCCGCCGCCGCGTTGCGCCAGGCGACGCTCTGACTCCGGGGAATTTCGCGAATTTTACTTGGCCGGGCCATTTCGCTCATGCAGTATCCCGACCTGCGCCCCAGCGATATCGCCCCATTGCCAAGGATCATTCATGAACGCCAAGACGTCACCGACCTGGCGTACACCGCTGCTGGTGATGGGCGCGGCCTGTGTCCTGATGTTTTTCACCTTCGGGATCCGCAGTAGTTTCGGCCTCTACCTGCAGCCGATCAGCGCCGAATTCGGATGGGGCCGCGAAATCTTCGCGCTCGCCATTGCCATCCAGAACCTGGTGGTCGGCATGGCACAACCGTTCATCAGCGCGATTGCCGACCGCTACGGCTCGGGCCGCACCGTGGCGCTGGGCGGACTGTTCTACGCCGCCGGGCTGTACACCATGGCCGAAGCATCCACGCCCGGACATGCATATCTCGGCATGGGGGTGCTGATCGGCCTAGGCCTCAGCGGCACCAGCTTCGCCATCGTGTTTTCCGCCATTGCGCGCGTGGTGCCGCCGGAACGCCGCACACTGGCGCTCGGCATCGGCGGCTCGATCGGTTCGGTCGGCCAATTCGCGGTGGTGCCTATTGGCCAAGCGTTTCTCGCGCATTACGGCTGGTCGACGGTCCTGCTCATGCTGGCGCTGGTCATCCTGATATCGCTGCCGATCGCCGCCGTCCTGAAGGGCAAGCCGCCGGAACCCGATGCGCCGCAGAGCCTCGGCGAGGCCCTGCGAGAGGCGCGCGACCACCGTGGCTACCGGTTGCTGGTGTGCGGCTTTTTCGTGTGCGGCTTTCATGTCGCCTATATCGGGACCCATCTGCCGTCCTTCGTCGTCGACAAGGGACTGGCGCCCGAACTCGGGGCATGGGCGCTCAGCCTCGTCGGCCTGTTCAACGTCATCGGTTCTCTTCTGGCCGGTTTTCTTGGTGACCGAATCAGCAAAAAATTCCTGCTCAGCAGCCTGTATCTCGCCCGCGGGTTCCTGTTCACCGCCTTCGTCCTGATTCCGGTTACCGAGACGACGGTGCTGATCTTCGGCGCGACGATGGGTCTACTCTGGCTCAGTACCGTGCCCCTGACCTCGGCCCTCGTGGCGCAGATTTTCGGTCCCCGCTACATGGCGACGCTCTTCGGCATTGTCTTTTTCAGCCATCAGATCGGCAGTTTTCTGGGCGCCTGGATGGGCGGTTACATATTCGACCTGACCGGCTCATACGAGGCGGTCTGGTGGATCGCCGCGGGACTCGGCATCGCTTCGGCCGCGATCCATTGGCCGATCGACGAAGCGCCGGTCGCGCGGCTGGAGGCGGCGCGGTAGCGGTCCCGGTTACGAACACGGAACTGCGACAATATTTTACGCCAATTTTCCGGCCAAACGCCGTATATAGGGCTCATGCACCGCTTCGCGAACCCAAACCGATTCCTCAAATTGGCCAACGCCTTGCTGCCCTGGTGCGCGGGGTTGACCGTGTTGAGCCTGGCGGTCGGGCTGTACTTCGCCCTGTTCGACTCGCCGCCCGACTACCAGCAGGGCGAAACGGTACGCATCATGTATGTCCATGTGCCCGCCGCGTGGATGGCGCTGTTCGTCTATGCCTGCATGGCCGCCGCCAGCGCCACCGCCCTGATCTGGCGCCATCCGGTGGCCGACCTTGTCGCCAAGTCAGCCGCGCCGATCGGCGCCGGGTTCACCGTTATCTGTCTGGTCACCGGGTCCCTGTGGGGCAAGCCGATGTGGGGCACCTGGTGGGTCTGGGACGCCCGTCTCACCTCGGTGCTGATTCTGCTGTTCCTCTACCTCGGCTATATCGCGCTGGTTGATGCATTCGACGACCCGGTACGCGGACAGCGCGCGGCCGGAATCCTCTCCCTGGTCGGCGTGGTCAACCTGCCGATCATCAAGTTCTCGGTGGATTGGTGGAACACCCTGCACCAGCCGGCCAGCGTGGTCCGGCTCGCCGGGCCGGCGATCCATCCCGACATGCTGTGGCCGCTGCTCAGCATGGCGATCGGCTTCAAGCTGTTCTTCGTCACCATCCTGATCCTTCGCGTGCGGGGCGAAATCGCCGCAGCCAAGGTCCGCAACCTTCAGCTCAGCCTGGCGGGACACTGAGACCATGGCGGCAGTCGCGGATTATTTCTCGATGGGCGGGCATGCAGGCTTCATCTGGACGGCCTATCTGGTCGCCGCGGTCGTGCTGATTGGACTCCTGATCGGCGCGCTGCACCATGTCCGCCGCAATGAGGCTCGGCTGCTGGAACTGCGGGCGGCGCGGCGCGGCGTTCCCGACGGCCCGGGAGAGCCGGCAGCATGACCGCGCAGCCCGGCCGCACGAGGCCCCCTCGGGCCCGCAAACGGCGCCGCCTCTACGCGGTGCTGGCGGGCCTGATCATGCTGGGCGGCGCGGCGGCGCTGGTGTTGTTCGCGCTGGAAGACAGTCTGGTATTCTTCTACAGCCCCAGTGACCTGCAGGCCAAACAGGTGAAGGCGGGACAACGCATCCGCCTCGGCGGGTTGGTTGCCGAAGGCAGCGTCAAGACCCTGCCCGACGGCGTGACGACCAGCTTCGTCGTCACCGATCTGCAGCAATCCGTGACGGTCCGGTTTCGCGGCGTGCTGCCCGATCTTTTCCGTGAGGGCCAGGGCGTGGTCGCCGAGGGCAAGCTGGACGCCGAGGGAAAATTCGACGCGTCCGAAGTCCTCGCCAAGCATGACGAGCAATACATGCCGCCGGAGGTGGCGGACGCACTGAAACGGTCCGGGCAATGGAAAGATCCGGTGAAAAAATAGCGGCAGTGCGGGGTCTGCGATACGCTGTATGATCACCCCGCAAGGAGACGAATAATGACGATCGAGGTCACACCCCTCTCGGAAGCGATCGCGGCGGAGATCACCGGTGTCGATGTCGCCAAGGCCGGGGATGAGGAGTTCCGCGACATTCACCGCGCGCATCTCGACCACGGCGTCATCGTCCTGCGCGACCAGCACCTGCCCCCGGAACAGCAGATTGCCTTCAGCCGCCGGTTCGGCGACCTCGATTATCAGGTCCTCGACCAGTACGCCCTGCCCGGTTTGCGGGAAATCCTCGTGCTGTCGAACAAGAAAGCGAACGGCAAACCGCTCGGCCTGCCCGATGGCGGCCGCCGCTGGCATACCGACATGTCCTATAACGACGAACCGCCGCTGGGCTCGCTGCTCTATGGCCTGGAAGTGCCGCCCGAGGGCGGCAACACGAAATTCGCCAATATGTACGCCGCCTACGATGCGCTGCCCGAGGACCTCAAACGCACCGTCGCCGGGTTGCGCGCCGTCCACGACTATCAGCGGCACTACAAAAAAGCCGACGCGAAAAGCGGCGGCAAACGGGCCAAGCTGCGGGACGATCAAATCGAAAGCCTGCAGCCGGCGGTTCACCCGATCGTCCGGACCCATCCGGAAACCGGCCGCAAATCGCTCTATATCGACGAAGGCCATACGGTGGGAATCGACGGCATGGACGACGACGAAGCGGCGCCGCTGATCCGCCGCCTCTACGAACACAGTATTCAGCCGCAATTCGTCTACAGCCATTCATGGCGCCAGTTCGACCTGGTGTTCTGGGACAACCGATGTGTCATGCATCAGGCCCAGCCCTACGATCAGGACAAATATGTCCGCCACATGCACCGCACCACGGTGAAAGGGGATCGGCCGTACTAGAATGATTATCGAATTTGGACATTTCGCCCTGGTGCTCGCGCTCTGCGTCGCCGTGACTCAGGCGGTGCTGCCGATGGCCGGCGCGGCGCGGCGGCATGCCGGCTGGATGGCAGCCGGCAGTTCGGCGGCCGTGCTGCAGCTCCTGCTGATCGCGATCTCCTTCGCGGCGTTGACGCACGCCTATCTCACCAGCGATTTCACTGTCAAGAACGTCGTGATGAATTCGCATTCGTTGAAGCCGCTGATCTATAAAATTTCCGGCGTCTGGGGCAACCATGAAGGGTCGATGCTGCTCTGGGTGCTGATCCTGGCGCTGTTCGGCGCCTTGGTCGCGTTGTTCGGCGGCAACCTCCCGCCGACGCTGCGTGCCCGGGTGCTGTCGGTCCAGGCGATGATCGGTGTCGGATTCCTGCTGTTCATTCTGTTCACCTCCAACCCGTTCGAGCGGGTATTCCCGGCACCGGCCAACGGCAACGACCTGAACCCGCTGCTGCAGGATCCGGGATTGGCGCTGCATCCGCCGATTCTCTACGTCGGCTATGTCGGCTTCTCGATCGCCTTCTCCTTCGCCATCGCAGCCTTGATCGAAGGCCGCGGCGACGCGGCCTGGGCGCATTGGGTGCGGCCCTGGACC
>JBFFGE010000025.1:0-32748 GCA_041557595.1 Alphaproteobacteria bacterium
TGCCGGCTTGAACGCGCGGCGGCGGCGCCGCGGGCGTCAACTGGACCGGGGAACGGTCGGGCTGCTCAATGGCAGATCGTACCGGACGCTGAACCGGGGCGGGCATTTGCAATTGTGGCCGCTGGATTGGATCCTGCCGCTGCAGGATCGCACGGGGGAGGTTTTGCGGCGGCGGACCAAGCTGATCGAGAACCGATTCATCGACAATCACGCTGGACGATTGGGCAGCGGAATGACTGGAAAAACCGCCCGTGGCGACGATGAGGCTGGAAACGAATACGCCCGCAAGCAAATGTCGCCCGGCGGGTCGTGGGTAAGCGCTATCGTACATGAAACAAATAATCCTGGTGCCGTACGTTCGAATAGCCGTCTCGGACTCCCTATAGCAAGGACCTGTAATTGTATTTTCCGGTCCTGGAATTTGGATCGAACATACAGCAGCCAACTTGTTTGGACAACTACGGCAAACCGCGTCTCATGTTTTCCCGCTGAGCAATTCGATCAGCGATTCTTGCAGCCCGTCATTTGTTGCGAGAACGTTTTTTGCGCCGATTTCGTAGCGCGCGCCGCCGATCTCCGTGACGAAACCGCCGGCCTCGCGAACGAGAATTAGCCCGGCGGCGACATCCCAAGGGTTCAGACCATTTTCCCAATAGCCGTCATATCGGCCCGCCGCGACATAGGCGAGGTCCAGCGCCGCCGAGCCGAAGCGGCGCACGCCGGCGATCCGCTCCATGACGGCGTCGAGCTGCTTGAGAAATTCGGCGCCGACAGGCGTCCCTTTGTGAATGCCGAATGGAATGCCCGTGGCGAGCAGCGCGTCGCGCAGTTGTTTCCGGCCGGACACGCGAAGCCGGCGGCTGTTGAGATAGGCGCCGATATTCTTTTCCGCCCAAAAAACTTCGTCCTTGATCGGGTCGAAAATTACCCCGGCGACGACATCGTCATCCCTACTCAACGCGATCGACACGCAGAAATGCGGCAATCCGTGCATAAAATTGGTCGTGCCGTCCAACGGATCGACAATCCAGGTGTGGTGCGGATCGGTTCCCTTGCGGTGTCCGCTTTCTTCCATATGAAAGCCGTAGTCGGGGCGGGCATGCTGCAATTCCCGCCGGATGATCTCCTCCGCCTTCAGGTCCGCGTTTGTCACGAAATCGCCGGGGCCCTTGCGGCTGACCTGCAATTGCTCGACCTCGCCGAAGTCGCGGATCAGTGCGCGCCCGGCGCGCTCGGCTGCGCGGACCATGACATTGATAAGGGCGGATTGTTTGGCCATCTATGCCTGTCAGTCTTTCGCCCGCTCGACGTAGCTTCCGTCGGCGGTGTTGATTACGACGCGCGTTCCGGTACCGATATGAGGCGGGACCATCGTCCGCACGCCGTTCTCGAGTACGGCCGGCTTGTAGGACGACGATGCCGTCTGCCCTTTCACGACCGCGTCCGCTTCGGTGATCTCGAGCGTGACGTGCTCCGGAAGCGCGATGCTGATCGGTGACTCTTCGAAGGCTTCGATCGTGACCAACATGCCATCCTGCAGAAAGGGGACGGTGTCCTCGCCGATCATGTCGGTGTTCAGCGTCACCTGTTCGAAGGTCTCTTGGTCCATGAAGGTATGGGCATCGCCGTCCGAATAGAGAAATTGATAGGGTTTCTGATCGAGACGAACCCGTTCGACCGATTCCGACGACCGAAACCGTTCGTTCAATTTGGTGCCGCCGCGGAGGTCTTTGAGTTCGACCTGCAGAAAGGCACCGCCCTTGCCGGGCTTGACATGTTGCGTCTTCACCGCCCGCCATAACCGGCCTTGATGCTCGATCACATTGCCGGGCCGGATCTCGTTCCCGTCGATCTTCATTGCGCTTACTCTTGTGTTGGTGGGCCTCCAATAGAGGCGGCGCGGTTATACCGGTTTGGCCGGCATCAGGCAATGTCGCCAATGGTCTTGTTGAAGGCCTTTACGGCCGCGCCGGGTCCTTCCGGATAGTCCCAAACCCCGGATACCACCGAAAGGAAGTTTGCGCCGGCGCTTACGAGCGGAGCACAATTGTCCACCGTGATGCCGCCGATCGCGACGCAGGGTGTGGTCATCAGGTTGCTCCACCACTCCAGCAGGTCCGGCGTCGCCCGATTCTTCGGCGGCTTGGTCTGCGATTGGAAAAAGGCGCCGAAAGCGACGTAATCGGCGCCTTGTTCGGCCGCAATGATCGCTAGATGCCTGGAATTCTTGCAGGTCACGCCGACGATCGAATTGTTGCCCAATTGCGCGCGGGCCTCTTTGTACGGCGCGTCCTCCTGGCCGATATGAACCCCGTCGCAGCCGGTTTGCACGGCCAGATCGGGGCGGTCGTTCATGATGAACGCGACGCCTCGACTTTGCGCCACCGGGCGCAGCGCGTCGGCAGCCCGGCAGATTTCGTCGTCCGAGACGTCCTTCAGACGCAGCTGGACGCAGCCGACATCGTCAGCGTCAAGCGCCTCCGCCAAACGGGCGGCAAAAGCGACGGCTTCGATCCGCGGTGGCGTGATCAGGTATAGGCGGCAGCGGGGGTCTTTGTTCAAGCCTTGCCCTGATAAATCTTGATAATGGTGTCGAGCATTTCCAGCGCATCTTCGCGTTTCCGCTGGAAGGTATTCCGGCCAATGATCGAGCCGCCGCCGCCGCCATCGCGGACCTGGCGTATTTCATTGTAGACGCCGTCGATATCCTTGGCTGCGCCGCCGGAAAACACGACGATCCGGCGCCCGTTGAAGGCGGATTGCATGATATGGCTGATGCGCGCGCTGAGCGTCGAGACATCGATTTTTTCGGATTCGTAGACTTTGCGCGCGTCGTCCAGTTCGATGAAATCGGTGGGCGGCTTAACCTTGATGATATGCGCACCCATTTCCGCGGCAAGATGGGCGGCATAGGCGGTGACGTCGATAGCGGTCTCGCCGTCTTTCGATATGTCGCCGCCCCGCGGGTATGACCAAAGCACCGCGGCGAGGCCTACGGATTTGGCTTCCTCCGCAAGTTCCTGAAACTCTTCCATCATTTCGAATTGATCGTCCGAGCCCGGATACATGGTGAAGCCGATCGCCGAACAACCCAGTCGGAGCGCGTCCGAAACGCTGCCGTACACCGCTTGGTCTTTGCTGGTGGCATGGCTATTGGAACTGTTCAGTTTCAGGATCGTCGGGATCGCGCCGGCGAAGCTGTCGGCCCCCGCTTCGATCATGCCGAGCGGCGCCGCATAGGCGGAGAGCCCGGCGTCCACTGCCAGCTGGAAATGGTAGTGCGGGTCGTAGGCCGGAGAATTCTTGGCGAAACTGCGGGCAGGACCGTGTTCGAATCCCTGATCAACAGGAAGTATCAATAACTTGCCGGAGCCGCCGAGGCGGCCGTGCATCAATATCCGGGCCAGGTTTGCCTTGGTTCCCGGATTATCGCTTTCGTAATTTGCCAGTATCTTGCGAACGCGCTGACTTACCCTCATTTCGGCCTATTCCCTCGTGCGGCATTTCCTCAATCTCACTGTCGAGGACATACCTGAGAGGGGCGGTTTATGCAATGTCCCGTCCGTATTATGGCGCCCCGCCGGCGATGGATCAGTGCTCGCCTTCGCGCGCGGCGACAAAGCGCAAGCCCTGCAACGCGGTGTTGAAGCGCTCATCCTTGCGCGATGAGTCGTAAACCATATGGACGCGGTGGTGGAAGCTGGGCGTTTCGGGCACGAGATGAAGGCGTCCTTCGGCGACGGCGCGTTCGGTGAGCCGGCGCGGGAAATAGCCGGCGCCGCCATTTTCGAGGATGTAATTCAGGCCGAAATGGCTGGGTGTCACGGTCAGTGCGGGCGTATCGGTGCTCGGAAAGGCATTGTCGTGTTCCAGCCGAAAGGCGGTGCCCCAATCCACGAAAACATAGGAGCGGCTTCCCGGAGTCGTGGCATTGGCGCTGGACGACACCATCACCAACTCCTCGTCCAGCAAGATCTCGACTTCCAAACCCGAGCGATGGGACGGCAAGTATAGAACGCCGATATCAATCGACCCTTCCGCCAGCCGCTGCATCAGCGAGTCCGCCTGGATGACTTCGGCGCGAACCGCCACGTCCGACAGGGAAGAGCGCATCCAAGGGATCCATTTCATCAACAATTGATCCCACAGCGTCATCTCCCCGCCGATGCTGAACATGGATTGATAATCCGAGGGAATGCCGACCTGCTGACGCGCTTGCTCCCAAACCCGGATCATGGTTTCCGCCGAACTCTTGAACTTGGCGCCCGCCGTGGTGAGCGTCGTGCCCGTCTTGCTGCGCAGGAACAGCGGCTGGCCGAGCAAATCTTCGAGGGTCTTGATCCGGGCGCTTACGGTCGATTGGGTCACGTTCAGCGCCTTGGCGGCTTTCCCAAAATTCGCCGTCTCGGTGATCGTGAGAAATGTCCGTGCCAAATCGACATCCATTTGAGCGATCTCCCCTAATTTCAGTCCCGTACGCCGACCGCGGTTCCGAGGAATCCGATGCGGCAACCTGTCTCCCACACGGTTCGGTTGCGGCGGACGTGTCAGCGTCGCATTCCGTCATATCATCTGGTCTGCGAGGGCCCGATAACATGTTGGTGACCGCCATCGATAAATTGGATTTTTCGATGATTGAAATCGAAATAATCGATTTGAAAAATGCGATGGATCGACCGAAGGCCGCATCGCGAAAACGCCCCTCATTTCAATGAGCTTGGTGAGCTAACGGTATAATATTATGGGATTTTTGCGGTATTCGGGTACAAATTCGAGGGTCATTGGCCTGGGCCGGGGGCGATCCATCGGCAAAATCGGGTAACGCTATCGTTACTGTCGGACCAGTCGGGTCTGGCGCAGATAGGCACCATCGATCCGATCGATGCTGGCGTTGTCGCCGCCGATTGCGTGCGGTGATGGATTCAATCGCCTCGCGGCCGTTGGTCGGGTAAGATCGGCGGCACCTTCATCTGACTCGGGAGCAATACTCCAACCCATGTGGAATCTTTTCAATCAGCGCCGTGCAATGGAGAAAGAAGTCTTCGAGACGTTGCGGCCCGGAGATCTGTACGGCGTTGCGCCTCAATCGGGTAGCCAACCGGAAGGCCTGTTGCGCTACCTGTTGCTGGCCAATGCCACGGGGTTGACGTTTTGCCTGATCATTGTGTCGGGGGTGGCGCAGGAGGCCCGGGCATACACGGAGTTCGTCTCCTCGGTTTGGCTGCTTGGGATGAGCACGGCGATCGCAATCGGCGCCTGGATATTGTTCCGCACCTCGCGGGCACGGGAGCGCGCCGCGCTCGGCCAAAGTCAAAGCCAGGGCGAAAGCGTCGAGCAGCCATCCGATGCGGTCATGCAGATCATGCACCGGGCGGCGATCCTGAAATTGCTCGCCTTTCGCGTGATGATCGTCTCGGGAATCGCGTTGTGCGTCGGTGTCTATCTCGGGTTGAAGGGGTTGTTCCTGCTATAGGTTGCGGTGTCAGTTGCCCGATAACCAGTCGCGGCACGCATCGAAGAGCGCATCGTCGCCGCCGGTCAGCGTCATCATGTCGAGTGACCGCGGGCGTTTCCGCAGCAGCGTCGCCCCGCATTGGGCCGCGATGTCCTTGATTTTTCGCCACTGAGGCCCGTCATATCGAATCGCCTTAAGGCCATGCCGAAGCGCCGCCAGGGCGCTGCCGGGCAGCTCGCCGCAGTCGAGCACGGCGGTGAATTGGGCGTCGGGGTGCGAAAGGCTTGCCTGTTCGAGCACGGCCGCGAACCAGGCCGGGCCGACGGCGGCGGACGCCACCGGCGCGCTGAGCACGCGTACCGGCCGCTGCGTCGCGGCGGCGGCGGCAAGCGCCGCGTGCGCTTGCCGCAAATTGTGAATGGTGATCGCGTCGGGAGGCGTTGTCAGCCCAACGTTCCGACAACCACCGCGGTGTCGGACATCCGATTCGAGAATCCCCACTCGTTGTCATACCAGGACAACACCCGAACGAGCCGCTCGTCGATAACCTGCGTCTGGGTCAAATCGAACACCGAACTCGCGGGATTGTGGTTGAAGTCGATCGACACCAGCGGTTCGTCATTGGTTTCCAGGACCCCTTTCAGGGCGCCGGCGGAAGCCTGACGGATCGCGCCGTTGACTTCTTCCGCGTCGGTCGGACGGGATGCGTCGAATTTGAGGTCGATCATCGAGACGTTCGGCGTCGGGACCCGGACGGAGGTGCCGTCCAGCTTGCCGTTCAGTTCCGGCAAAACGAGCCCGACTGCCTTCGCGGCCCCGGTCGAGGTTGGGATCATCGACATCGATGCCGCGCGGGCCCGGCGCAAATCGCTGTGCAGCGTGTCGACCGTGGATTGATCGCCGGTGAAGGCGTGGATGGTCGTCATGAAGCCGCGATCGATACCGATGGCCTGATTGAGAACATAGGCGACCGGCGCCAGGCAATTCGTGGTGCAGGATGCGTTGGAAATGACTTTGTGGTCGGCGGTCAGCTGGTCGTGGTTGACGCCGTACACGACGGTCATGTCCGCGCCGGTGGCGGGCGCCGAAACGAGGACGCGCTTGGCGCCGGCTTCGAGGTGAAGCGCCGCCTTGTCCCGGTCGGTGAAGATGCCGGTGCATTCCAGGGCCACGTCGACGCCCAACTCCTTCCAGGGGAGTTTCGCGGGATCGCGTTCGGCGGTTACCTTGATCTTGCCGTTGCCCAGGTCCATCCAATCGTCGCCGGTCTTGATATCGGCATCGAGCCGGCCATGCACCGTGTCGTATTTTACCAAATGGGCATTTGCCTGGACGGAGCCCAAGTCGTTGATGCCGACGAATTCGATGTCTTTGCGACCCGATTCGTATGCGGCCCGTACAATTAGGCGACCAATTCGGCCAAAACCGTTGATCGCTACCCGAACAGCCATCGTGCTCTCCCCAGGCATCTGTTAAGATTTATCAATGAGGTTCCGTCTTTAGACTCAAACCGGACGCGGTTCAAGCAATCGCAAGGACGAACCTGAATGTTCCCGGAAATAGCCAATTCTCGGCGCGATCAGAGTCGCTTCCTGACCGCATCCACGACCGCGTCCGCGGTGATGCCGAAATGCCCGAACAATTGTTCGGCCGGCGCCGACGCGCCGAAGCTTTGCATGCCGATCACCGCGCCGGACGGACCCACATAGCGGTCCCAGCCCATGGTAACGGCCGCTTCGATCGCGACTTTGATCGCGGAAGATCCGAGCACGCCGTCGCGGTACGCCGCGTCCTGCGCGTCGAACAGTTCAAGGCAGGGGGCTGAAATCACGGCGGTATGAATGCCGTCCGCTTCCAGGATGTCGCGCGCCGCCAGCGCCAGGCTCACTTCCGATCCGGTGGCGATCAGGGTGGCCTGCCGGTTGCCGCCGGCCTCGGCCAGCACGTATGCGCCGCGCGCGCACAGGTTTTCTCCGTCCTGGACGGACCGCACGCTGGGGAGACCCTGTCGGCTCAACGCGATCACCGACGGTGTCGAGTCGGCTTGCAGCGCCGCCTCCCAGCATTCGGCGGTCTCGATCGCATCGCAGGGGCGGAACACGTTGAGGTTGGGGATCGCCCGGAGGCTGGCGAGATGTTCGACCGGTTGATGGGTCGGACCGTCTTCGCCCAGCCCGATCGAATCGTGCGTCATGACGTAAACCACCCGTTGACGCATCAACGCCGACAGGCGGATCGACGGCCGGCAATAATCGGTAAAGATCAGGAATGTAGCGCCGTAGGGGATAAACCCGCCATGCAGTGCAAGGCCGTTCAGGATGGCCGCCATGGCATGTTCCCGGACGCCGAAATACAGGTACCGCCCGCCATAGTCGTCGGCGCTGACCGGCGTCATGTCCTTGGCCAGGGTCAGATTGGATCCCGTCAGATCCGCGGAACCTCCGATCAGTTCGGGGATCGCGGCCGCCAGCGTATCGAGGGTTATCTTGGATGCCTGGCGGGTGGCGATTTTCGGCTGTTCATCGCTGAACTGCCGCTTCAGCGCGGCGACCGCCTTCGGCCAGTCGGCCGGCAATTCGCCTGCGTTGCGGCGCGCGAACTCGCGCTGCGTGGCGGCATCGGTCGATTGCAACCGATCCTGCCATTTTGCGCGCGATTCCTTGCCGCGAGCGCCGGCGGCCCGCCAGGCGTCGAGGATATCCTGCGGAATCTCGAACGGCGCGTGCGGCCATGAAAGCGCCTTGCGGGTAGCGGCGATTTCATCGTCGCCGAGCGCCGCGCCATGGGTCGACTCCGACCCTTGTTTGTTCGGTGCGCCGTATCCGATGATCGTACGGCAGGCGATCATCGACGGGGCGTCCGACTGCCGGGCCGCGTCGATGGCGCTCGCGATGGCGTCCGGGTCATGGCCGTCGACCGCCTGGACATGCCAACCCACCGCCGCGAAGCGCGCCGCCTGGTCGTCGCTGACCGTCAGGTCGGTCGCGCCGTCGATCGAAATCTTGTTGTCGTCGAACAGGACGATCAGCTTGTTGAGTCGCAGATGGCCCGCCAATGAGATGGCCTCGTGGCTGATGCCTTCCATCAGGCAGCCGTCGCCGGCAAAGACGTAGGTGTAGTGGTCGACCAACGAGTCGCCGAATTGCGCAGCCATCATTCGTTCGGCCAGCGCCATCCCGACCGCATTGGCAATTCCCTGGCCGAGCGGTCCTGTCGTCGTTTCGATGCCCGCCGCGTGGCCGTATTCGGGATGCCCCGCGGTCGCGCTTCCCAATTGCCGGAAATTCTTTAGCTGCTCGATATCCATTCCGGGATAGCCGGTGAGATAGAGCAGCGAGTACAGCAGCATCGATCCGTGTCCGTTCGACAGGACGAATCGGTCGCGATCGGTCCAATCGGGCTCGGTCGGATCGAAGGTCATGAATTTGGTGAACAACACCGTGGCGATGTCGGCCATTCCCATCGGCATGCCCGGATGCCCGGAATTTGCCCTTTGTACGGCATCCATCGACAGGAAGCGGATCGCATTGGCCATGTCGCCGTGAGCGACGCCCTGCGCGGTCGAACTATTGGCGGCTGTCATCACGCGGAATCCAATTGTGAGTCGGCAAATCAGAATAAACGCGGCGCCATGCGCCTTATGCGCGGCGCACCATGCCGCTCCGCGTTGCGCCCGTCAATGGCAGAACCGCGCGGCGCGCCCGCACCGGCGCGGCGGACCCTGGCGTAAACCCAGGTAATCCCGAGACGGTGATATTTTTGCGGCCGGTTTGGGTGAATTTGTAGTGGAACCTCGGTTATCCGTGGCCTATGTTGACCTCCGAATACAAGCTCTTGATTTTCATGTTTATATCGGATGGACACAACGTCGCGCCTCCAGCAAGCACAGCAACGCCTTGAATCTGCATTGAATCGCCTCGACGCCGCGATACAGGACCGGCTCGCCAAGGGTGATCCGTCGGAGGATTTGCAGGCTTTGCAAAAGCAACTCGAGGAATCGAGGAACAGCGAAGAACGGTTGCGGGATGTAACCGAGTCGGTTGCCGGTAAGCTGGACACCGCAATCGCGCGCTTGCAGCGGGTGATCGAGTCGTGAGCTTCCGCGTGGCGAAAGGCGACCGATGAGCCAGATCTCCATTATGATTAACGGCCGGGACTACTCGATCGTCTGCGACGACGGACAGGAAAAGCACCTGACGCGGCTTTCGGAGTATCTCGATCGGCGTGTCACCGAACTGGTTTCGTCGGTCGGGCAAATTGGCGACGCCCGTCTCCTGTTGATGGTGGGGTTGTTGATCGCGGATGAGCTCTCCGATGCCTACGCCGAACTGGCGGTAGCCCGCGGCGAGGCAAGCGACGAGACGGTTGCCCGGATGCGGAGCAACGAAAAGACCGGATTTTCGAGCGGCGAGGACTCGGCGGCCAAAGTCCTCGAATCTTTGTCGGAGCGCGTTGAGGCTATTGCCGCCCGCCTGGAACAGGCCTAGTTATATCAGTGCGGTTGCTGCGCGGCGCGCGAGGTCGCGAATATCCCGGGGGCTATACATTGTCTAACGGGAGCTGTCCCTGTCGGGACCCTGGTCTCGGCATATGGCACCCACCTGGTAAACCAGGTCCCTTGGACATACAAGACTAACGCCCGATGCGGCGCCGCACTCTTTCTTTCCGGGTCTGGACTCCATGAACGCCGTTGGTCGTGAGAAGGCAGCCTTGCGCAAGATATTGCTTCGCCGGCGGATCGAGCTCGCAGCCGAAGCCAAGGGCGCGGGCGCGGAATTGGCCGGGCGTTTCACGCGGGGCATTCCGGTTCCGGCTGCGGCGGCGGTTTCGGTGTTCGTCCCGATCAATGGCGAGATCGATGTCGCGCCGCTGACATCCCATCTTCGCCGGGCCGGACACATGATCCTGCTGCCCGTAACGCCCGCGGCGCCCGGTGCGCTCGAATTCCGGGTCTGGCGTGAGGGCGATGCGCTGGCGGAGCGCCCGTTCGGCACCCGCGAACCGCTGCCGGAGGCCGCGATCGGGACCCCGGATTTTCTGATCGTGCCACTGCTCGGCTTCGACCGGGCGGGCAGGCGGATCGGATATGGCGCCGGCTACTACGACCGGACGATATCCGCGTTGCGCAAGCGCGGCCCGGTGACGGCGGTCGGCGTCGCCTATGCGGGGCAGGAAGTGGCCGAAGTCCCGCACGATCAGTGGGACGAACCCCTCGACTGGATCGTCACCGAGGCCGAGGTGATCCCGGTCCTGGGGAATGTCGCCAGGACATGACGTAAGGAACGGTATGAGAATCTTATTTTGCGGCGATGTCGTCGCACGGAGCGGGCGCGATGCCGTCCAACAGCATTTGCCCACGCTGCGCCGCGACCTCGAACTCGATTTCGTCGTGGTGAACGGCGAGAATGCCGCCCATGGATTCGGTCTCACGGAAAAGATCTGCCAGGACCTGCACGCCGCCGGCGCCGATATCATTACCGGCGGCAACCATTCCTGGGATCGACCGGAAATCATTCCCTATATGGAACAGGACAAGCGCGTCCTGCGGCCGGTCAACTACCCGCCGGGCACGCCCGGTCGCGGCGTCATCGAGGTGACCGATTCGCTTGGCCGCAAGATCAAGGTCGTCAACCTCATGACGCGGTTGTTCATGGAATTGCTCGACGATCCATTCGCGGCCCTGCAACGGGAGTTGACCCCGGGGACGCCGAAGGCCGGCGGCTATGACGCGCTGATCGTCGATGTTCATGGCGAAGCGACCAGCGAAAAAATGGCCCTGGCGCATGTTGCCGACGGTCATGCGACGCTCCTGGTCGGCACGCATACCCATGTTCCGACCGCCGACGCCCGGGTCCTGAAGGGCGGGACCGGTTACCAGACGGATGCGGGCATGTGCGGCGACTACGATTCGGTCATCGGCATGCAGGCCGCGGGTTCGATTCGAAATTTTCAGCGCAAGTTTCCCAAGGAACGACTCAGCCCGGCCGATGGCGTGGCGACGCTATGCGGTGTGTTCGTGGAAACCGACGCGGCGACCGGGCTCGCCCGCCGCGTCGCACCGGTCCGCGTCGGCGGCTGCCTGGTCGAGGAAATACCTTCCTAGATCAACCTGCCTTTAAATTGGAACCAATTAAAGGCAGGTTGATCGATTCTATAAAGATAGAGCGGCTTATGCGCGCGCAGATGGGCGCACATAAGCCGCTCTAGAACGCTGTGTTTGGCGCGCAGCGCGCGGCAAGCCTATGCCGACAATTTGTCCGTTTCGGACGTCAGCGTCTTCAGGATCTCGGCCGCGGCCGCGCCGACATCGTCGGTCACCTTGCGTTGGATCACCGTATCGAGCGCGTCGATGTGCGCGCGGGTCATGGCGATGGCGATGTCGCCGTCATCGGGCAATTTGAGATACGCGCAGAGCAATCCGGCAATGCGGGTGACCAGCGGAAAGCCGAAGGTGCTTCCCTGGCCGCGCATGTCATGGGCGATTCGATGAATGTCCTGCAGCCGTGCATCTTGCACTGACGCATCGCGCTCGGCTTCGGCCAGCAACCCGCGCAGCTTGACGATGTCTTCCGCAGCCCAGCCGTTATATTGGCCGGCGAGTTCCTCGACGGCTTTCTCCGCGCGCTTGATCATGTCGGAATTAATGACGCTCACTGCAATCCTCGATTCGACGGACGGTCGATTGTTGCGTGGTCGCGCGGCACCGATCCGTCGCGCCTGACGGCGTCGTCGCCCGCATCTTGAAATGCCAATTTTGGGTAAAGAATTCGTTAAACTTGCGTCGCCGCGACCGGTCGGAGAGCCCCGCCAATGGCCCGTGTTTCGCCGCGCGGTGCCGCAAACAGCCCCGGAGAAGCCGCAAATTTGACATATTGGATTGTTAGCTCTGCCTAACAACGGTTTATTTGCGGAGGATAACTGGTGTATAGACCCGCGTATCATTCAACGGGTTGAGGTGCTACTCGCTAGCATTGCATACGGTATGGCTGGCCATTCACAATTCAAGAACATCATGTACCGCAAAGGGGCGCAGGATAAGAAGCGCGCCAAACTCTTTGCGAAATTCGGGCGGGAACTGATGGTTGCGGCGAAAATCGGCGGCGACGATCCTGCGTCGAATCCACGGCTGCGCGCCGCGATCGCGACCGCGCGCAGCGGCAACATGCCTAAGGACAACATGGAGCGCGCGATCAAGAAAGGTGTCGGCGGAACCGACGGCGCGGATTTCGAGGAGATCCGCTACGAAGGGTATGGGCCGGGCGGGATCGCCGTCATCGTCGAGGCGTTGTCCGACAATCGCAATCGCACGGCTTCGGAATTGCGGGCCGCGTTCAGCAAGAATGGCGGCAACCTTGCGGAGACCGGCGCCGTCAGTTTCATGTTCGACCGTATCGGCGAGATTCGCTACGGGGCCGATGTCTGCAGCGACGACGAATTCTTCGAGGCGGCGCTCGATGCCGGAGCCGAGGACGTTCGGTCGGGCGCGGACGGTCACGAAGCGAATTGCGCGGCCGACGATCTCCATGCGGTGGCGGCGGAACTTGAATCGGCCTTCGGCGAACCCCTGTCCGCATCGCTGGTGTGGCGGCCGCAAACGACGGTGCCCGTGGACGAGGCGAGCGCACCGACGGTGCTGGCGCTGCTCGACGCGCTCGATGATAACGACGATGTACAATCGGTCTCCGCGAATTTCGAAATTTCTGAAGACGTACTGGAACGGTTGACAGCTTGAACCACGCGAACCCGATGCGCCTGATCGGATTGGACCCTGGGCTCCGCAGCACGGGATGGGGCGTCATTGACGTGTCCGGCAATCATCTGGTGCATGTCGCCGACGGCGCCGTGGCGCCCGATCCATCGCTCTCGCTCGCCTGGCGCCTGCGGGCGCTGCATGATGGGTTGAGCGAGATTTTGGCGCGCTACACGCCGGTCGAGGCCGCCGTCGAGGAAACCTTCGTCAACAAGAATGCAGCATCGACGCTGAAGCTCGGCGAAGCGCGCGGCGTGGTGCTTCTGGCGCCCGCATTGGCGGGGCTGCCGGTCGCCGAATACTCGGCCAACCGCATCAAGAAGTCGGTGGTCGGCGTCGGCCACGCCAACAAGGATCAGGTGCAAATGATGGTCGGGCGCATACTGCCGGGATGCACGATCAGTGGCGCGGATGCCGCCGATGCCCTGGCGGTGGCGATCTGCCACGCGCATTTCGCGGCGACCCGCAATATCTGGACGCAGCAACGCGTGGGAGGAACGGCATGATCGCCATGCTCCGCGGCCTGGTCGATCTGGTCGCCGAAGACCGCGTCGTGGTCGATGTCGGCGGCGTTGGTTACCTGGCGTTTTGTTCGTCGCGTACCCTGGCCGGCCTCCCGGGGATGGGAAAGCCCGTACGACTCTGCATCGAGACGCATGTCCGGGAAGACCACATCCACCTGTATGGGTTTCTCGAGGAAAACGAGCGCGAATGGTTTCGTCTGCTGACCACCGTACAAGGCGTTGGCGCCCGCGTCGCGCTGGCGATCCTGTCGGTGCTTTCGGCCAGCGAACTTCAGCAAGCGGTCTTCGCGCAGGACAAGACGGCGGTGTCGCGCGCCAATGGCGTCGGCCCGAAACTGGCGGGTCGCATCGTCTCGGAACTCAAGGACAAGGCCGGCCATATGGCCCTGCCGGTGCGAAAACTGGCGCTTTCCTCCGGCACGGAAGAAAGGGGCGCCGACGAGGCCGCGGTCTCTGCGCTGGTCAATCTCGGCTTCTCGCGCGTCGATGCCTTCGGCGCGGTGATGCGCGCCGGCGAGACGCTCGGTCATGAGGCGCCGGTCGATGAATTGATCCGGAGCGGACTTAAGGAGCTGGCGCAATGACCGCTACCCCGGATCGGATCGTGGAGCCGGCATTCGGCGGCGACGACGCGCGCGAGGCGTCGCTGCGACCGCAAACGCTCGACGAATTCATCGGGCAAAAGATCGTGCGCGAAAACCTCGCCGTCTTTATCGCGGCCGCGAAATCGCGCAGCGAGGCATTGGACCATACCTTGTTTTCCGGTCCGCCGGGGCTCGGCAAGACGACGCTCGCGCAAATCGTCGCCCGCGAACTCGGCGTCAGTTTTCGGGCGACGTCGGGACCGGTTATCGCGAAGGCGGGCGACCTTGCCGCGATCCTGACCAATTTGCAGCCGAACGACGTATTGTTCATCGATGAAATTCACCGTCTCAATCCCGCGGTGGAAGAGATCCTCTATCCCGCGATGGAGGATTTCCAGCTCGATCTGATCATCGGCGAGGGCCCGTCCGCCCGCTCGATCCGGATCGACCTGCCGCCGTTTACCCTGGTCGGCGCGACGACGCGGTCCGGGCTGATCACGACACCGCTGCGCGAACGCTTCGGCATTCAACTCCGCATGATTTTCTACGATGTCGACGAATTATGCAGCGTGGTGGCGCGCGGCGCGGGATTGTTCGACCTGGCGCTCACCCCCGATGGTGCGCGCGAAATCGCGCGGCGCAGCCGGGGCACGCCGCGGGTCGCCGGCCGCTTGTTGCGCCGCGTTCGCGATTTTGCCCATGTCGACGGCAATGCCGAGGTGAATGCCGACGTCGCCGATGCCGCCTTGTCGCGCCTCGGCGTGGACAAGGCCGGACTCGACGCCATGGATCGCCGCTATATGGGCTATCTCGCCGAAAATTGTGGCGGCGGTCCGGCCGGTGTCGAAACGCTCGCCGCCGCATTGGCCGAGCAGCGCGATGTGCTGGAAGATGTCATCGAGCCGTATTTGATCCAGCAAGGATTGCTGCAGCGAACGCCGCGCGGCCGCATGCTGACGATGTCCGGCTGGCGCTATCTGGGATTGGAAGCGCCGCAGGCCGTCGCCGAGCAGCTGGAGCTCCTGAATTCATCCGGGCCGGTCGGGGATGACGATGGTTGAGGCGGCTGATCATGTCCATGTTTTCCCGGTTCGCGTCTATTACGAGGACACGGATGCCGGCGGCGTTGTCTATTACGCGAATTATCTCAAATTCGCGGAGCGCGGCCGCAGCGAATTGCTGCGCCAACACGGAATTGACAACACGGGGCTGCATCAGCGCCACGGTATCAATTTCGCCGTCAGGGATTGTTCGGTGACCTATCACGCGCCCGCGCGGCTGGACGATGCGCTGTCGGTGTTGACCGAAGTTTCATCGGCCGGCGCCGCGACGCTATCCATGCGGCAGCGCGTTGCTCGCGATTCTGAACTGCTGGTGGAACTTTCGATCCGCTTGGCCTGTTTAAACGAAGCAGGTCGGCCGGCCCGTTTGCCGACGGAAGTTCGCCAGGCATTTGCGGATTTGATTCAGGCATAAACGGACGGAACGTATGGAACAAAGCATTATAGATTCGCTGGCGCTCGCGGGATCGACCGATACTCCGGAACTCACGATTTGGAGTTTGTTCTTCCGGGCCCATTGGGTGGTCAAGCTGGTGATGGCGACATTGCTCGGCGCGTCCGTCGTGACTTGGGCGATCATCCTCGACAAGACGTGGCGCCTGCGGCGTCTGCGGTCGCGCGCGATCAAATTCGAGGACGCGTTCTGGTCGGGCGGCTCGCTGGACGAATTGTATGAGCGCGTCGGGCAACGCCCGGCGGATCCCATGTCGGCGGTCTTTTCATCGGCGATGCGCGAGTGGCGGCGCTCGGCCGCCAAAGGTCTCGTGCAGCAGGTGGCGGCGCGCACCGGGCTGCAAGCCCGCATCGATCGCGTGATGCAGGTGACCCTCGGCCGGGAGATGGACCGCCTGGAGCGCTATATGATCTTTCTCGCATCGGTCGGATCGACGGCGCCGTTTATCGGGCTGTTCGGCACGGTGTGGGGAATCATGAACAGTTTTCAGGCCATCGCGGTAACCAAGCAGACCAATCTGGCGGTCGTCGCGCCGGGCATCGCGGAGGCCTTGTTCGCGACCGCGCTGGGGCTCGTCGCGGCGATCCCGGCCGTGGTCGCCTACAACAAGATATCCAACGATCTTGGCCGTTATGGCGGCCGGCTCGACGCCTTTGCCGTCGAATTCAGCGCCATCCTGTCGCGCCAGCTCGAAGAGGCGGCCTAGGCCATGGGCGGGGGCGATTCCGAGACACGGCAATTCGGCGGACGGCAGAGCAAATTCCTGCGCAAGCCGATGTCGGAAATCAACGTCACGCCCTTCGTGGACGTGATGCTGGTATTGCTGATCGTGTTCATGGTGACGGCGCCGTTGCTGAGCGTCGGTGTCCCTGTCGATTTGCCGAAGACCCGGGCGGCGACGTTGAACGACACGACCGAGCCGCTGGTGGTTTCGATCAACAAGAAGGGCGTGGTGTATGTGCAGCAAAAGCCGGTCACGATGGCCCAACTGGTGCCGCGTCTCGTGGCGGTCACGGACGCCAAGCCCGACACGAAGATCTTCGTCCGCGGCGATCGCCTGATCGAATATGGAATGGTCATGGAAGTGATGGGCCGAATTAGCGCGGCCGGATTCAAGAAAGTTTCGTTGCTGGCCGAACTTCCGAAACCCGGCACGCCGAAACCCGTTGCGAAACCCAAGAAGAAATGATGCCTGACAATGCGCGGTGCGGTCATCCTGTCCCTGTTGCTGCATGTCGCGATCATACTGATTGCGTGGCTGGGGCTGCCGTTAACGTCGAAGCGCGATATTCAGCCGCTGCGGGAAATCAATGTCTCGATCATCACCGATATCGAGGCGATGTCGCCGAAACCGGCGGAGACGCCCGCGGCCAAGACGGAGCCGGAGCCGAAACCCGAGCCGAAGCAGGAACCGAAGAAGCAGCCGCCGAAGCCGGTAAAACCCGCCGCCCTGCCGAAGCCGCCGCCGCCGCCGCCGCCGCCGAAAGATGCGGTCGCGATTCCGAAACCGCCGGAGCCCAAGGCCGTGCCGGAGCCTAAGCCGCAGGAAGTGCCCAAGGCGGAGCCGAAGCCCGAACCGAAACCGGAGCCGAAACCCGAGCCCAAACAGGTGGCGAAGGCGGAACCGAAACCCGCGCCGCGGCCGCGCAAGAAACCGAAGCCTCCGCCGGAGGACGAATTCGCGTCCGTGCTCCGGACCGTCGAGAAGCTCAAGGATCGGCCGAAACCGAAAAAGCCGGAGAAGTCCTTCGACGAATCCATCGAGGACGTGCTCAAGAATCATTCGGGGAAGACGCCGCCACCGCAAGGCGGCCGACTGGGGGAAAGGTTGACGATGAGCGAGACAGACGCCTTGAAGCGTCAAATCGAGCAGTGCTGGAACCCGCCTGCGGGCGCGCCGGAGGCGGAGAATCTCGTCGTCGAAGTGAAACTACAGATCAATCCGGACGGGACGGTTGCGCGCGCGCAGATCGTCGATACCGCCCGGATGTATCGCGATTCTTTCTACCGCTCCGCGGCGGAAAGCGTATTACGGGCAATCAAGAACCCGGACTGTACGCCGCTGAAACTACCATTGGGGAAATACGAGCTTTGGAAGGATACACGACTAACATTTGACCCAAGGGAGCTGGTTGGACGTTGAAAAAACTAATCCGGAATTTCGAATTCTCGCGGCGCGGGGCATTTGGCCTTGCTGCTTTGTTAAGTCTTTCGTTTGTGCTCGCCGCCGGTGCGCGCGCCGAATTACAGGTCGATATCACCCGCGGCCATTTAAAGCCGTTGCCGATCGCGGTCACGAGCTTTCACAGCACCGACCCCAAGGGCAAACAGGTCGGCGTCGACATGGCGACCGTGATCGCCGCCGATCTGGAGCGGTCCGGCCTGTTCAAGCCGATCGATAAACGCGCCTTCTTGCAGGATGCGAACTCGTTGCAGGTACAGCCGCGCTTTGCCGATTGGCGTGTCATCAATGCCCAGGCGCTGGTGAATGGCGCGATCAAGGTGCAATCGGATGGCCGGCTCAACGTCGAGTTTCGCCTGTGGGATACCTTTGCCGAAGCGCAAATGACCGGCCTGCAATACAAGACGCAAGGCGAAAACTGGCGCCGTGTCGCGCATATCATCGCCGATGCGATCTACAAGCGCATCACCGGCGAGGCCGGCTATTTCGACACGCGCGTGGTCTATGTGGCGGAAAGCGGGCCGCCGACGCGGCGGGTCAAACGCCTCGCGATCATGGATCAGGATGGCGCCAATCATCGCTTCCTGACCGACGGGCGGTCGCTGGTTCTGACGCCGCGCTTTTCGCGCACGGCGCAGGAAATCACCTACCTGTCCTATTTCAACAACAAGCCGCGCGTCTATCTGTTCAATATCGAAACCGGCCGCCAGGAAGTGCTGGGTGCGTTTCGCGGCATGACGTTCGCGCCGCGCTTTTCGACGAACGGCAATTCGGTGATCATGTCGCACGCGGAAAACGGCAACTCCGATATCTACACGATGGATTTGCGCACGCGGAAGTCGAAGCGGCTGACCTCGCACCCGGCCATCGACACCTCGCCCAGCTCGTCGCCGGACGGCAAGCGTATCGTTTTCAACGGCGATCGCGGCGGCAGCCCGCAGCTCTATGTCATGAACGCGGACGGCAGCAATGTGCGGCGCATCAGTTTCGGCCGGGGCCACTATTCGACGCCGGTATGGTCGCCGCGCGGCGATCTCATCGCCTTTACCAAACAAAACGGCGGACGCTTCTTCATCGGGGTCATGCGGCCCGACGGCAGCGGTGAACGCCTGCTGAGCGAGAGCTTCCTGGAAGAAGCGCCGACCTGGGCGCCGAATGGCCGGGTCATCATGTTCTTTCGGCAGTCGAAAACCGACAAGGGCGGCGGCGGCGGCGCCAGCTTTCTCTACACGGTCGACCTGACCGGGCACAACCTGAGGCGGGTAGTAACCCCCGGGCATGCGTCGGATCCCGCGTGGTCGCCGCTAATTCCGTAAGTACCATGGCAAAATTCAGGCAAGAAAATGGCAAGCATTGCTTTGTTGCAACGACGTTTCATTTTGTTATCAGGGCTGTTGTATTTCGCAGTTCAAGTGTTTAGGTTGTTGATGCCGAAAGTAAGTCGGCTTGGGAACATATGCTTAGTCCTCCGAGGGGGTAATAAATGCGTTTGAAGATTTTAAGCCTATTATCGGCTTTGTTGTTGATTGGTGCGTGCAGCACCGATCCGGAAGAAACTGCTGAGACCACTGGACAGACACGGTCTGTGCAGGCGGCGGCGCCCGCGGGTGTAACGCCTGGATCGACGCAGGATTTCATCGTCAACGTCGGCGATCGCGTATTCTTTGAATTCAATAAGGCGAACCTGACGGACAAGTCGCAGGATATACTCGACAAGCAGGCCGATTGGCTTCAGAAGTGGTCGGAAACTCAGATCACTGTTGCGGGTCATTGCGACGAGCGCGGCACGCGGGAGTACAACCTTGCGTTGGGCGAACGGCGTGCCAATGCCGTGAAGGATTATTTGGTCAGCAAAGGCATTGCGGCCAGCCGGATCAAGACCATCAGCTATGGTAAAGAGCGTCCGGCGGTGCTTGGTTCGAACGATTGGGCTTGGTCACAGAACCGCCGGTCCGTTAGTTCGATCACGGCGGGTGCGCAAAGCTAAATCGTCTGAAATCGGCGGGTCGGATTTCTATCGAGTTAGGGTCCGGCTCCCGGTACGTGGGATAGGCCCGGCGATTATCTGACCCTAGACGAGGTGATGATGTTCGTTCGGCTAGAAGGTAGACCGAAATACGGGGCCGTCGGCAGGTTTGTGCTGACGGTCCCGCTTGCGTTTGGACAGGTTATGTATCGCGAATTCAGTGTAGCAAGGATCGCCGGCTTGATGGCGGGGATCTTTCTGTTCCTGTCGGGCCCGGCGGCGGCGCAGGACGGCAATATCGGGCTTCAAATGCAGCGGCTGCGCCGGGACCTCAGCGATCTGCAATCCTATGTGTATGCGGGAAAAACGCCCCCCAAACAGGCGAGCGGCGCGGCGTCCACGCAGGGCGGCGAGGTGCAATCCGTGTCGAGAATGCAGGTGCAGCTGCAAAACCTGGAATCGCAAATGCGCGACATCACCGGCCGCGCCGAAGAGTTGGAGCATCGCATCACGGCATTGCAGGAACGCTTCGAAAAGTTCATGTCCGATGCGGATCAGCGGTTCCGCGCCTTGGAATCGGGGGAACCGGGTGCTCTCGGCACGGCCGTGCCGGGGCGTCAGTCGTCGCGCGGGAGTGCGTCGATCACCGGCATCGGGGAGGCGGCGGCCGCGACCACGCGCGACGCGACAGGCGGCCCGAAGACGCTTGGCAGGTTGTCGTCGAAGGATGTGGGCCGTGCATCGCGGAACACTGGCGCGGCGGCCAAACCGGGCCAACAACTTGCGGCCTTGCCGAAGGGCACGCCGAAGGAGCAATACGATCATGCCTTCGGCTTGCTCAAGAAACGCAAATACGGCGAGGCGGCGGTCGCTTTTAAGGCCTTTGTCGACAAACATCCGGACCAGGCATTGACCGGGAATGCGCTCTATTGGCTGGGCGAATCCCACTATATTCAAAAGGATTACGCCGAGGCGGCGCGGATCTTCCTGGAAGGATTCAAACGCTATCCCAAAGGCAACAAGGCGCCGGCGAACCTGTACAAGCTTGGAAAATCGCTCGCCGCGATCGATGAAAAGAAGCCGGCCTGCGCGGCGTTGCGGAAATTGCGCAAGACCTTCCCCAAGACCAACAAACAGCTGCTCCAACAAGCCAAGACCGCAATGGGTCAGATCGGCTGTAGCTGACCATGACGCCTGACGATACGGGCGCGCGGGCTACACCGATCGAGACGGCCGAATTCGCAACCCTGATGGCGGAAATCGGGCCGTTCGAGGCAAACCCGCACATCGCGGTGGCGTGCTCCGGCGGCGGCGACAGCCTCGCTTTGTCCTTGTTGCTGGAGGATTGGACAAAAGACCGGTCGGGCCGCCTGACCGCGTTGGTGGTCGATCACCGGCTGCGCCCGGATTCGTCATCGGAAGTTCGCCTGGTCCGGCAATGGCTGCGGCGGCGCGGCATCCGGCATCGGATTCTCGTCCGGCCGGACGCGCAGGTCTGCGGCAATCTGCAAGCCGCCGCCCGGGACCTGCGCTATGCGCTGATGTCCGACTGGTGCGCCGCGAACGGCGTCCTGCATCTCGCGCTCGGTCACAATTTGGAAGATCAGGCGGAAACCGTCTTGCTGCGGCTTGCCCGCGGCAGCGGCGTCGACGGATTGGCCGCCATGGCGAGAATTTCCGAGACTGGCCGTGTCCGTCATGTTCGGCCCCTGCTCGCGATCTCGCGGGTTCGGCTGCGGGCGACCCTGCGGTCCCGAGGGCAACCGCATATCGACGATCCGTCCAACGAAAACAGGGAATTCCAGCGCGTCCGGATGCGCCAGGCGCAACCGCTGCTGTCCGCGGAAGGCTTGACCGTCGACCGGCTCGCCTCGACGGCCGCGTCGATGGCGCGGGCGCGGATCGCGCTGGAACGCGCTGCGGCCGGCTGCCTGGCGCGCTGCGCCACGGTGTACCCGGAGGGCTACTGCCTGCTCGAGGAGGGCCCGTTGCGCGCCGCACCGTCCGAGATCGCGCTGCGGTGCCTTGCCCGGGTCGTATCCTGTATCGGCGGTCGGGCCTATCCGCCGCGGCTCGATCGGGTCGAACGGCTTTACGAAGCCCTGATGACCGAAGGCGGGCTGCGCGGCGGGCGGACCCTCGCCGGATGCCGCATCGTCCGCTGGCGCAAGAAATTACTGGTTTGCCGCGAAGCGCGGGCAGCGGCGGACGCCTGTCCGGGGAATGTTGAGGGGCGTTGGGATAACCGTTTCGCATTTCGCCGGAGCGGTCATCCTGGGTTGGAAATCCGCCGCCTGGGAAAGGATGGCTGGCGGGATGCACGCCGCCACCGGCCGGATCTTGAAGCATTATCTTTGCCACCCGCCGTCAGGCCCAGCTTACCAGCCTTTTGGGACCTTGACGGCGTCGTGTATATACCCCACTTCAGATATGTACGTCCGGATGCGACCCTTGAGCCGTCAGCGATTCCCGAAGCGATTTTCAATCCGGTGCGACCGCTGACGACCGCCGAATTCGCGATGGTGAACAGGCGAACAAATGGTTAATCTTGGGCGGACGGAGACGCTGTTGACTTTGCGTTGCTTGGCAATAACCGGCGGTTCGGATCGGATAATCCCGACGACGCCATTTTGGAATGGAGATTGACCGCTGTTTGGTAGAAATATTGCCCTTTGGATCGTCATCCTCATCCTGCTGATCGGGCTCTTCAACCTGTTTCAAGGCTCGGCCCAACGCACGGCGGATGCACCGATTCCCTATTCCGAGTTCATGGATAAGGTCGAGGCCGGCGACGTCAAGCGGGTCAAGATCGAAGGCCGAAAGATCGAGCTCGCCGATAACGCGGGTGCGACCTTCGTCACGAATGCGCCCGACGATCCGAACCTGGTCGAAAAGCTGCGGAAACACGGCGTCACGATTGTCGCCGAGCCGGAAGAAGAGGGCATGCCGACGCTGTTCGCCGTGCTGCTCAACTGGTTCCCGATCCTGCTGTTGATCGGCGTCTGGATCTTCTTCATGCGTCAGATGCAGTCGGGCGGCGGCCGGGCGATGGGCTTCGGCAAATCCCGTGCGCGCTTGCTGACCGAAAAGACCGGCCGCGTAACCTTCGAGGATGTCGCGGGCATCGACGAGGCAAAGCAGGAACTGGAGGAAATTGTCGAGTTCCTGAAAGATCCGCAGAAATTCCAACGTCTCGGCGGCCACATTCCGAAGGGCGTGCTGCTCGTCGGCCCGCCGGGCACCGGTAAGACGTTGCTTGCGCGCGCCATCGCCGGCGAGGCGAACGTGCCGTTCTTCACTATTTCCGGTTCCGAATTCGTCGAAATGTTTGTCGGCGTCGGCGCGTCGCGCGTCCGAGATATGTTCGAACAGGCGAAAAAGAATGCGCCCTGCCTTGTGTTCATCGATGAAATCGACGCTGTCGGGCGTCACCGGGGCGCGGGGCTCGGCGGCGGCAACGACGAGCGCGAACAAACCCTCAACCAGTTGCTCGTCGAGATGGATGGGTTCGAGGCGAATGAGGGCGTGATCCTGATTGCCGCGACCAACCGTCCCGATGTGCTTGACCCGGCCCTGCTGCGGCCCGGCCGGTTCGACCGCCAGGTCGTGGTGCCGAATCCGGACGTGCTGGGGCGCGAAAAGATCCTCAAGGTCCATATGCGCAAAGTGCCGTTGGCGCCGAATGTCGAAGCGCGAATAATTGCGCGCGGAACGCCCGGTTTCTCCGGCGCCGATCTTGCCAACCTGGTGAACGAGGCAGCCTTGCTGGCCGCGCGCAAGAATCGCCGCGTGGTCTCGATGCAGGAACTGGAAGACGCGAAGGACAAGGTCATGATGGGCGCCGAGCGGCGGTCCATGGTCATGTCGGATGAGGAAAAGCGCCTCACCGCCTATCACGAATCCGGTCATGCCATTGCGGCGATCAACTGCGAAGCCTCCGATCCGGTGCATAAGGCGACGATCATTCCGCGCGGCCGCGCCCTGGGAATGGTCATGCGTCTGCCGGAAAAAGATCAGTATTCGATGGCCCGCGACCAGCTCGAAGCGAACCTCGTGGTCGCCATGGGGGGCCGGGTCGCCGAGGATCTCGTATTCGGCCATTCAAAGGTGACAACCGGTGCGGCGGGCGATATCGCGCAAGCGACGGAAATCGCGCGCAAGATGGTTACGGAATGGGGCATGAGCGAAAAACTCGGCCCGCTTCGCTACAACGAGAACCAGGAAGAAATCTTTCTCGGCCACTCCGTATCGCAAACCAAGAACGTTTCGGATGCGACTGCCGAAGTGATCGATCTGGAAGTCCGGTCGATCGTCGACAGCGCCGAGGCGGAGTGCCGGAAGATCCTGACTGAAAACATCGAACAACTGCACACGCTTGCGAACGCGTTGCTGGAGTATGAAACGCTGACCGGTGACGAAATTCTCGGGCTGTTGCGGGGCGAGCCGATCATCCGTGAGCAGGACGACGATCCCGCACCGCCGAGCGGAGTGCGATCCTCGGTTCCGAGCACGGGCGCCCCCATCGCACCCGGTCCGACGCCGGAGCCGCAAGGCGGCTAGAAGCCGGCCGTTCGATGTTCGATTTACGGAGACGGCTCGCGTGCGAACAGGCGGGCCGTTTTCCTTGTCACTGATTGGTTAGCCGGTTAAACAGCCGGTCAATGGCGGCGATCTGAGAAGCCGTTTCGAAGGGTCTCTCGCTCGGTTGCCGGGTTCCAGCCTACCGGCAAATCGACGCGAAAGGCGGGGGTGCATTGGGATAGTGAGACGGCTGGCGCGGAGAATACGATGAGCCGAAAGTATTTCGGCACTGACGGCGTACGCGGCAAAGCCAATGTCGATCCGATAACGCCTCAAACCATCCTGAACCTGGCGATGGCGGCGGGGCAGCGGTTTCGGCGCGGCGACCACCGGCACACCGTCGTCATCGGGAAAGACACACGGCTTTCCGGGTATATGCTGGAACCGGCCCTGACCGCCGGATTCGTATCGATGGGCATGAACGTGGTTCTTGTCGGCCCCATGCCGACCCCTGCGGTGGCCATGCTGACGCGCTCCTTGCGGGCCGATCTCGGCGTTGTCATTTCGGCGTCGCACAACCCCTATGAAGACAACGGCATCAAGCTGTTCGGCCCGGATGGCTACAAGCTCTCCGACGAGGACGAGGCCGAGATCGAACACCTGATGGACAACGGCGGTTTCGAACTCGCCGTGTCGGCCGGTCTGGGCCGCGCCCAGCGGCTCGAGGACGCGCCGGGCCGATATATCGAATTCGTCAAACGCACCTTGCCGCGCGGCCTGCGGTTCGACGGGCTCAAGATCGTGGTCGATTGCGCCAATGGCGCGACGTATCGCGTGGCGCCGGCGGTTTTCTGGGAACTCGGCGCCGAAGTCGTGCCGATCGGCATTCACCCGGACGGTCTCAACATCAACGCGGCGTGCGGCGCGACCCACCCCGAACTGCTGTGCGAAAAGGTGGTCGAACACGGCGCGGATATCGGCATCGCGCTCGATGGCGACGGCGACCGTCTAATCGCCGTCGATGAGAAGGGCCGCAAGTTGGACGGCGATCAGATCATGGCGCTGATCGCGTCGACCTGGCATCGCGCCGGTCAGTTGAACGGCGGCGGCGTCGTGGCGACGGTCATGTCGAATCTCGGACTTGAGCGGTACCTTCAGGGTTTGCAACTCGATCTCATTCGCACGCCCGTCGGCGACCGGTATGTGGTCGAACACATGCGCAAGCACAAATTCAATTTGGGCGGCGAACAATCCGGCCATATCGTCCTGAACGATTATGTGACGACCGGGGATGGCATCATCGCCGCGTTGCAGGTTCTCGCCGTTCTCGCCGAAACGCGAAAGCCGGTCAGCGAAGTGTGCCATCTCTTTGATCCTGTCCCGCAGCTGCTGCGCAATGTGCGGGTCAATGGCGGCTCGCCGCTGACCGATCGGGACGTGCAGACGGCCATCGGTGACGGAGAAAAGCGATTGGGCAAGGCCGGACGGCTGTTGATCCGGCCGTCGGGTACGGAACCGGTAATTCGCGTCATGGCGGAGGGTGACGACAGCGCGCTCGTCGGCACGGTGGTGGAGTCGATTGTCGGCGCGATCGAACGCGCCGCCGCAAAATGACGGACGGCACGCCGCTATCGGGGCGGGTACTGATCGTCGCCGGTTCGGATTCGGGCGGCGGCGCCGGCATTCAGGCGGATATCAAGACCGTCACCGCGCTGGGCGGGTTCGCGACAACCGCCATTACGGCGCTGACCGCGCAAAATACCGAAGGCGTGTTCGGCGTGCACCCGGTCCCGCCGGAATTCATCGCACAGCAAATGCAGGTGGTGCTCGACGATATCGGCGCCGACGCGCTGAAGCTCGGCATGTTGCACAACGCCGATGTCATTCGGGCGGTCGTGGGCGTAATCGCTAGCCTGCCTAGCCGGCCGCCGGTGGTGGCCGACCCGGTGATGTTCGCCAAGGGCGGGCACGCGCTGCTGGAGCCGGCGGCGATGGATTGCCTGCGCCAGGAACTCCTGCCCAACGCCGATGTTGTGACGCCGAATATCCCGGAGGCCGAGGCGATCGCGGAAATGGCCATCGCAACGGTGGAGCATATGAAGGCCGCTGCCGAACGGATTGCCGAATTGGGGCCCAAGGCGGTGTTGCTGAAGGGCGGGCATCTCGACGGCGATATCCTGACCGATGTGTTGATTGACGGCGGCGGCATCGAATGCTTCAGCGACGATCGCATCGAAACCCGACACACCCATGGGACGGGCTGTACCCTCGCATCGGCGCTTGCCGCGGGACTGGCCCAGGGCCTGGCGCTCCGGGATGCGGTCGGTCGCGCGCGCGCCTATGTTCGCACGGCGATCCTGTCGGCGCCGGGTTTCGGCCGCGGTCACGGACCGTTGAACCATGCCCATACGGTCGCGCCATTCGGGCGGAGCGACTGACCGATGACGCAGCCGAGCCTGGCGGAGCTTGAGCGTGCGGCCGACCTCATCCACCGCGTGATGCCGCCAACCCCGCAGTATTGCTGGCCGCTTCTCGCGCAACGATGCGGCGCCGAAGTTTGGGTCAAGCATGAGAACCACACGCCGATCGGCGCCTTCAAGGTGCGGGGCGGGCTGGTATATCTCGACGCCTGGCGCCGGGCGCACCCCAATGCGCCGGGCCTTATCACCGCGACCCGGGGCAACCATGGACAATCGATCGGTTTCGCCGCCAAGCGGGTCGGCGTCGAGGCGACGATTGTCGTGCCGCACGGCAATAGCGTGGAAAAGAATGCCGCGATGGCCGCGCTGGACGTCCGGCTGATCGAACATGGCGAGGATTTTCAGGATGCGGCCGAGTATGCCGCCGAACGCGCGGCGGCCGAGGGACTCGCGCGCTTGCCGTCCTTCGACCCGCTGCTCGTGCAGGGCGTCGGCTCTTATGGGATGGAGCTGTTTCGCGCAGTTGACGATCTCGATGCGGTATATGTGCCGATCGGGTTGGGATCGGGGATCTGCGGCATGATCGCCGCGCGCGATGCGCTCGGGTTGAAGACCGAGATTATCGGCGTGGTCGCCGAGGGAGCGCCCTGCTATGCGCTGTCCTTCGAAGCGGGCCATGCGATTTCGACCAATCGCGCAGACACGATGGCGGACGGCATGGCGTGCCGCACGCCGGAGCCGGCGGCGGTCGAGATCATCGTCAACGGGGCATCTCGCGTCGTGACCGTCAGCGATGAGGAGATCATGGCCGCGATGCGCCATTATTTCACCGACACGCACAATGTTGCCGAGGGCGCGGGCGCGGCGCCGTTGGCCGCCTTGCTGCAGGAGCGGGAGACGATGCAGCGCTGCCGGGTCGGGTTGATCCTGTCCGGCGGCAATATAGATCGGTCCGTGTATCAAGAAATCCTATCGAAAGCCTGACCTATGGAACTGCCGATCTATCGGATCGATGCCCTAGATCAACCTGCCCTTAATTGGAATCAATTAAAGGCAGAAAAGTTCATATATTCTATTAAGATAGAGCAACTTACGTGCGCCCAAATGGGCGCACGCTGCTCTAGCCGGCGCGGTTTCGGATAGGAAAGGGCGCATTTATATTTGGCGAGATGAAGCCTGAAATCGATCTGCGTATCGCCGCGACGCCGGCCGACTATGAGGCCGCCCGTATCCTGATTCACGAATATGCCGAGTGGCTTGGTGTCGATCTGGGATTCCAGGGATTCGACGAGGAAGTTGGCGATCTCGCCGGCGTTTACGGCCCGCCGGCGGGCCGGCTGTTCCTCGCGTTCGATGGCGACGTTTCGGTGGGCTGTGTCGGGTTGCGGCCGCTCGCACCGGACGGGGAAGCGGAAATGAAACGCCTGTTCGTGCGGCCGGATTTCCGCGGCCGGGGCGTGGCCAGGCGGCTCGTGCAGGCCGTCATCGAAGCGGCCCGGGAAACCGGCTTCAGGATATTGAGGCTCGACACCTGGCCGCCGCGTATGGCGCAGGCGGATGCGATGTACCGGCGCCTCGGCTTCGTTGCGACGCCGCCCTACTACGACAACCCCGTGATGGAGGTGGTGTTCTATGCGCTCTCGCTTGAGGCGCCGGCGCAAGAATCGGGTGGTGGCGGGCCGCGGTGACGCCGTAAGGTCCGGGTATGATCAAACGACTGGGGACCCTGCCATGACAGAGGTAACGAGCGACGACCAAGCGTATGCGCGGGTTGCGAAAGCGATCCGCTGGCTGTCCGACAATTATCAGGATCAGCCGCGCCTCGCCGATGTCGCCTCGCAAATTGGTTTGAGCGAGCACCATTTTCAGCGTCTGTTCACACGATGGGCGGGGGTGAGCCCGAAGAAATTCGTCGAATATCTCACTCTTTCGCATGCCAAGGCGTGTCTGGACGCGGCCGAAAGCGTTCTCGATGCGGCTTATGATTCGGGCCTGTCCGGGCCGGGCCGGTTGCACGATCTGTTCGTGACCCATGAGGCGGTGACCCCCGGAGAATGGAAATCGATGGGGCAGGGCCTGGACCTCCGCTATGGCTGGCATCCCAGCCCGTTCGGCGATTGTCTGCTCGTAACCTCGGATCGCGGTTTGTGCGGGCTCGGTTTCGAGTTGGAGGCGGGGCGGGCGGCGACCGAGGACGATCTATTGAGCCGCTGGGGCTCGGCGCGCCTGATCGACGATCCCGGGGCCGGCCGCGAAGCTGCGGGCCGCGCTTTCGGCGCGTTGGACGGTCCCTTGCATCTCGTGCTGCGCGGCACGCCATTCCAGATCAAGGTTTGGGAAGGTCTGATGCAGATCCCGTCCGGCGTGGTCACAAGCTATGAGCGCCTTGCCGCCAGCCTGGACCAGCCGAAAGCGGCGCGCGCTGTGGCCGGCGCCGTCGCGCGCAATCCGGTTTCCTGGATCGTTCCGTGTCATCGTGTGATCCGCAGCACCGGCGCGGTGACCGGCTATCGCTGGGGGCCGATTCGCAAACGCGCGATGCTGGGCTGGGAGGCGGCCCGGTCGGAGATTCAGGATGCGGTGGCCTGACGGTCGCCCCAGGCGATAAAGTTGGGATTCAGGAAACCTTCCTTGCCATAGCGCAACGGCGCGCCGTCGACCGTGGTGATGCAGCCGCCGGCCGCATTCAACACCGCGTGACCCGCCGCGGTATCCCACTCCATTGTCGGGCCGAAACGCGGATAGATATCGGCTTCGCCGGCGGCGACCACACAGAATTTCAGCGAGCTGCCGCGGACCATTCGCTTGGCGATATTCTTGCCGCGGAGAAATCTTTCCAGGGCCGCCGGTTCTCCGTGGCGCAGGCTGGAAACCAGCGTGATGCCGTCGGCGGGGGCGTTGCGCACGGCGATCGGCTTGGCCGGACCGGCCTTGACGGAACAGGTCGCGCCGACGCCGGACAGGCCCGTATAGGTGCGCTTCTGGACCGGCAGGTGAACCACGCCAAGGACGGGCGCGCCGCAATTGATGAGGCCGATGTTGACGGTGAAATCGTCGTTGCGGTCGAGGAATTCTCGGGTGCCGTCAAGCGGATCGACCAGCCAGAAACGGTCGCCAATGTTCGACGGCGAGGTGCCGGCGGACATCTCTTCCTCGGCAATCACCGGGATGTCGGGGGTCAGCTCGGACAGAACGGCCAGAATGATCGCCTCGGCCGCGAGATCGGCCTGGGTGACCGGCGAATTGTCCGCCTTGCGGTCTACATCGAAATCCGTGGCGTAGATTTCCATGATGCTTTCGCCGGCCGTCTCGGCGGCCTGCGTAATCGCGGGAAGCAACGACGCCAATGCGACGGTCATGGCCGGCACGCGCCGCAACGCGCGTGATCCGTTGGCGCGGAACCGCTCCGGTCCGCTGCCCGATACGCCGTGCTCATGGGAAATGTCCTCTTGCCGCCTGAAGCCGCCGCGATCATAGGGGGGCGCCCGCGGCGCTTAAAGGCCTAATTGCCGCCTTGCCGGTTGGCGCGGCGGCGCCAGGCATCGAGAACGACGGTGCCGATGGAATTCGCGGAAAAACTGTAGGTCCGGTCGCGATTGGGATCCAATTGCCCGTCGATCCCGGCCTTTTCCTTGAGGCGGGCGAGAAAGTCCGCCGGTTTATCGAAGTCTTTCCAGACCTGCGGCAGGAAGACGCCCCGCTGCGTCCCGTTGCGGATGATCAGACCGTCCGAATGCCGCCGGATCTTTCCCAGCAAATCCGATTCGTCCGTGTAGTCGATTTTCACCGGTGTCGAAAGCACCGAAATCGAGAGGCTCATGCCGCGCACTTCTTCGGGTTGCAGCGGTAAAAATCGGGGGTCCTTGAAGGCGGCTCGATAGGCGTTGTCGATCACATCGAGCAGGATGGGCCGTACCGCCTCTACCGTGCCGATACAGCCGCGCAACCGGTTGTTCCGGTGCAGGGTGACGAAACTCGCCGTTTTCGTGCGGAGCGCTTCCGGCGCGCTCTGTAGGTCGGTGCTCGGCGGATTGCCGGCCTGCAGCGCATGGCGAACGCTGGTGGCGGCGGCGCGCAGCAGCGTCTTGGCGTGCGGTTTGAAGATATTCCAGCCGGCCCGCCGCTCGGCGCTATCGGGCGTATCGTGCGGTTCCGGAGCATCCGAACCGCCAGCCGGCGCCCGGAAGGCCCAGGAGCCGTAGCCGACAACCCGATCCTTCGGGCCGCCGGTATCGCCCGAATTGCACAAGTCGAGCCGCTCGGCGGTCAGGCCGCGCTGCTTTGCCAATGTCAGGAATCCCGCGATGAGCAGCCGGCCGCAGGCTTGCTCCAGCCCGATGGCCGCCGCATCGAGCGTCTCGATCGCCGTGGCGGTTTGGCCGTCCAGCGCCTGCGCGGCGTCATAGTCCTTGTAGTGGCTTAAGTCGGAACTGATGACGATCAGCGTTTCCGGCCCGCCCCAGAGCCGGTCCAGCACCTCGGCGACCTGCTGTGCGCTCGCGCCGCCGACGACCAGCGGAACCAGTTCGAACGCGGGCAGAACCGCCTGAAGAAACGGCAACTGGACCTCGAGGCTATGCTCGTCGCGGTGGGCGTCGTCGCGTAATTCGACCTGCGGCAAGGCGAGGATGTCATGGATCGCGGCCTGGTCGACCGGGACATCGCCGAGCGGCGTGCTAAAGGCGGTGGCGTCCGGCACGGCCATGCCGGGCACCGCCATCCGATGGCCGGGGCCAAGCAGCACCACCCGGCGGATCGGCCCGCCGGCGGCCATGATCGGCGCATAGGCGGCCGCGGCCACTTTAGCGGAATACATATAGCCCGCATGGGGCACGATGATCGCTTTAGGGGCGTGTCCGCGCGTCGTTGAGACCGCCTCGCGCAAATAGTGGCGCACCTCGGAGCTCAATTCGTCGGCTTCCGCAGGGTAGAAATAACCGGCGACGGCAGGGGGGCGTATTGCACTCATGATATCTGTTCGTTCACCGTCGAAACTCAAATTCGGCGCTGGATTCCCGAGAATTGGGCGGGAAATTCCGCCCAGCTCATTGAATCAGGGCGCCGCCTCGCGCGGCCCGAAATGCCGTGCCTGATAATCAATCCAATATTGGCCCGGATGATAAAGCGGGACGGTAAAGTTTGAGTTAACCATGTCGCCCGGACTTCTGGCATTTCGGTCGTGCAACGCGGTTGATCTACGCGCCGGAGGCGTATTTCGAGCCGAGCCGGTGACGCATGCCTTGCGCCAGATTGGCCGCGGTGACCAGTCCCGAATAGGCCACGATGGCAATGAGTGTTTCGGTCGACCAGGCGATGCGGTCGTCGACCTGCTGCAGGATGAAAATCAGGGCGGGTCCGAAGGCGGCGATGATGCGGGCGCTCAGCGGGCTGATTTTGGCCATGCCGATCTGATTGAAGAAGACCGGCGCGACGATCAGCAGGGACGACGCACCCGCCAGGCGCAGCATGTCCATTGCCGGCGGCATGACGTCGCCGGGTCCTTCGACGCCGATGACGATGCAGGCCATCGCCAGGATGCCGATGAAGCGGGTCCCGACCAGCACCTCCGGCGCCGCGCCCGCTTCGTCCAGCCGTTTGCCGAAGAGATGGCTGACCGTGATCAGCGAACCCGCAAGCAGGGCGAGGACGGCACTGCCCAGCGCGGCCAGCGGGTCGGAGCTCTGAAACCCGGAGCGGCCGGCGGCGACGATCCAGATCAGCGCGCCCAGCGAACCGATCACGCCGACTTGCAGATATGTCTGCAGGGTCGAGCAGGGATTCGATCGCGCGATCGGGTGGCCGCTTGCCCGGATCGCCATGTTCTGGAGCCA
>JBFFGE010000026.1:0-32724 GCA_041557595.1 Alphaproteobacteria bacterium
GCTTTATCCGGTAAAATGTTTCATTCATGAGCCGGGCCCATCGGTTTGATCACAGCCAATCGGCGGGTCGCCCGGGCATTCGAGTAAGACGCCCGGGCGGCATCGGACCATAAATATCCGTACCGCCGCGCCGATTATGTAACCGGCGGCGGCACCTCTGTCGACCGTTTGTTGGAAATGCCCGGGGGCGGCCCAAAAGCCCGGCCCATCACAGCGATAAGCCGCGAAACGCTATTAGCTACGCTTTTGATATTCCATGTAGATTTCTGCACGGCGATTGCTCGCCGCCCCGCTTGGTGCGGTCTCCGCATAAATCGGGCTTCGCGAGCCTTCGCCGACGACCGTCATGTCGTCCGGTGAAACCCCGTATCGCCGCAGCGCCGCCGCGATGGCCTGCGCACGCTTCAAAGATACCTGATAATTGATGCGCAACCGCCGCGATTCGTTCTTGCCGGGTCGTCCCATGCTGGAATGACCGACAATCTGGACGCGCCCCCGCTGGCTCCGAACGATGTCCGCGACCTGACGGACGATTTCCCGGTCGCTGCCGCTCAACCGTGCCGAACCGTCCGCGAAATAGATCGTCGCCACCTGGACCGTTTGCGTCGCCGCCGGCGGATCCGCATAACGCGCTTCGTTGATATCCCGGGGTTGGGTCGGCGCCGGGCGCGCCTCGGCCGGCGTCGGCAGGTCGGATGGATCGCCCCCCGCCAGTCGAAGCGCCGCGCCGCCATCCCGACCATTCGCCGCACCGCCGAGCCGTTCATTCGACCGGGCCGCATCGGGCTCCACGGCCATGACCGCCGGCGCTTTTCCGACGATCGGCAGATCGCGGGCGCGCAGTTCCTGATCCGAGTAGCGTGCATTCACGGCGTCGGACAGCAATCCGTCATGGAGCGACGCCCGCTCGGCGCGCTTGCGCGCGGATAACGGCACTTTTGGCCGTTCCGGCACCGCCGACAGGCTGGGATATTTAGCCGAATTCTTATCCTGCAGCGCCTGATAGCGGCTGGCGGGCTTTGCCGGCTCCTTCGAGGCCGTTTCCGTCTCGTCGTTGCCGAACCAGTTGCCCGGGTTCAGCGCCTCGCCCAGGCTCTCCATGGTGCCGCAGCCACCCAGCAGCGCGACCAGCATCGCGCAGCCGCAAACATGACGGCAGCGGCGCCAAGCGGCCTTCGAGTCAGTAAACGTCATTCCTTGCGATACCTCCGCGCGTTGGCATGTCCTCACAAACCGATGCGCTCCTGTGCCGGGATGTTTTTCTGGTCCGACTATCTTCACTTATTGGTGTATTCAGCTTATGTTGCAATGCAACATAAGCTGTCGCAACATGGATGCACCACATTAGCCAGACGCGCGGGATCGATTGCGATTGCGATCCTCGTTTATCCCCGGTTCTTGTTTTCTGCGCGGAAGTATAAGGAACGCACAATGGTCGATCAATCGGATATCGAGCCTCCGGCACCGGACATGGCCGAGTACGTCGCCAACATGGCGCGTATCGCCTCGCAGAGCCAACAACTTGTGAGTAATTTTCTCGAGCGCCACGCCGCCGAAAAAACTCCCGGCGCGGCGCCGTCGGATCCGTTGAATATCGGGACGGCATTCTTCGAGATGACGCGCCGCATGATGGAAGACCCGAGCAAGCTGATGGAAGCGCAGGTGGCGTTGTGGCAGGACTACATGACGCTCTGGCAAAACACCACGCGTCGCATGCTGGGCGAGACTCCCGATCCGGTCATCGCGCCGAATTCGGATGACGCGCGTTTTCGGCACGGGGCGTGGACCGAGAACACGCTGTTCGATTTCGTCAAGCAATCCTATCTGCTTACGGCACGCTGGCTGCAGGATTCGGTGCGGGATGTCGAAGGGCTCGACGACCAGAGCGCAAAGAAAGTCGACTTCTATACGCGCCAGTTTATCGACGCGATGGCGCCCACCAACTTTGCCATGACCAATCCCGAAGTGCTCCGCGAAACCTTCGAGAGCAAAGGCGAGAATCTGGTAAAGGGGTTGCAGAATCTGCTTGAAGACCTGGAAGCGGGCGACGGTCAGCTCAAAATCAAGATGGTCGAGTCGGACGCGTTCAAGATCGGCGAGTCGATCGCCATGACGCCCGGCAAGGTGGTGTTTCAAAACGACTTGCTGCAATTAATCCAATACACGCCGACGACGAAGACCGTCTACAAGACGCCGCTGCTGATCATCCCTCCCTGGATCAACAAATATTACGTGCTCGACCTGCGCGAGAAGAACTCCTTCGTCAAATGGGCGGTCGGCGAAGGAATTACCGTCTTCATCGTGTCCTGGGTCAATCCGGACGCCCAACTCGCCGATAAGAGTTTCGAAGACTACATGATCGACGGACCGCTGGCCTGCCTCGGCGCGATCGAGAAGGCCACGGGTGAGAAGAATATCAACGCCATCGGCTATTGCCTCGGCGGCACGTTGCTGGCCTGCACGCTGGCCCACATGGCGGCGCGCAAGAAGAACCCGCAGAAGATCAAATCGGCCGCGTTTTTCGCCAGCATGGTGGATTTCTCGGAGGCCGGCGAACTTTCCGTCTTCATCGACGAAGAACAGCTCGCCATACTGGAAGAACGGATGAACGAACGCGGCTACCTCGAAGGCAGTGAAATGGCGTCGACCTTCAACATGCTGCGGGCGAACGACCTGATCTGGTCCTTCGTGATCAACAATTACCTCAAGGGCAAGGATCCCTTCCCCTTCGACCTGCTGTTCTGGAACTCGGATTCGACGCGCATGCCGGCCGCGATGCACGGCTTCTACCTGCGCAACATGTATCTCGAAAACAAGCTGGCCCGGCCCGATGGCATCACGCTCAACGGCACGGGCATCGATCTCCGCAAGATCAAGACGCCGGTCTTCATTCTGTCGGCCAGCGAGGATCATATCGCGCCGTGGAAATCGACCTATGCGGCGACCCAGCTCTACCAGGGTCCGGTCACCTTTTGCCTCGCCGAGTCCGGCCATATCGCCGGTGTCATCAACCCGCCGGCGGCCGGCAAATACGGCTACTGGACCGGCAAGGAGACGCCGCCGGAGCCCGACGGCTGGTTCGACGGCGCGGTCGCCCATAGCGGATCGTGGTGGCCGGAATGGGCCAAATGGCTCAAGAAATACGGCGGCGCGAAAGTGCCCGCGCGGATCCCCGGCGACGGCAAGCTGAAGGTGATCGAGGACGCGCCGGGCAGCTACGTGCAGCAGCGGATCGAATAGACGATCGGCCGCGCGAACGCTTTCCCGCTCAGGCGGGAACCGCGCCGATGCCCTGCGCCAGGTATTTGCGCGACATCCGATAGTAGTTGTTCCAGGTGTGGCTGTTGCGTTCGAGCCGCGCGGGATCCATCGCGCGCCACAGTCTGGCCGGCCGGCCGGCCCAGAGTTCGCCGCGCCTGATATGCTTTCGCGGCGTCACCAGCGATCCGGCCGCGACCATGGCGCCGCCTTCGACGATGCTGTCGTCCATCACGGTCGCGCCCATGCCGACGAAGGAGTCGTCTTCCAGCGTGCATGCATGCAACAACACGCTGTGGCCGACGGTGACCCGGTCGCCGATGGTGGTGCCGCTGCCGTTCCGCGATACATGAATGACCGTGCCGTCCTGGATATTGCTCTGCGCGCCGATCCTGATGAAATTGACGTCGCCGCGCAGCGTGCAGTTGAACAGTACGCACGACCCCGCGCCGACCGAGACATCGCCGATCAACACCGCTGTCGGCGCGATACAGGCATCCGGCGCGATGCTGGGCGAATGGTCGTCGTAGGGCAGCAGCAGACCGTGGCGCGTCGAGCCGTCGGTCACGGAAACATGCCCACCTGTTCCAGCCCCATCGTCTCGGGCAGGTCGCACATCACGTTCATATTCTGCACCGCCTGTCCCGACGCCCCCTTCACCAGATTGTCGGTCGCCGATAGCACGATGGCCCGGCGCGGCAGGCGGTCGGCGAAGACGCCGATCATGCAATGGTTCGAACCGCGCACGTCGCGCGTCGCCGGGCTGACGCCTTCCGGCACCACATGGACGAACGGCTCCCCCGCGTAGCGCTTGGCGAGGTGGCCGCGCAGATCGTCGGCGCCGACCCCATCGGCCATGCGCACATAGCAGCTCGCAAGAATGCCCCGGTTCATCGGCATGAGATGCGGCGTAAAATTGACCATGACCGGCGATCCCGCAGCGCGGCTCAATTCCTGCTCGATCTCCGGCGTGTGGCGATGCCACCCGACGCCATAGGCGTGGATGCCTTCGCTGACTTCCGTATGCAGATTGCCAAGCCGTTCCGACCGGCCGGCGCCGCTGACGCCGGATTTGGCATCGATGACGATGTCGCCGGTTTCGATCAGGCCGCCCTCGATCAGCGGCATCAGGGGCAATTCGGCGGTCGTCGTATAGCAGCCCGGATTGGCGCAGAGCCGCGCGCCGCGCACCGCGTCGCGATAGTGTTCGGTCAGCCCGTACACCGCTTCCTTCTGCAATTCCGGCTGCTTATGGGCATGGCCGTAGTATTCCGCGTAGACCTCGAGATCGTACAGCCGGAAATCCGCCGACAGGTCGATCACCCTCTTGTCCGGCGCGGCCTGGAACAGTTTGGCGATGACATCCTGCGTCGTGCCATGAGGCAGCGCACAAAAGACCACATCGGCGTCGCGCCAATCGGCGTCCTCGATGCGAATCAAATCGGGCAGCTGCAACGGCGCGAGCTGCGGGAACACCTTCGCCATCGGCTCGCCCGCGTGGCGGTCCGCGGTCAGAAAGGCGATCTCGGCCGCCGGATGGCAGGCAAGCAGACGCAGCAACTCGGCGCCCGTGTAGCCGCTGGCCCCCAAAATACCGATCCGCAGCTTGTCGGCTGCGCCATGCCCGTTCGCGCTCATCCAGAAATCCTCCGCCGTACGGCTTCCCCGTGGAACGCCCGCTCCCGGCTAGATACCGCGGTTTATCTAGTTGATCGCCCGCCTTATGGCAAGCGGCCGGCATCGCCATCAAGCGCCCGCCAGCTCGACAAACTCGGTTCGAATTAACCATACACGAATTTGTTACTGGACCATGTGGTCCATAACGAATATGTTCTGATTAACACGAAATCGCACCGCTGCAACCAGAGATTCATCATGGCCCGGCCACGGCAATTCAACACCGACGAAGCGCTCGAACAGGCGATGCAGGTCTTCTGGGCGAAAGGCTACGAGGCCACGTCGTTGCACGACCTGATCGGGGCAATGGGGATCAGCAAGAGCAGCTTCTACGACACCTTCGGCAGCAAGCACGAACTCTTCCTGGCCACGATCGACCGCTACAACGAAACGGTCAGCTCCTGCTCCGTATCGCGCGCGATCGACGCCGCCCCCTCGCCGCGCGCCGGAATCGAATGCATCTTCCGCGGTGTCGTCGAGTGCATGACAAAGGACGGCGACAAGCGCGGCTGCTATGTCAGCAACTGCGCGTCCGAAGTCGCCTGGCATGACGAAGCGGCCGCCGGGCGGATCGCCGAAGGCATCGAATGTATGGAAACCTCGTTCCATCGCGCCGTGCGACAGGGCCAGGAGCAGGGCGAAATCGGCAAGGACAAGGACCCTCGCGCCCTGGCCAGATTCTTGACCGGCGCGCTCAACGGGCTGCTCGTCATGGCCAAGGCCCACAGCAATCCGCGCGCACTGCAGGACATGGTGCGCGTTACCCTGGACACCCTGGACTGATCTTTTTTTTGGACCATTTTGGACCGATAAGTCCTTAACGATAATCTGATGGAGGACATCAAATGCGCAACACACGGAAACATCCCGATAAAGAGTATAGCGGGCAGCCGGCCTGCACATGGCCGGAATCTTCGACGCGATGGCTCATGGAAAATTACGACATCTGGAGCGCGACGCCGTCACGCGAGGCACATGAGCCGCCCCGGCCGCTTTCCTTCAAGTGAACCGACCGCCCAATTCACGCTTGATTTGACAGTTTTGGACCGATTTGTCCGGAACAATTTAAGGAGATACCCCCATGTACCGATCTTCCCTTACCCTGGCCGGGAACGGCCTGCCGAACGCACCGGACCTGTTCACGCCGGCGCATCTTGGCCCCTACCGGCTGCAGAACCGCATCGTCATGGCGCCGCTGACCCGCAACCGCGCTGGGGACGGTAACGTGCCGCAGGCGATGAACGTGGAATATTACGCACAGCGCGCTTCCGCCGGTCTGATCATCACCGAAGCCACGCAGATTTCACCGCAGGGCGTCGGCTATCCGGGCACGCCGGGCATTCACAGCGCCGAACAGATCGCAGGATGGAAACGCGTCACCCAGGCGGTACACGCCCAGGGCGGCCGCATCTTCCTGCAGCTCTGGCATGTCGGCCGAATTTCGCACCCGTCGCTGCAACCGAACGGCGCACTGCCGGTGGCCCCCTCGGCGATCAAGCCGGCGGGCGACGCTTTCACGGCGGAAGGCCCGCAGCCTTTCGTCACGCCGCGCGCGCTGGCGACCGACGAGATCCCCCGCATCATCGAGCAGTTCCGCAATGCCGCCGAAAACGCCAAAGCCGCGGGTTTCGACGGCGTCGAGGTGCACGCGGCGAACGGCTATCTGCTCGACCAGTTCCTGCGCGATGGCTCCAACACGCGCACCGACGCCTATGGCGGACCGGTCGACAACCGCGCCCGGCTGTTACTGGAGGTAACGCAGGCGGTTTCCCAAATCTGGGGCGCCAATCGGGTCGGCGTGCGCCTGTCGCCGGTCAACAGCTTCAACGACATGCGAGACTCCGACCCCGACGCGACCTTCGGATACGTTACCCGCACACTCGGCCGGTTCGGCCTCGCCTATCTGCATGTGGTCGAGAGCGACTTCGACGGTTCGACCGAGCGCCGGAGCTATGACGTCAGCAAGCTGCGGGCGTCCTTCCCCGGCACCTACATCGCCAATGGCGGCTACGATCAGGCCCGCGCGGCTGACGCGCTCGTCTATGGCGAAACCGATCTGGTCGCCTTCGGCACCCCCTACATCGCCAACCCGGATCTGGTCGACCGTTTCGCACTCGGCATGCCGTTGAACGCGCCGGACCCGGAGACCTTCTACGGCGGCGATGAGCGCGGCTATATCGACTATCCGTTTCTCGACGAAGCGACGGCCAGCGCCGCCTGATCGTCGCTTGAGGACCGTCCCTTGCCCCTCGAGGGGCGGTCCTCCTCCCCCATTTCGAAGGAGTACCCTCATGATCGACCTCTATTTCTGGACCACACCGAACGGCTACAAGCCGCTGATCTTCCTCGAAGAAGCCGGCGTCGCACACACCCTGCGCCCGGTCGACATCGGCCGGGGCGAGCAGTTCGAGCCGGATTTTCTGGCGGTTTCGCCGAACAACCGGATTCCGGCCATCGTCGACCGCGCGCCGGAGGCCGGCGGCGATGCGGTTTCGGTGTTCGAGTCCGGCGCGATCCTGACCTATCTCGCCGAGAAGACCGGCAAATTCCTGCCCGCCGAGACGGCCGCCCGCGCCGAGGTGCAGCAATGGCTGTTCTGGCAGATGGGCGGCCTCGGCCCGATGGCCGGGCAGAACCATCATTTCCGCAACTACGCAGCAGAGAAGATCCCATACGCCATCGATCGCTATGTTGACGAGACGGCGCGGCTCTACGGCGTGCTCGACAAACGCCTCGCCGACCGGGCCTTCGTCGCCGGCGAGTATTCGATCGCCGACATGGCGATCTATCCCTGGATCGTGCCGCACGCGGCACAGGGGCAGGACCTGAACGCCTTTCCGAACCTGAAGCGCTGGTTCGCCGTGATGCGCACGCGCCCCGCCGTGAAGCGCGCCTATGCGCGCGGCAAGGCGCTCAACACCGACCCGACTATCACCGAGGAATCGAAGAATATCCTTTTCGGTCAGCGCCAACCGGCCGCCGCTGCCTAACCCGAGTTTCCTCCCGCCCTCCCTTGGCCGTTCCGTTGCGCAAGTCTCGGGCAACGGAGCGGCCTTTTTTTGATGGAGGGCTCTGCGCCCTTACCCGACTGATAGCTTCTTGATCTTTACAACGACGAATGGGCTGTGGGACGGAATTCTGAGGTTCGCAGCCTCAGACAATGCAAATGCATCCAGCAACGCATCCTCTCTAAACAGTTGGATTGGCTCGTTCTTATCGTTTGACATGTCGAGATAAGAGAAGAAACCATTGATGTCGCATACGTCCCAACCCAGTGTTTCCCATTGAAGATCAGGGGGTAAGCAAAGAGGGACGAATGGTTGTGCGTGTGCAGCCAATGTCGCCTCTGCAAGATCCAGAGCAATGAGAGTCGCGGCTGAATTTTGAGAAATCAACTTTGCAAACCCATCGATGTCGCTCGTCTCATTAAAATCGAGTAATTGCAGGGAATTCTCGTACATTCCGAAGTCGCTTTTTGCTTGCAGACAGAGAACATCATCTTGATCCCAAGCCGTAGCGTCAGCCGTGGCAATTGCTGTCGGCTGCCCTCTTCGGACATCCAAACCTACAGTGACAAACCGTACAGTCATATGTTCCAACCCATAGCTGTCGCCAACGCGGCGTTCATTCACGCCCCCGGCAGCGCATCGCGCAGCAGGGTGCCGAAGACAACCATCTCCGGGCTGGTGCCCTTGTAATGGTCGAGCGCAGCGAGGATTGCCTTGGTCTGTTCGGCGTCCGGCGGCGGAGGGCCATCGGTGAGCGGCGGCAGGCGGGACAGGATTTCGGGCGCGGCGTCGGTGATGCGCCGGGCGATGGCGTCGCAGGCCTTTCGGGTCGCCGGGTCCTGAAAGCGCGGCCCCAGCTCGGTCGCGATATGGGCGAGGTATCCGGGCCAGCGCGCGAGGAACCGGTAGAGGCCCGGCACGACGATCGCGCCGCCGGGCGCGGCGTCGCCGAGCTGCATCAGCACAATCGAATGGTCGGGCGGGAGCGCGGCGGGATCGACCATCGGCGGCAAGGGCGAAACCGGTGAGGGCGGCGTCCAGTCCGCCGCCGGAATTCCCTGCCCCCGGCCCGTTTCGCCCTCGAGCAGCCGCCGCACGCAGGCGGCGAACAACAGGTTGATCGGGCTCACGCGCACGAACAGCTCGCAGATCGACCCGATGGTCTCGGCCGCCGGCTCGTCGACGCCGAACACCCGCAGCGCGGAATCGCTGAGCGGCGGCAGCGGCGCGACCTCGACCGACCCGGCGAGCCGCCACGCGGTCTCGGGGATATCGCCGGACAGAAACGCCGGCCGCAGCGCCGCCCACATCCATTCGAGGCAGCCCGGCATGGTCGCCACGTGGCGCTGCAACGTCGAGACATAGGGCACGGCGCAATAGGTCCGCATCTCGTCATAGATGCGGGCGATGTCGCCGGTCGCCGCATCCTCAGGTATTTCGGCGACCAGCGTCGCGTTGTCTTGGCTATCGGTCATGGCTTCACCATAACGAATGGGGCCGCCAAACGGCAGCCCCTCCCAGCAAATTGGTACCGATGTGTTCGATCTAGCAGGCTGCTGAAAAACATGCCTAGCGGATTTGGCCGCATCCTTCGTCAAGCTGAGGATGAGGCCAGCCTGTTGGAATCACTCAGCCTCACCCTGAGCCTGTCGAAGGGTGCGGCTGCGGACGAGACGATTTTCAGCAGCCTGCTAGACCATTTCTTGCTCAAATCGACTCAAGTGAAATGGTCTATCTCTTTATCCTTACGCAATTTCGTCGTCGCGAACCGAAACGGTTCGCTCGGGAATTGCTTTAGCGTTTCGAGAACTGGAAGCTCCGGCGGGCCTTGGCCTTGCCGTATTTCTTCCGCTCGACCACACGCGCGTCGCGGGTGAGGAAGCCGCCGCGTTTCAGCGTCACGCGCAATGACGGCTCGAAACAGGCGATCGCCTTGCTGATGCCGTGGCGCACCGCGCCGGCCTGCCCCGAAAGGCCGCCGCCCTTGACCGTGCAGACCACGTCATACTGGTTCTCGCGTGCGACTGCGGTGAAGGGCTGGTTGATCACCATGCGCAACACCGGCCGGGCGAAATACACATCGTCGGTGCGGTTGTTGATGGTGAACTGGCCGCTGCCGGGCTTGATCCAGACCCGCGCGACCGCGTCCTTGCGCTTGCCGGTTGCATAGGCGCGGCCCTGGGCGTCGATTTTCGGTTCGGTCGGCGCCAGGGGATCGACAACCGCCGTCTCGCCGTCGGTCCGCGGCGTACCGCTAACCGCGGCGCCGAGATCGGCAAGGTCGGTGATTGTCCCGCCCGAGGGCGCATCGGAGGCGGCGGTCTCCGCCGCCGCTTCGGTGGCCGCAGCCTCTTCGCCGGCCGCTTGTTCGGTCTTTTCGTCTTCCGCCATGATCAGGCGCTCCGCTTGTTCTTGGAGTTCATCGCCGCGACATCGAGCGATTCCGGCTGCTGCGCAACGTGAGGATGTTCCTCGCCGGCATAAACCTTGAGGTTACCGATCTGGGTGCGCGCCAGCTTATTGCGCGGCAGCATGCGCTGCACCGCCTTGACAATGACCTCCTCCGGCTTTTTGCCTTCGAGGATTTGTCCCGCGCTGCGCGATTTGATCCCGCCGGGATAGCCCGTGTGACGGTAGTAGATCTTGTCGCTCAGCTTCTTGCCTGTCAGCGCGATCTTTTCCGCGTTGATCACCACGACGTTGTCGCCGCAATCCACATGCGGCGTAAAGCTCGGCTTGTGCTTGCCCCGCAGCATATTGGCGAGGATCACCGCCAGACGCCCGAGGACGAGGTCCTGCGCGTCGACTAGGTACCACTTCTTCTGCACCTCGGCCGGTTTAATCGAATAGGTTTTCATGAGTCGCTCTTTCCGCGTGACTGCCGCGTCTTGAAATCGCCGCGGAGTATGCCAGAAGACAAAGCCAAGTCAACGAAAATCAAATGCGTTTTCTTCTGTTGTTTCAATTGTTTACAATTACGGTATTAAGTTACCGCTGCATAAACGCCCGAGACAACGCCTTAATTCGGCGTCGACCTCACGGAGCCGGCGCATGATGGATATAGGCGCGGCGAATCCGTCCCCGGGCATCGGGAAACACGATCTCGGCTACCGACTGGCCGCGGTGATTGGTATAGCAGGTGGTAAAGCTCCCCACACGGACCAGCACGGCCTGCAATTCGAAGCGCAGCACGCTGTCGGGTCCCAGGCTTTGACTGAAATAATCGCGAAGCTCCGGCTTCGTCCGGATCGTCCCGTCCGGCCGGTTCAACCGCTGCGCCACCAGCGGCGATACGAACTCCAGCGAATCGGCATAATGGGTCATCACCGCGTCGAGATCGTGCGCGTTCCACGCATCGATCCAGTCGCGCGCCATCGCCAGCGCGGTTTCCGCCGCAATCACGGCGCGGCCATCGCATAGGTCGCGGTGATATGGGCCACCGGGTCGGATTCGCCGTCGGAATAGATCGTCGCCTCCCCTACCGCCAGCCGCCGGCCCTGCCGGATGATCCGGCTGTCCGCGACCAGATCGGCGAGCGCGGGTCGGCGCAGGAAATTGACGTTCAGATTGCTGGTCGCCGAATTATGGTAGTCCGGACCCGCCATGCCGAGCACCGCCGCCCAGATCGTATAATCGCCGAGCGTCATCATCGCCGGCCCGCTCAGGGTTTCGCCGGGCCGCACGTGATGATCGTCGAAGAGCAGCCGGACCCGGGCATCGCCGAAACCGATCCGCTCGATCTCGAAGCGGTAAATCCGCATCGCCGGCGCATCGGCGGGCCAAATGGCGCGAAACTGCTCGATGGTGATACGGGGCTGGTTTTGGGGCATCCGGACCTCACGATTAAGGGTCGACCCATAGCGCGATTTTCCGCTGCCGCCGTCAAGCCTGGAGGCGATAAATCGTCACGTCCGTCCAAATTTTCACGCGGCCCGCCGCCGAAGATGTGTATCATCGGCCGCACCGGCGCCGCGCGCCGGTGCGATGCCAATCCCGTCCCCGTTTGCGAGGAAGCACGCCGCATGGCACAGAAACGCCCGGCAATGACGAACGAACCGATCCTGGTGCGCACCGACGCCGGTGGCGTCAGCACGCTCATGCTGAACCGCCCGGATGCGCGCAACGCGCTGTCCACCGACCTCATGCACGCGATGCAAACCGAACTCGACGCCATCGCCGAAGACCCCTCGGTGCGCGTCGTGGTCATCGCCGGCGCCGGACCCGGCTTTTGCGCCGGCCACGACATGCGCGAATTGCGCGCCGAGCCGAACGAGGCCTTTTATCGCAAGACCTTCAAGGCGAGTTCCCGCATCATGCTGACGATCGGCGCGTTGCCGCAGCCGGTGATCGCCCGCGTGCACGGCGTCGCCACCGCCGCGGGGTGCCAGCTCGTCGCCAGCTGCGACCTTGCCGTGGCGTCGATTGAGGCTCGTTTCGCCACGCCCGGCGTCCATATCGGCCTGTTCTGCTCGACGCCGATGGTGCCGATCAGCCGGAAGATCGGCCGCAAGGCCATGATGGAAATGCTGCTGCTGGGCGAAATGGTCGATGCGGCGGACGCGCACCGGCTGGGCCTCGTGAACCGGGTGGTCGAGGAGGCGGAACTGGACGCCGCGATCGGCGGCATGACCGCGAAGATCGCCGCCAAGTCCCCGGTCGCCATCCGCATGGGCAAGGAAGCGTATTACGCGCAGCTCGACATGGATCTCGCCGATGCCTATGCCCATTGCGGCGAGGTGATGACCCGGAACATGCTGACGCACGACGCCGAGGAAGGTATCGACGCCTTTCTCGAGAAGCGCGATCCGGTCTGGGAAGGACGATAGGAACCGGCATGACCGACGACCTCAGCTACGACGACGAAATCATTCGGGCCGTCCTCCGCGACACCCGCACCATCGCTATGGTCGGCGCGAGCGCTACGTGGAGCCGGCCGAGCTTCTTCGTCATGAAATACCTGCAGCGCAAGAACTACCGGGTGATCCCGGTCAATCCCGGGATCGCGGGGCAGGAGATTCTCGGCGAGCCGGTGGCGGCGTCGCTGTCCGATATCGCCGAGCCGGTCGACATGGTCGACATCTTCCGCAATTCCGAAGCCGCCGGCGCGATCACCGACGAAGCGATCGCCATCGGCGCGAAATCGGTATGGATGCAGATCGGCGTGCGCAACGATGCAGCCGCATCGCGCGCCGAGGCCGCCGGGCTCACGGTGATCATGAACCGCTGTCCCAAGATCGAGTATTCGCGGCTGTGCGGCGAACTGAGCTGGCTCGGCATGAATTCCGGCATCATCAGCGCGAAACGGCGGCGGATCTAACCGCCCGAAATCATCGAATTCCGATCAACGGAGGGGATCATCATGCCCGGCCCATCGAACCGCAAACCGGCGATCGAGACGCTCGCCGTCCATGCCGGCACTTCGCCCGACCCGCATACGGGCGCGCGGCAGACGCCGATCTATCAGACGGCATCCTTCGTCTTCGACGATGCCGACCATGCGGCTTCGCTGTTCAACCTGCAGCTCCCCGGCTTCATCTATTCGCGGCTAACCAATCCGACGGTGGCGGCGCTGGAGGAACGGGTCGCCGCGCTCGAAGGCGGCCGCGGCGGCACCGCCACGGCGTCGGGCCACGCGGCACAGATCCTGGCGCTGTTCCCGTTGATGCAGCCGGGCGACGAGATCGTCGCGTCGAGCAAGCTCTATGGCGGATCGCTCAACCAGATGGGCCACAGCTACAAGAAATTCGGCTGGCAGGCGCAGTTCGTCGACCCGGACGATACCGAAAACTTCGCCAAGGCGATCACCGATCGAACCCGGGCAATCTTCATCGAGAGCCTCGCCAACCCCGGCGGCGTGGTCGTCGACATCGAGGCGGTGGCGAAGATCGCCAACGCGGCGGGCATCCCGCTGCTCGTGGACAATACGATGGCGACGCCCTATCTCTGCCGCCCGCTGGAGTTCGGCGCCGACATGGTGATCCACTCGACCACCAAGTTCCTGTCCGGCAACGGCACCGCGCTCGGCGGCGTGGTGGTCGATTCCGGCCGCTTCGACTGGTTCCAGAACGACAAGTTCCCGAGCCTGTCGACGCCCGCCCCGGAATACCACGGCCTCACCTTCGCCGAGACGTTCGGCGACACCGCCTACACGCTCTATGGCCATGCGGTGGGCTTGCGCGATCTCGGCGCGTGTCAGTCGCCGATGAACGCCTGGCTGACGCTGCTCGGCATCGAAACCCTGCCGCTGCGCATGGAGCGGCACTGCGCCAATGGTCTGGCGGTCGCGAAATTCCTGCAGGCGCACCCGGCGGTGTCCTGGGTCTCCTACGCCGGGCTGAAGACCGACCCCTACCACGCGCTGCAGCAAAAATACCTGCCGAAGGGGGCCGGCTCGGTCTTCACCTTCGGCGTCAAGGGCGGCTTCGAGACCGGGGTCGCGGTGATCGAGGGCGTCGAGCTGTTCAGCCATCTCGCCAATATCGGCGACACACGGTCGCTGATCCTGCACCCGGCATCGACGACGCACCGGCAGCTTACGGAAGCGCAGCAGATCGCCTGCGGCGCCGGGCCGGACGTGGTGCGGCTGTCGGTGGGCATCGAGAATGTCGACGACCTGACCGCCGACCTCGATCAGGCGCTAACCAAGGCGACCGCCGCGCAGGCGGCGGTTTAGCCGACGCTAGTCAAACACCGAACCCATCGCCCGGTTTCTTGTATTCTTCGCGGGGTGGGCTGAAGACGTCGATGACGGTTGCGCCGGCCGCGCCGGTGCGGATGCCGTGCTCGACGCCGCCGGGTGTGCACCAGAAGTCGCCGGCCTTGGCCTCGATCTCCTGGCCGTCCTGGATGCGTACGCATTCCCCTTCGAGCAGGATGCCCCATTGCTCCTCGGGGTGGCTGTGGATCGAACCGGCGGTGTTCGGATCCAGCCGGGCGACCGACAGCATGACGTTGTCGCCGACGAAGACGCGGGTGGTGATCCCCTCGGCCAGCTTGCGCGCGATTCCCTGGCTCATATCGTCGATATTGAAGAAATTCTTCGTGCTCATGACGCTCCCCGTTTCGCCGGATTTCCGATGGCCCGCATCATCGCCCGGCCGCCCGTCCGCGGCAACCGTCGCGGCCTTGCCGAATGTAACAATTGCGACCATATCGTGATTTGCGTCCAACCGGCGCGGCAGGGGATAATCCGGACCGTTCTTCGGCATTCCGCATCTTTCTACTGGATTGGCAGGAAACCAATGCAAGCGACTAAAGCCATTATGAATTCCCTTGGAAGGCCCGTGCTCCGCCTTGCCGCTTGCATGATTTTCGGAGCGTTGCTTGCCGGCTGCGCCGCACCGCAGGAAAAGATCACCTGGAATACCCCGCGGGAGGCGACGCCGGCGGAACCCGCGCAGACGTCGCCCGAAGCAGCGGACAAATCGGCCACCGGCCCCTGCCGCGAATTCCAGGAAACGATCATGATCGACGGTAAGCCGCAGCGCGCCTACGGCACCGCTTGCCGCCAACCCGATGGCACCTGGAAAAAAGTCGCAATGTCGGACAAGCCGACCACCGAGGCGCCGGTCAGCAGCTTCCCTTATCAAGGCCCCGGGGGATATGCCGCCTATCCACGGTACTATCCGCGCTACTATCCCCGGCATCATTTCGGCTTCGGGTTCGGCGTTGGCCACCATCACAGTCATTTCGGCTACGGGGTCCATTGGTAGGCGCGGCGCGAACACAGCCCTCTCCAAACCTCCCGACGAACTTCGATCCGACGCGCCCGCCGAATTTCGCCTTCCGTCAAATCTGTCCTATGATCCTGCGGTAGTCACTCACTCTAACCGCATTCGGGGGCAGACAACGGGAGGTTTACGGGCATGACAACGGGCATGGAATACGATCTGATTATCCGCAACGGCCGCATCATCGACGGATCGGGAATGCCGTCCTTCAACGGCGACGTGGCGGTCAAGGACGGCAAGATCGCCGGCATCGGGAAATTCAAGGGCAGCGCCAAACGCGAGATCGACGCGCAGGGGCTCGCCGTCTCGCCCGGCTTCATCGACAACCACACCCATTTCGACGCTCAAATCCTGTGGGACCCGATGTGCACGTCCACTTGCTACCATGGCGTCACCAGCGTCGTCATGGGCAATTGCGGATTGGCCATCGCGCCGACCAAGGCGGGCGAAGGCGATACCCTGCTCCGCATGCTGTCGCGGATCGAGGCTATCCCGATCGATGCGCTCCGCAGCGGCGTCGATTTCGGCTGGGAAACCATCGACGACTACCTGAAACAGTTGCAGAAGAAACTCGGCCTGAATGTCGGCAGCCTGATCGGGCATTCGGCGGTCCGCCAGTTCGTGCTTGGCGACGGCGCCAGCGAACGCGAGGCGACGCCGGACGAGGTCGAGCAGATGCGCGATATCGTCCGCAAAGGCATGCAGGCCGGCGCGCTCGGCTTCACCACCAACCGGAACAAGAACCACATTAACGAAGACGGAACGCCGGTTCCCAGCGTCGCCGCGCCGGAGGAAGAGGTCCTGGCGCTGTGCGACGTGCTCGGCGAAATCGGCGCGGGGGTCATTCAGACCAGCGGCGGCGCCGGCGGCCGGGTCGCCAATTTCGAAATGTCGAAAAAGGCCTCGCAACGCAGCGGCCGGCCGGTGGTCTGGCTGTCCATCGCGCATCGCTGGAGCGAGCCGGATACCTGGCGGGAATATCTGGAGATGGCGGAGCAAGGCTTCAAGGAAGGCTTCCAAGCCTATCCGATCTGTTCGCCGCGGCGCAACAATACCCGCTTCACGATGAAGAACGCGCAGATCTTCGACGGATTGCCGAGCTGGCGTCCGATCATGCTGCAGGACGAAGCGGCCAAGCTGGCGGCTTTCTCCGATCCGGAGACGCGCAAGTCGCTGCATCACGAAGCGGTCGTAGCCACCGACTCGACGACCTTCTCGCGGCGCTGGGATTTGATGTACATCACCAAGCCCGCGCTGCCCAAAAACCACGACCACAAGGGCAAGAGCGTCGCCCAGCTTGCCGAGGAACAGGGCAAGGACGTGCTCGACGCGTTTCTCGATCTGGTCGTCGAGGAAAAGCTGGAGACCGGGTTCGAGATCAACCAGACCAATGGCGACGAGGCGGCGGTCGCGCAAATCCTCAGCAGCCCGTACACCGTCGTCGGCCTATCCGATGCCGGCGCCCATGTGGTGTTCGATGCGGGTTATGGTTATTGCACCCGCTTCCTCGGTTTCTGGGTGCGGGAGAAGCAGATCATGTCGCTGGAAGCGGCGGTCCATAAGCTCACCTTTCATTCGGCCTCGGTATTCGGCCTGAACGACCGCGGGCTGCTGCGCCCGGGTTTGGCCGCCGACATCACCATCTTCGATCCGGAGACCATCGATGCGCTGGAACCGGAGGTCGTGCACGACCTGCCGGGCGGCGGCCAGCGGCTGAAGCAATTGTCGCGCGGCATTCACTACACCATCGTCAACGGTACCGTGCTGATGGAAAATAACGAGCACACCGGCGCCTATCCCGGCCAGCTGCTGCGCAATGCAGCCTATCCGGCGGCTTGAACGAAATCGCGCCGGGCAATCCTGCCCGGCGCCTTTCCGTCGCTCGGCCGATCTCAGAGGCGTTTAACCGGCGACGTCGCCGTCGCGCCGGGTGATGCGGATCGGCGACGCATGCACGCCGTAGGACCGCATCGGCGTCGTTCCCGTATTGCGAAACCCGTGCGCCACATTCGGCGGGGCGGCAATCGTCGAGCCCGGACCGATGGCGGTCACGTTCGCCTCGCTGCCGATCCATGCCTCGCCGGTGCCTTCGATGATGGTCACCACCTCCAGATAGGGGTGCGCATGGGTGCCGGTGGAATATCCGGGCGGCGATGTCTGGATGCCGACCCGGATCGGCGTCGACCCCTCGTCGTCGCCGACCAGGGTCTGATAGACCCGGCCCGTCTTAAACTCTTCCCGTTGGGCATCTTCGAGATGGATTATCGGCATGGCATATCCCGCCAAACAGGCGGCTCCGCATGTCGGCCTCATGCTTCGACGTCGCCCAGCATGAGGCATCGGTTTGAGAACCCCGACCCTCGTACCGAGCGACGTCGAAGGACGAGGGCCGATCGAACCACCAACAGGTAGCTCTTGGAGAACAATCGTTCAGCCTCATCGGCGCGGCATTTCGCCGCTCAGTTCAGCCGCAGATCGAGGATGTGCTTGGGATCCGCCTCCAGCTCGCCCTTCTCGACCCGCTTCACGATGTCGGTCAGCGCCGCGTTTGCGGGCGTCGGTATGCCGATCGCCTCCGCCTTGCCGACGATGAAGCCGTTGAGGAATTCGATCTCGGTCCGCCGGCCCTTGACCATGTCCTGCCCCATCGACGGGCGATGCGCGCCGCCGCCGGGTTTCTTGGCCTCCTTCAACCGATGTTCGTCATATTCGGCGATGGCTTTCGCGTCGCCTTCGCCGGCGCGCGCGATGACCTCCGGATCGATGTGGTGGATCTCCTCGAGCTGGTAGCCCAGCGCCTGGCCGACCCGGATCGCCTCGCTGCCGAGACGCGCTCCGAAGCGGCGCAATCCGTCGTCCATCAAAATGTCACGGCTAATCAGCCCGGTGCTGGCCGACATGCCGTTGGCCATCGCATTGGTCACCAGTTTCGACCAGCGCTCGCCCCACAAATTCGTCGTGACTTTCGCGGAATCCGAATAGGCCACCAGCCGGCAGACCTCTTCGGCGCGTTCGGTGATCCGTCCATGGACTTCGCCGACGCGGAACACGGTATGGGAGTCGCCGCTCTTGCCCGCCGCGCGGCGCACATGGCCCGGCTCGCAGATGTCGACCGTGATCGAGCTCGCGATGGATCCGAGCGTCCGGCCCCAGCCGGCGATATTCGCAATGGTCTCTTCATTGATGCAGTTCTGCAGCGAGACGATGTAGCCGTCGGGCGCGAGATACTGCTTGATCATCGTCGTCGCCCAGGCGGTATCGTAGGATTTCATGCAGACGAAGGCGATGTCGATCGGCGCTTCCTTCGAGAGGCTCTGCAATTCTGTGAGGTGCAAGGCGCGCACCGGCACCGTGAATTCCGGCACGTCCCGGATATGGCTGATCTTCACGCCCTTGGACTTCATTGTCTCGACATTTTCCGGCCATGGATCGATGAAGGTCACGTCCTCGCCCGCCTGCGCCATATGCGCACCGGCGTAGCCGCCGACCGCACCGGTCCCCATAATCGCTATCCGTGCACCCATCCTTTTTTCCTCCTGATTTTTCTTCGACGCTCGTCGATCCCCCTCACCGTATTCCGTATCGGCGAGTCTAGGCAAGATTACGCCGGACGAATCCCCGATTTTCGCCAAAATCGTGCTTCGTTTCGCGCTGCCGTCAAATCTGCCGTATGATTGATCGGGGTAACGCAAGCGAACCGCATTTTGGGGGCAGACAACCGGAGGATTATGGGCATGGCAACGGGCATTACGACGGGCACGGAATACGATCTGATCATCCGCAACGGCCGCATCATCGACGGATCGGGGATGCCATCCTTCAACGGCAACGTGGCGGTCAAGGATGGCAAGATCGCCGGAATCGGAAAATTCAGCGGCACCGCGAAGCGCGAAATCGACGCGCAGGGGCTCGCCGTGTCGCCCGGCTTCATCGACAACCATACCCATTTCGATGCCCAAATCCTGTGGGACCCGATGCTCACCTCCTCCTGCTATCACGGCGTTACCAGCGTGGTGATGGGCAATTGCGGGCTGGCAATCGCGCCCGCCAAACCCAATCAAGGCGACACGCTGCTGCGCATGCTGTCGCGGATCGAGGCCATTCCCATCGATGCGCTGCGCGCCGGCGTCGATTTCGGGTGGGAGACGATCAGCGACTATCTCGAACGGATTCAACAGAAGATGGGCTTGAATGTCGGCAGCCTGATCGGCCATTCGGCGGTGCGCCAATATGTGCTGGGCGAAGGCGCCAGCGAGCGCGAGGCGACGGCAGACGAAATCGAGCAGATGCGCGAGATCATTCGCGGCGGCATGCGCGCCGGCGCACTCGGCTTCACCACCGACAAGAACCCGAACCACATCAACGACGAAGGCAAGCCGATCCCGAGCGTGGCGGCCCCCGACGAAGAAGTGCTGCAGCTTTGCGAAGTACTCGGCGAAGTCGGTGCCGGCGTCATTCAAACCAGCGGCGGCGGCGGCCAGCACGTCAAGGCAAATTACGAGATGTCGAAACTGGCGGCGCAGCGTAGCGGACGGCCCGTGGTTTGGCTGACCATCTCCCATCGCTGGTCCGAACCCAATGTCTGGCGAGAATATCTCGACATGACCGAAAAGGGTTTCGCGGACGGCTTCCAAGCCTATCCGATCTGCACGCCGCGGCGCAACAACACGCGCTTCACCATGAAGAACGCGCAGATCTTCGATGGATTGCCGAGTTGGCTGCCCCTCATGCTGGCGGATGACGACGCCAAGCTCGCGGCCTTCGCAAAGCCGGAAAAGCGCAAGGAGCTGCACCACGACGCGGTCGTTTCGACCGAGCCGTCGACCTTCTCGCGCCGTTGGGATTTGATGTACATCACCCAGCCCGCATTGGCGCAAAATTACGACCATAAGGGCAAGAGCGTCGCCGAGCTTGCCGCGGAACAAGGCAAGGACGTGCTCGACGCCTTCCTCGATCTGGTCGTCGAGGAAAAGCTGGAGACCGGGTTCGAGATCAACCAGACCAATGGCGACGAAGCGGCGGTCGCGGAAATCCTCAGCAGCCCCTATACGGTGATCGGCCTGTCGGATGCGGGCGCGCATGTGGTGTTCGACGCCGGATACGGCTACTGCACCCGCTTCCTCGGCTTCTGGGTTCGCGAAAAGCAGATCATGTCGCTCGAGGATGCGATCCGCAAACTCACCTTCCATTCCGCATCGGTGTTCGGCCTGAACGACCGCGGCCTGCTGCGCACCGGCATGGCGGCCGACATCACCATCTTCGATCCGGACACCATCGATGCGCTGGAACCCGAAGTGGTGCACGACCTGCCCGGCGGCGGCCAGCGGCTGAAGCAGGGCTCGCGTGGCATCCACTACACCATCGTGAACGGCACCGTGCTGATGGAAAACAACGAGCACACCGGCGCCTATCCGGGCCAGTTGCTGCGTAACTCGGGCTATCGGGCGGCGTAAGAGGCTGGCGGAAGCATCAACCTGCGTGACTTGGCGGAATGAGGCCTTTCCTGCGCAACCGGGAACGCGAGGCGTGATCCTGCGCTACCGCGGTTTCAATCCGGCACGAAATCATACGTGCCCACACCCTGCACGATGGCGAAACGGCACGGGCCGTCATTCTTGCCGAAAACGCGGTGCGGCATCTTCGGCGGCACGGCGCAGTGATCGCCGGCTTCCAGGTGATGCTCTTCGTCCGGATTCCGGGTCGCCACCACCATCGGGCCATCGAGGCAGAAGCAAGGTGTCTGTGATATCCGTGTGATGATGCCAGGGCACGCACTGCCCGGCCCCCACCGTGAGAATCTGCACCCGCAGCCCGGCGCTCTCCGCGATCAGTTCACGATTGTCGATCTTGTATCCGCGTGTGGTGTCGGCCATAGCATTGCTCCTCAATTCCGTTCGGCGGCGGCCAATCCAAACAGCAGCCAGATCAGAAAGTCGATGGCCCGCCGGGATTTGCCGCGGACAGAAACCTGAAAATTGCGAGAGGAACGCGCCGCCCCTCCCGCAATCCTGCAGTCGATAGTATTGCGCCGTCAACCCAACCGCTTGAGATCCGCGAGGACTTCATCCGGATGGTCGGCCGGCTTAACTTCGGCGTATGCGGCCGCAACCTTGCCGTCCGTGCCAATCAGCACCGAGACGCGTTTCGGCTTTTCGGAGTCCGAGGTCGCTGCACCATACGCAATCGACATTTCCTTGCCTTCGTCGCTCAGCAGATCGTACGGAAAGTCGAACTTCTGTTGGAAATGCCGGTTGTCCGCCTGCGAGTCGAAACTGACTCCCAAAATGACGGCATTCTGATCGTTGAAATCTTGGATTCTATCACGGAACCCATTGCCTTCGATCGTTCAACCGGGTGTGTCTGCTTTCGGGTACCACCAGAGAAGAACATTCTTCCCGGCGAACCCTCCGAGGTCCACCGACGTGCCGTCCTGATTGGGCAGCGAGAACGCCGGCGCCTGATCGCCAACTTTTATCAAGGTACTTCCTACTCTCTTCGTTTCGTCCAAGGTTGGAACGAGCGTAGTGTAGCACCTTGCCGGTATGGTTAAAGTTCGCGGTGCGGATTTTCCTCGAACAAATTATCGATGATCGGACAATCCGGTATCTCGTCTTGCCGGCATTGCGCCGCCATGTCCGACAGGACACGTTCCATCCGCCGAAGATCGGCAATCTTGCGTTGGACATCCGCCACGTGATCCAGCGTCAGCGCATGGACCTCGGCGCAAGCCGATTCCCCGCCCTCGATGAGCCGAAGAAGGCTGCGAATTTCCCGCAGGCTGAAGCCCAATTGCCGGCACCGGCGCACAAAAGTGAGCCGCCTGAGGTGATCCTGCGAGTATACCCGGTGTCCGGCGCGGGTCCGCGGCGGATCGGCCAGCAACCCGATGCTCTCGTAATACCGAATGGTTTCTATGTTGCAGCCCGTACGCTTCGACAGTGCACCCCGCGTGTAGCTGCCGCCGTCATTCGATGCCGTCTCCGCCATAGGGAATACTCCTTGATCCTGTATGACCTACAGGGTGGATGGTAGCACAGCCGGGCCGAGGTCCGGCAGAGGATTAAGGATTTGGCATGAACGATCGAAAACTGCTCGCCACCGGAATTGTCGGTACCATTATCGCCGCGATCTGCTGTTTCACGCCGGCCCTCGTCATCCTGCTCGGCGCGGTCGGCCTGTCCGCCTGGCTCGGCTGGCTCGACTACGTCCTGCTGCCCGGGCTCGGCATTTTTCTCGGCATCACCGCCTATGCGGTTTTTCGGCTGAGCCGAAAACCATCCGCCGGCACGCAGACCGAACACGCGCCATGACCGGGCCGGGCCTTTCGGCCGCCGCATTGAAGGGCGATTACGATCTCGTCGTTCTCGGCGCGGGGTCCGCCGGCTTCTCCGCCGCCATTACTGCCGCGGAACTCGGCGCGCGGGTGGCGCTGGTGGGCCACGGCATCATCGGGGGCACCTGCGTCAACGTCGGCTGCGTGCCGTCGAAGACGATGATTCGCGCCATGGAGGCGGTTCACCATACCGCCGCCGCTGCCCGCTTCGCCGGGATTCAGGGCGCGGGCAACATCACCGACTGGTCGGCGCTGGTCGCCCAGAAAGACGAATTGGTCGCCGACATGCGCCAGAGCAAATACATCGACCTGCTGCCCGCCTATAGCACGATTGCGTACCTGGAAGGGGCCGCGCGGATGGCGCCGGGCGGCGTTGCCGTCAACGGCGGCGTGATCCGCGGCGGCAAGACGATCGTCGCCACCGGCGCCTCCACCGCCGTTCCGGATATCCCCGGCATCGCAGACGTCCCTTATCTGACCAGCACGACGGCGCTCGAACTCGAAGACTTGCCGCGGTCGATGATGATCGTCGGCGGCGGCTATATCGGCTGTGAATTGGCGCAGATCTTCGCGCGGGCCGGCGTCGCGGTCACCCTCCTCTGCCGCAGCCGACTGGTGCCCGAAAGCGAACCGGAAATCGGCGACGCTTTGGCGGGATATTTCCGCGACGAAGGCATTACCGTCCGGACCGGCATCTCCTACCAAGCGGTCCAGGCGACGGGCGACGGCATTGCGCTTCAGATTGCGGACGGAGGAAGCGAAGAGACGCTGGAAGCCGAAAAACTCCTCGTCGCGGCCGGGCGACACCCTAATACGTCGGGGCTCGGCCTGACGGAATGCGGCGTCCGCCTGACGCCGAACCAGGGGATCGAGGTCGACGACCGGCTACGCTCCACCAACCCTGATATTTATGCGGCGGGCGACGTGACCGGGCGTGACCAGTTCGTCTACATGGCCGCCTATGGCGCGAAGCTCGCGGCGCGCAACGCGTTGAACGGTGACTGCGAACGCTATGACGCAACCGCGATGCCGGCCGTCACCTTCACCGATCCACAGGTCGCCGGTGTCGGCCTGACCGAAGCGGCGGCCCGTGCAAAGGGCATCGCGGTGGAGACCGCGGTCCTGCCGCTGACATACCTGCCGCGCGCGCTGGCGGCCCGCGACACAAGGGGCCTGATCAAGCTGATCGCCGATGCCGAAAGCGAGAAGTTACTGGGCGCCCACATCCTCGCACCGGAAGGCGGCGACAGCATTCAAACCGCCGCCCTGGCGATCAAGGTCGGGATGACCGTGCCCGAACTCGGCGACACGATCTTCCCGTACCTGACAACGGTGGAAGGCCTGAAACTGGCGGCCCAGACCTTCCACAAGGATGTCTCCAAGCTATCGTGCTGCGCCGGATAAGGCGCTGGCTTTATTGCGAGCCGTCGCGCTCGACCGCCTCGGCCAGTTTTTCCGGATCGACGGCGATGTCGACGCCCGCCCGTTCCAACTGCAGCCGCATGGCGACGCGGGAATCGCGGTCGTCCCAGCCGCGGTTCCGGGCCTCGGTCATTTCCTCCAGCGTCAGATTGGCGATCCGCATCGGCACGCCGACCTCGCGGGCCAGTTGCGTGGCCAGCGTGACGTCCTTGTGGGCCAGCCGCAATGCGAACGCCGGCGGATCGTATTCGCCCGGCAGGAACTGCGCGATCAGCCCGTCATAGGTCCGCCGCCGTCCCTGGGCTCCCTGCCGCACCGCTTCCCAAAGGGCCAGCGGCTCAACCCCCGCCTTGACGCCCATCGAGAAGACCTCGGCCAGCGCGGTCTGGATCGCATAGCCGGAACAGTTGTGCACCAGCTTGGCCACCGATCCCGCGCCGATCGGCCCGATATAGATGACCCGGTCGCCGATCGCGTCGAGCACGGGTTTATGTTTATGGAAAGCCGCCTCGTCGCCGCCGATCCACAACGCCATCTTGCCGGATGCCGCGCCATGCGGCCCGCCGCTCACCGGCGCATCGAGCATATGAACGTCGCGTTTTGCGAATTCGGCGCAGACCTTGCGCACCAGCGTCGGCGAATTGGTCGACAGATCGAAATACGCACTGCCGGGCCGCATGCCCTCCAGCAGGCCGTTCTCGCCCAGCGCCACGGCCTCCATCTCGACCGGCCCCGGCAGGGAGGTGAAGACCACTTCCACCGCTTCGGCGACCGCCTTCGGCGTATCGACCCATTGCGCGCCATTGGCGATATGCGGCTCTGCCGCCTCCCGCCGGATGTCGTTGACGACCAAGTCGTAGCCCGCCTTCTGCAGGTTGGCAGCCATGCTTGCGCCCATGGTGCCGACACCGATAAAGCCTACCTTCATTGTTTCCTCCCGTTGCCGAATGTGATGCGTCGGAGCCGATTTAAACACAGGGCTGCGCCGGGCGCATCGGGGCGGTGAATTTGGCCGCCGACAGGGCGGACCCGGATCGCCACATCCTATCCACCTGCGCCGTGTAAAATCGTGCCAAATTGCTGCTTTATGCCGTACAATCCAATCCATGTTTCGGTAGGGCATAGCCCGGCCGCGACACACCAAATATCGGCGAAGCAGGCAAGCGGCATGTCGGACACATCGGCCACTGAAATCGGCCTCAACGCGGTCATCGTTGCGGTGACGGCGGAAACGCCGCGCATTCTGACGGTCCGCCGCGAGGCGATGACCCCGCCGGATGCCAGCGCCGTGCTCGGCCGCTGGGCCGACAGCCATTATGCCCTGCCCTTCGGCCCGTTCGAGCCCGAGCAGCACCGCACGCTGGACCTGGGCCTGCGAAGCTGGGTCGAGGAACAGACCGGGGTCACTCTCGGCTATGTCGAACAGCTCTACACATTCGCCGATCGCCATCGCGATCCGCGCGAACTGGCCGGCGGCCCCCGGATCGTTTCGATCGGCTATCTCGCCCTCGTGCACGAAGCCGAAGCTCATGGCGAGGGCGCGGCGGAATGGCGCACCTGGTACGAGTTTCTCCCATGGGAAGACTGGCGCAAGGGCCGTCCGCCGGTGATCGACGCGATCATCCGACCGCAATTGCTGCACTGGGCGTCGGATGCCAAGAACGACTCCGCCCGTCTCCGCCGGGAGGAACGGGTGTCGATCAATTTCGGACTCGACGATGCCGGATGGGATTCCGAGCGCGTGCTCGAACGCTATGAGCTGTTGTACGAGGCCGGGCTGGTCGCCGAGACCGAACGGGACTTTGCCGTTTCCCGCGCGCACAGTTCGAGTGCCGCGGCCGCGCATCCAATCTCGGAGCAGGATGACGCGCCCCGCCGGGAAGCGCTTGAAGCGACCGGCCGGCCGCTCGAGCTGGACCATCGGCGTATCCTGGCGACCGCCCTGGGACGTATCCGCGGTAAATTGCGCTACCGTCCGGTGGTTTTCGAACTCCTGCCCGACAGTTTCACGCTGCTGCAATTGCAACGCGTTGTGGAGGCACTCTCCGGCGTCGTTCTCCACAAACAGAACTTTCGCCGGCTGGTTATCAACAACCGGCTGGTCGAACCCACGGGTGCCTACGACACCCAACAGCGGGGCCGCCCCGCCAAGCTCTTCCGTTTCCGCCGGGAAGTTCTGCGCGAGCGCCCGGCGCCCGGCGTCGGCGTGCCGGCGCTCCGCATGGCGGGATAGTTCACGCCTTTCTGCCGTCCATCGATCCGGTAAACGCACCGTCGAGAAACCCACTTGACAGAAATAATGCTCTATGCGAGCATTTGCACATCAATGCTCATATTGAGCATTAAATACCGATGCCAGCAGGCGCCCATTGCCTGCCCGATGCGGAAAGGAACCCGACATGAGTGCGCTACCCGCCCTCGATTATTCCGAGGAGATCGCCCGCGCGACCGCACCGCTCTACGCGAAAGTGGCACGGGTCATCCCCGAGATCGAATGGCCGTTTCACGCCCCGTATGTGGACGCGATCAATCGCCTCAAAAAGGAACGGGACGCCATTATCCTGGCGCATAACTATCAGACGCCGGAAATCTTTCACTGCGTCGCCGATGTGGTCGGCGATTCGCTGGCACTCGCGCGTGAAGCGACCAAGGTCGACGCCTCGGTCATCGTCCTCGCCGGTGTGCATTTCATGGCGGAGACCGCCAAGCTGCTGAACCCGGAAAAGACGGTGCTCATCCCCGATCTCGGCGCCGGCTGTTCGCTCGCCGATTCGATCACGGGCGCCGACGTCCGGCTGCTGCGCGAGAAATACCCCGGCGTTCCGGTGGTAACCTACGTAAACACCTCGGCCGAAGTGAAAGCGGAATCCGACGTCTGCTGCACCTCCGGCAATGCGGTCAAGATCGTCGAGGCGCTGGGCAGCGATCGCGTGATCTTCCTGCCCGACGAATATCTCGCACGCTATGTGGCGACCCAGACCGATGTCGAAATCATCTATTGGCGCGGTCATTGCGAGGTGCACGAACGCTTCACCGGCGCCGAGATCGACGACTATCGCAAGCGCTTCGACGGCGTGGTGGTCATCGCCCACCCGGAATGTCCGCCGGACGTGCTCGACGCCGTCGATTTCGTCGGGTCGACCGCCGGCATGATCGACTATGTCGGCACCAACCGCCCGAAGCGGGTCCTCATGGTCACCGAATGTTCAATGAGCGACAATGTCGCCGCCGAATATCCGGATGTCGAATTCGTCCGTCCCTGCAATCTGTGTCCTCACATGAAGCGGATTACCCTGCCCAATATTCTCGATTCGCTTCGCGATATGACACCGAGCGTCGAAATCGATCCCGCCGTCGCCGATCGGGCGCGGCGCAGCGTCGAACGCATGTTGGAGTTGAGCTGATGTCGAAGATCAAACTGGTCGAGCCCGATCTGCGGTCCGCCGCGAAATCGGATCATTTGCCGTTGCACCGTCTGCAATACGAAAGCGTCGTCCGCGGCGCGCTCGAAGAAGACCTCGGCCGGGCGGGCGACCTTACCACCGATGGCGTGGTCGACATCGACACGGTGGCGCGCGGCGAATTGGCCGCCCGTAAAGCCGGGGTCGTCGCCGGGCTGGATATCGCCGCGACCGCCTTCACCATGCTCGATTCCGGCGTCACGCTCGTCGCGGACCGGCCCGATGGCAGCCATGTCGACGCGGGCGAACGGATTGCCCTGGTCGAGGGATCGGCCCGGGCATTGCTGTCCGGCGAACGGACGGCGCTGAACCTGCTAAGCCGCCTATGCGGCATCGCAACCTCCACGGCCCGCATGGTCGCGGCCGCCGCCGGGCACAAGGCGCACATCATTTGCACCCGCAAGACCACGCCCGGCCTGCGGACGCTTGAAAAATACGCGGTTCGGGTCGGCGGCGGCATGAATCATCGTTTCGGCCTGGACGACGCGGTCCTGATCAAGGACAACCACGTCGCCATCGCCGGCGGGATTGCCGAAGCGGTCACGCGGGTGCGCCGGCGCGCCGGCCATATGGTGAAGATCCAGGTCGAAGTCGACACGCTCGAGCAGCTCGAAATTCTCCTGCCGCTTGGCGTCGACGCGGTCATGCTCGACAATATGGACATCGACACGATGCGCCGCGCCGTGTCGCTCGTGAACGGCCGCATGCTGGTCGAAGCGTCCGGCGGCATTACGCCGGAAACCGTCGCCAAGGTCGCGGCGACCGGCGTCGACCTGATCTCCTCGGGCGCGCTGACCCATAGCGTCAAGGCGCTGGACATCGGGCTCGACTTCCAAATCGGCTGAACCGCCGTTTTCGATCGCAATTTCAAGGATTTCTCTGCAACCTCGCGGCCCGCGCCGGGAGGTGTATTCTCCTTGCCGAAATCTCGTCAAGGACGCATCATGGTAAGATGAGTACGCGCGAACATGCCTGTCGAGCCTTTCGGCCGCAGCATGGGTGGGGATGCTACAGGTCGGCTTGGCGGCACGGGAATTATAGGAGAAGCCCATGTACGTCGAATCCATCTTGAGAACGAAGGGCGACGAGGTTATCGCCGTCGCACCCACAGACACGATCGCCGCGGCGATCGAAATTCTCGACGAAAAAAGCATAGGTGCGGTTCTCGCCCGCGATCCGTCGGGTAAGATCGCCGGTATCGTCTCGGAGCGTGACATTGTACGCGGCATCGCCCGCCACAAGGGTGACTGCCTCAAGATGAAGGTCAGCGATCTGATGACCAGCCCGGTCATCTCCTGCCAGCCCGATGACAGCGTCGACAAGATCATGCAGCTCATGACCGATCGGCGCATCCGCCATTTGCCGGTCATGAGGGACGGCGACCTGCTCGGCATCATCTCGATCGGCGATGTCGTCAAACGCCGGATCTCGGAAATCGAGCACGAAACCGAGGCGCTCCGGCAATACATCGCCACCGGCTAACGCCCGCCCCACCGACGACCGATCATGCCAGAGGCGGCGCTGGAGTTCCGCGCACTGACGCCCGACGATTTTTCAGTGGTCGCCCGAATACGCCGCTTCATCGACGCGGACGCGGAAGGAATCGCCGGGATGCTGGAAGAGGAATACCGCCTCGAGCCCGGGCACGGGAACCCCATCGGATTTCGCGCCCGGCCAGGGGTGTAGGACGTTGGTCTAGAAAGTGGCGCTCCCGTAAACCCGACCGATCAGTGCGACATCAGCACCGGAATTTCGGCGTTCGACAGGATATGGTCGGTCGCGCCGCCGAAAATCATTTGCCGCACCCGGCTTTGGGTATAGGCGCCCTTGACCAGCAGATCCGCCCCGAGGGCGGCCGCTTCCTCGAGGAAAGCGAGTCCGGGCTGGCGCCGCATGGAGGGGCAATCGCGGTGATCCGCCGCAATTCCGTTGCGCCGGAGTTGCCGCGCCACTTCCGCGCAGCTCGGCCCGGGAACACCGAAGCCGTCGATCGAAATCACCGTCACCTTCGCCGAGTTGATCATGAATGGTATGGAAAAGGCGATCGTGCGCGCTGTCTCGGTGCTGCCGTTCCAGGCGACCACCACATGCTGATCCATGCTCTTCGGCGGCACCGGCGGTGCGATCATGATGGGCCGGCCGCCTTCGAATAACGCCGCTTCGAGAATGCTCATCGCGGCGATGTTGGCGCCCCGAACGGGACGCGAAACAACGGTCAGATCGAACACCCTGCTGCGCGTCCCCACGATCTCCGAATTTGGCGTTTCTTCCTCGACCCAGGCCGCGACCGGGCCGTCAACCTTTCCGTCGGGCTGGGCCACCATGGCAATACCGTGGCCCTCCATGAATTGATTGAATTGATCGTGGACCCGGGCCCGGCGTTCGCGGTCCTGTCGTTCGACGCTCTCGACCAATTCGGGCGTGGTCACGACAAGCCCCTCGCCGGCGACAACCATCGCGCCGGCGGAAGTCGGCTGATAATACAAACCTTCCATGTAGCTGCCGAACTGGCGCGCCGCCAGCAACGCGGTGTCGAGCATCGAGGCCAGACCGGCGCTCTCTTCGATGGGAATGAGTATTGTTTTCATCGTCATCTTCCCAAACTCCCTATTCCGGTCGCGTTCAGTCGGCGGTCCAACACCGCTCGGCGTCGCTTCGCAAAACGGTATCGCAGAACGTCGGTTAAACCAAGCTTGGGGTTATGCCATTAGAGGTAGGCAAACTACTACTTTAGAGGTATTCAACTACTCTATTCGGCTGCGGCGGGCGCCGGACGCTCGTCCGGCAACACCGTCAACATCAGCAGGATGGCGAGCCCCGCCAATCCGAGCCCGGCAAGGAGCCACCCGACACCGCCGGTATGCTCGCGCACCATCGCGATCGCCTGAATCGATATCGGGCCCGCCAGGAACGTGGCGACGAATTTACCGCCAAACGCCAGACCATGATGCCGGGTGGGGGTAAAGCGCGCGATGAGCATGTTTTCCGCCGGGATCGCCGCGACCTGGGACATCACCAAAAGCGCGGCCATGCCGACCAGCCCGACGCCGCTCACCACCGCGGCCAGGCTCACAAACAGGGTCTGCCCGGTCCAACACAGGATATAGACATATTTCAGCTTGTACCGGTCGGCCAGAAACCCCCCGACCAGTTGCGTGACGCCGGCAAACAGGAACACGACCGACGTGACCGCCCCCGCCCCCAGCGCCCCGGTGCCGATCAGGTCCGACAACTGTTCCGAGAACAGTTTCGGCAGGCCGTTTTGCATCGTGTTGTAAATCATGCCGCCGACGAACAGCGCCACGACCAGGATAAAGAATACCCGCAGCATATCGCTGCGGCGGGTCAGCGGCGGCTTGTTTTCCGGTTCGGCCGCCGCCGCGGGGATACGGCCCCCGGCAGTCAAGCCGAACAACAGCAATCCCGTCGCCATACAGACGACGCCGGGCACGATAAAGGCGGCGCGCCAACCGAGCGCTTCCGCCAGACCGCCCGCGATCACACCCGCGGCCGCGGTGCCGAAGCTCCCGAACAGCCCATTCACCGCCAGCGCCCTGCCGGTACGGGTTCGTTCGGTTCGGATGATCCAGGGAATGCCGACCGGATGGTAGATCGCGGCAAAAATGCCAACCAGCGACAGGCCGAGCATCATGCCCACCGTTCCCCCGACGAAGCCGCAGAATACGAGCGCGGCGCCCATGCCGGTAAAGTACAGCACCATCATCGCCCGGTTGCCCCATCGATCCGCCAGGCGCCCGGCCGGAATGGCGCACAAACCGATCAGCAGCGATCCAATCGTCCAAAGACGCAGCAAATCCTCATAGGGCTCGTCCCAGTCACGCTCGAGCTGCAGGATGATGACCGCATAGAAGGCGGTTATGACATGGATATAGAAATGGCCGAGATTGGAGAAGATCAGCGACAGGCGCGGCGCCGGGACTTTCATAAGATCCTTCCAGGAGGAAATTTCGCGTGGCAACACGCCGGTCTAAACGGGCCGGGCAGTCTGCCACCGGCACCGATACCCGGCAAGCTCCCGTGCAGCGTCGGTCGGATCTCACGGTTGCGCCGCAGATTCCGTCGCAATCCAATCGAGAAAATCCGGATTTCCATCGGTCAGCGGCCACGCGACGATGCATGGGCATTCGTAACTGTGCAGTGTCTTTACGCGATCGATCAACGCCGGTAGCCGATCCGCCACGGTTTTCGCGACCAGCACCGCCTCCTCGTCCTCCCGAACGGCGCCCTCCCATCGGTAGATCGACGTTACCCGGTCCTGCACGTTGGCGCAGGCCGCCAACCGTTCCTCCACCAAAATGCGGCCGATACTGCGTGCTTGCGCGGCGTCGGCGGCCGTGATGTAGACGAAACAAGCATTCATGAATCGTATTACTCCCAATTTGATGCCGCCCGGCTTGGCCCGCGCGGAAAACTATCCTACCATCGGCCGAGACAAAATCGCGGCGCAACGCGATCCAGCCCGGGAATACGATCCAGGGGAAAGACAGGGGAATGACCGAGACAAGACTCAGCAGCAGGGTGGTTTCCGCCGTGCCGAAGCGCAGGGGCGTGGCGCGGCCTACTCCAACGCAAACCCTATGGCTCCGGCGGGGCCTGGACCAACCCGGAGGCAAGTTGCCGCTGTTCGACACCAATGGACAGCGGATCAACGAACGCACGATCAGGAGTTGTATTCAACAGGGCTGGGCCGAACCCTGGTTCGACAACCCTGTCAAACCGGATTGGCTGGTCTGCAAGCTTACGGCGGCCGGGCGGAAGGCAATTGCGTAGTACCAAACGCGTCCAATCCACCCTCACTAAAAGTTGATGCGCTA
>JBFFGE010000027.1:0-32661 GCA_041557595.1 Alphaproteobacteria bacterium
CATGGCGGAATAAAAGACAAGACGCCAATCAGTCGACTCCGGATCAACCGGGACAACCTGTTGAGGCTCCACAGCTAGAGCAGCGGGCGCCCGTCCGGCGCGGCGATGTCCGGCAGGGTTTTCGAATTTTCCCATAAGGTGCGAACCTCGTCCGGGCCGTGGCCCGCTTCGCGCAGCGCTGCAATCGTCTTGGCGCGGTCGCGCTTGGCGAGCCGCCGGCCGGATTCGTCGGCGATCAGGGCGTGGTGGCGGTAGAGCGGCGCGGGCAAGTTGAGCAAGGCCTGCAACACCCGTTGCAGATGGGTTGCGTAAAATAGGTCCCGGCCGCGGGTCACCAGCGTCACCTGCTGGGCAGCATCGTCGACCACCACGGCGAGGTGATAGCTGGCCGGCGTATCCTTGCGCGCGAGCACGACATCGCCGAACGGCAGCGCATCGACGGTTACTCTGCCGGCGTCGGCGTCCTCGAAAAAAAGCGAACCCGCGCAGCGCGCGGCCGCAGCTATGCGCAGCCGTAAGGCGTAGGGTACGCCAGCGGCCGCGTGCCGCGCGCGTTCCGCATCGCTCAGCCCGTCGCAGGTGCCTGGATAAACCGGCCCCTCCGGGCCGTGCGGCGCATGTCCCGCCGCGGCAATTTCGCGCTGGATGTCCTTGCGGGTGCAGAAGCAGGGGTACAGCAGATCCATCTGCCGCAGCCGGTGGAGGGCCGCCGAATAATGTGTCATCCGTCCGGACTGGCGCCAGACCGGCGGGTCCCAATCGATGCCAAGCCAGGCGAGATCCTGATAGATCGCCTGCTCGAATTCCGGCCGGCAGCGCCCCGCGTCGATATCCTCGATCCGCAACAGGAAGCGCCCGCCGGAGTCCCGGGCGGCGCGCCAGCCGATATCGGCGCTGTAGGCATGGCCGAGATGCAGCCGTCCGCTCGGGCTCGGGGCGAATCGCGTCACCAATCCGGTCATGCATCTGGCCGTAGCGTCCGACATCGGCTAAGTCAATCGGTATGACACCGGCATCGATTCGAAAGGCGTTGGATACCCTGGCCGCCCGTGACGGCGACGTCGCCGAAGCGATCGCCCTGGTCGGCTATCCGGAACCGCGCAACCGGGAGCCCGGATTTGCGGCGTTGCTCAACATTATCGTCGGACAACAGGTCTCGGCGCTGGCGGCCGCGGCGATCCGGGCGCGCTTGGTAGAAGCGGTCGATCCGGTGACGCCGGAGAATTTCCTCGCGGCGGGCGTCGAAACCTTGCGCGGTGTCGGATTGAGCGGCCGCAAGGTCGAGTATGGTTGCGGGCTCGCCGAGGCGATGCTCTCCGGCGCGCTCGATACGGACCGGATTGCGGCGATGCCGGATGACGAGGTGGTCAAGACGCTGACCGGCATTCGCGGTCTCGGCCGGTGGACCGCTGACATCTACATGCTGTTCGCCCTGCGCCGCGCCGATATCTGGCCGGCGGAAGATCTGGCGATCCAGGAGGCGCTGCGGCGGCTGAAGAATCTGGACGAGCGGCCGGCCCGCAAGATATCCGAAGCGATCGTCGAGCCCTGGCGGCCGTTCCGCGGCATTGCGGCGCTGTTCCTCTGGCATTATTACAAGGGCGCGCCCTGACGGTATGCCGGGGCCGCACCCGTCCGTTACCGAAAGACACGCTGCAATGCCCAACCTTCTCGAGCTCGACGGTCCGCGATTCGGTCCCGCCGCCGGCGGTCCCCCGGAGCAACTGGTCATTCTGTTGCATGGCCTCGGGGCCGATGGACAGGATCTCATCGGTCTCGCGCCCCATTGGGCGGAAGTCTTGCCGAATGCGGCTTTCGTTTCGCCCAATGCGCCCTTCCCCTGCGACATGGCGCCGTATGGCTATCAATGGTTCAGCGTTCAGGACCGGTCGCCGGAAAAGGTGCTGGCCGGGGTTCGGGCGGCAGCGCCGGCGTTGGATGTCTTCATCGACCGGGAATTGGAAAATGCGGGCCTGACCGAAGACCGATTGGCGCTGGTGGGATTCAGCCAGGGCACGATGATGAGCCTCTACGTCGGTCCGCGCCGGGAGCGCCGGATTGCCGGGATCGTCGGATTTTCGGGCCGGCTCATCGCGCCGGAATTGTTGCCGGAAGAAATCAGGACGAAGCCGCCGGTCCTGCTGGCGCATGGCGACATGGACGAGATGGTGCCGTTCGAGTCGATGGCGCAGGCGGAAGCCGGCCTGACGGCGGTGGGGATCGAGGTGGAAACGCACGCCTGTCCGGGCATCGGCCATGGCATCGACCAGAACGGGCTGGTGCGCGGCGCGGCGTTCCTGCAGCGGGTCCTCGCCGGCTGAGGGGGCGCTCAATGCCGTTGCAAAACCGCGTCACGCCGACCGGCGAAATCGTCGCGGTAATGGCGCGCGGCCAGTTCATGGGCAACCGCGGGATCCTGCATGACGATCGCCGCCGGCTGGGGCGGAGCCGCTGGAAGCACAAGGCATGGATCATCTGCGTGCTTTGCTTCCGCGGCCGCAAGCGGGTGCCGATGACGCCGCATCGCTATACCGAACTCTTTTTCTTCGATGAGGCCGTCGCCATCGCCGCGGGACACCGGCCCTGTTACGAATGCCGGCGGCGGGCATATCGGGATTGGTGCGCCGCGTGGCAGGCGGGCCACGGGCTCGCGGATCCCCCGAGGGCCGGCGAAATGGACAGCCAATTGCACACGGAACGGGTCGAGCGCCGCACTCGGCGGCAGCGCCGCTGGTCCGCCCCGCTGGATGCGCTGCCGGACGGCACTTACCTTTTGGCTGGCGAGCACCCACATTTGTGGTGGCGCGTGCGCTTGTTCCGGTGGTCGCCGGACGGCTATCTGGCGGCTCGGCAACAACCGTCGGGCGCGGAAGCGACCGTCCTGACGCCGCCGGCCGCGGTTGCGGCGCTGCGCGGCGGCTATCGGCCGATGGTGCATGCGAGCGCCGCCACGGTTGCGACAAAGCCGTGAAGGTTTGACATGTCGCGCCGTCCGCGCCTTGCCGGATTCCGGCTTTTCGGCTATCAGAAGGCGGTCGGAACGGGCTTGAATTGACTTGGAACCGCGTAATCGGCGGCGGAGGCGGTTGCGCGGCGGGAACCGAAATCGAGGTGCGCGTGTCTTTCGAGAACTGCCCAGCGTTGGTTTTAAACGCCGATTTTCGGCCGCTCAGCTATTTTCCACTATCGCTGTGGCCCTGGCAGGAAGCCGTCAAGGCGGTTGTGACCGACCGGGTGAATGTCGTTTCGGAATATGACCGCGTCGTGCGTTCGCCCTCCTTCGAACTACCGCTGCCGAGCGTCATTTCCCTGAAAGAATACGTGTCCCAGGCGCGACGGCCCGCCTTTACGCGGTTCAACGTGTTCCTGCGCGATCGCTTCACCTGTCAGTACTGCAATGTCGGTTTTCCGACGCACGAACTTACCTTCGATCACGTGGTGCCGCGTTCGCGGGGCGGGCGCACGACGTGGGGCAACGTGGTCTCCGCCTGTGCGCCGTGCAACCTGCGCAAGGGCGGCCGCATGCCGACGGAAGGGGGTTTGTACCCGTTTCGCACGCCGCGCCAGCCTTCGGTTTGGGAGTTGCAGGAAAACGGCCGCGCCTTTCCGCCGAATTTTCTGCATGAGAGTTGGCGCGATTTTCTCTATTGGGATACCGAACTCGATCCGTCCTAGATCAAGCTGCCTTGAATTGGAATCAATTAGAGGCCGGTTGATCCAGGAAATCGGCAATCTACCAGCGTTGCGACAGCCTGATGGCGAGCCGGGCGCCTGCTTTGATGGCGCCGGCCAGAACCGGGTAGCCGGCGGTTTGCTCGGCGCCATGGGCCAGGGCGGTGTCGCGGTGCGCCAACTCGTCCTGGCGGAATTCCTCGACGACGGATTTCAACTCCGGATCGCGTTCGCCCAGCCGCTCGGCTTGCTCGGCATAGTGTTCGTCGATGACCTCTTCGACGGCGACGGTGCACGCCATGGCGGCGCGTTCGCCGAGCAGGGCCGTGCCGGCGCCGAGCAGCCAGCCGGCGGCATGCCAGAGCGGCGACAGCACGGTCGGCCGAACCCGGCGCTCGGCGACGAGCGTGTCGAAACGTTCCAGGTGCCGCTGCTCCTGGTCGGCCATGTCCCGGATGGTCTTTGCGACCGGGCGATCGCCGAGGACCGCGAGCTGCCCCGCATAAATCCGCGCCGCGCCGTATTCGCCCGCATGGTCGACCCGCACCATCGCCGCAATTTCGGCTTCCGGTTGGCGATCGCCGGGCAGGTATTTCGGGCCATCGGGTTTATCCATCGGCAAATCCTTGCCGTCGCCGGTTCCGGCCCGCGGCCGCCGTCCGAACCGCCCACAGCCCGACCGCCAAAGAAACCAATCCATTGTATCCGGCCATTGAAATGCCGAAGAGCGTCCAGGCGGGCTGGTCACACCGGACAACGGGCTGGTTCATCATTCTTTGCATTTCGGCCAGCGATGCCGGCACCGCGCCGCCGCCGCAACTGGCCAGTCCTTCCCACCACCCTTGTTCGACGCCCGCGTGAAAGAACGCGAGCCCGGCGCCGGCGAGGAGAACGGCGCCGCAGAGTCCGGTGAGCGCCCGGCGCAAGCGGTGACCGGATCTGGGCCACAGTCCGGCAACCGCAAGGGCCAGCGCAACCCACCACGGCCAGCGCTGATAAAGGCAGAGCTGGCAAGGCTCCAGCCCGCCGAGATACTGCGACGCATAGGCGGCGGCAAGCGTCGCGGCGGCAAGGGCCGCCAGGATCGGGAGCGGCGGAACGCCCGCCAGGGCTTTCATCGGATAGCGGCCGGGCGTGGTCATATCGAAACGATCTCCTACACCAGATATTTGACCACGACGAAGCCCAAAAACAACAGGACGAAAAACACCAGGGCAAGCAGGCCGAGGCGGGCCTCGATGAAGCGGCGGATCGGCGCGCCGAACCGCCACAGCAAGGCGCAGACGAGCAGGAAGCGCGCGCCGCGGCTGAGCACGGAAACCACCGCGAAGGTGGTGAGATCGAGCTGCGCCACGCCGGATGCGATGGTGATTACCTTGTAGGGGATCGGCGTAAATCCGCCGGCGGCGACGATCCAGGCGCCGTGTTCCGAATACCAGCCCTGGAAGGTCTCGTATTTAGCGGCGTATCCGTAAAATTCGATGATTGGTTTGCCGATCTCTTCATACAGATAAAAACCCGCGCCGTAGCCGAGCAATCCGCCGATCACGGAAGCAGCGGTGACGACTGCGGCGATCCGCCACGCCTGGGTGCGCGCCGCCAGGACCATGGGAATGATGAGGACGTCGGGGGGAATCGGGAACACCACGCTTTCGGCGCATGTAAGCAGGGCGAGCCACCAGATCGCGTGCGGATGGCCGGCCAGGCTCATGGTCCAGTCGTAGGTTCGCCGCAGCATCAGGTCTGCCAATGCTCCCGCAGCGCCGTCCGCACGTCGAACGCGACGGATTGCCAATCGCCCGGCCGCGGTTGCCGGAAGAGCCGCATGGTCGGGTACCAGGGCGAGTCGCTTCGGCCGGTCATCCATCCTCCGTCCGGCAAATACGGCAACATGACCCAGCTTGGCCGACCGAGCGCGCCGGCGAGATGGGCGATCTCCGAGTCGACGCTGATGACAAGATCGAGCTCCGCGATCGCCGCTGCGATCTGGTCGAAACTGTTGATCGCCGGGCCGATATCGGTGATCGGAAGATAGGTATCGGTCAGGTCTTCGGTCGGCGGGCCGGTCTGCAAGCTGATCCACTCGGTCCGGGGGAGATCGAACATGGGCGACAGGCGGTGCAGAGGCGCCGAGCGCGCATCCTCCGCCGAATGCTCGGAATCGCGGGCCCAGGCGAAGCCGATCCGGCGCTGTTCCGCGTCCTTCGAAAAGGGGGAAGCCGCACCCGGCGGCACGCTGAGATAGGGCGTCTCCGACGGTATCGTCGCCAGTGCGGTGTGCATCGAATGCGGCAGGCTCATCAAGGGGGCGTGGAAATCATAAGGCGGTGCGTCGTCCAGGCTGGAGACGGTCCCGATGGGACCGTCGAGAGTGGCAAGCAACCCGGCCAAGGGCTCCGGGCAGGCGAGTATAACCGTGGCGCCCGACAATGCCAGTTGCAACGCATAGCGCGAGAATTTGATCGTATCGCCGGGATCGCCTTCGTCATACAGCAATATGGTTTTGCCCATCGCTGCCGTGCCGTCCCAGGCGCGGCCCTCGATGGGCTGGCCGGCAAATTCGGGCCGACCCCGGCGCCATTCCAACTCCGCGAATCCTCGTTCCAGGTCGCCGGAAAGCATCAGCATTTGCGCGAAATTCAAATGCAGGTCCCGATTCCGGTCGTCCGCCTTGACGGCAGATTCATGGGCGCGCAGTGCGTCGGGCAGCTTGAAATCGTCGCGCAGCAGTTCGGCCAGCGCGTTCCAGCTTGCGGCATCGGCCGGGTCGCGGGACAAGGCACCGCGCAAGGCCGTCTCCGCTTCTCCCTTTCGCTTCAGCTGCCGCAGGGATACCGCAAGACTGGCCAGAGCCGTGGCGTCGTGCGGTTCAAGCGCGCTCGCCCGCCGGAGCGGCTCCAGCGATTCCTCAGGCCGGCCCGACCCGCGCAGCGCGGCGCCCAGGCAGGCGAGCATCGAAGCGTTGTCCGGTTCCTCGGCGAGCCGCTCCCGGCAGGTGGCGATGGCGTCGTCGAATTGTCCGTTGGAGAGCAATGCCGTGGCCAGATTCTCATGCGCGACCGCATTGCCCGGGTCTTTTTCCAGCGCCGTTCGGTAATGGGCTACCGCATCGCCGAAGTTTTCCAGCGCCAGTGACACATCGCCCAGCGCCGCATAGACCACCGCTTCATCCAGCCCGGACGACCGCAGCACCGGCAAGACATCGTTGAGCTTGTCGGCCGCTTCCGCGTGTTGACCCGCTTCGGACAGGGCAATTGCTAATTCCGCCTTCATGTCGAAGCGGTCCGGCGCATGGTTGACGCCATGTTCCAGCGATTGCACGGCTTCGACCGCTTCGCCTGTCATGCGAAGCGCGCTGCCGAGCAGCCCCCAGATTTCACCTTGATCCGGGTGGCTTTGCAGCAAGGCCCGGTATAACGCCATTGCCGCGGCCAGTTCGCCGTCATCGTGGAATTTGAGCGCGAGTTCCAGGGTTGCCTTGTCCGCCTCCGGAATGCCGATCCAACCTGTTACCATCGGCTGACCCTGCTACCAAGTTTCGGCCCGCGCACCATGGGAGCGCTGTGGCGTACCCGGATTCAGGGAGATATGCGTATGCAGGCCCTTCCACGGATCCGCCGGCTTTGCGCGGCCGAAGAGAACCGTGGCGCGGCCCGGGCGCGGGAATGGCTGCCCGGCCTCGTCGGTGCCGGTGGACTGCCAAGTAATGACGCCGAATGCCAGACAGCGGTCCTTGGAAACGCCCGCGCGGAGCGTGTCGAGGTTGAAGCGAAAATCCTCGATGGTCGGCCAAATCGACCGCCATTGTTGCTGTTCGAGATTGTCGAGTCCTTCGACCGTATTCATGAAGGTGCCGAACCCGATGACATCGGCATCGAATAAATCGCGCGAGGCGGTAAAATTCACCGCATCCACATGGCCGTGCCATGTCGCGAACCAATTCCGGATCGCCTCGACATCTTCTTTCGGCGCGTCGTATCCCAGCATGCACCGTCCCCTCTATCGTCAGCGACGCACATTACGCCGCGTGCGCTGGAATCGCGAGGGGAAGATTAAGCCCGTGCCGCGAAAGCGGCTTTCGGACCAATAGGCGCACCTGCCCGTTGACCGGTCTCGCGGCGGGCGTATAGTGGGCGCCGCCCGCTTGGGCGCCCCTGTGGCGGAACTGGTAGACGCGCGTGACTCAAAATCACGTTCCCTTTGGGAGTGGGAGTTCGAGTCTCCCCGGGGGCACCACCACCCTGACATTGGCACATACCGCCGGTTTCTCCGGCGCATGAGGCTGTTGCGGGGCGCCGATTCCGATTGGCGTACGCCGGTAATTCCGGCGGCCGGGGCGCCGGGACCATGATGCTCGATGGCTCCGCCTTCGACGGCCTGTCGGGATGGACGATCGCTCTGCTGGCACTCATCTATTTCATGGCGTTCTTTATCCGCGGCATCATCGGTTTCGGTTCGGGAATGCCGGCGGTCCTCGGCAGCGCCTGGATACTGCCGCCGCACGATGCGGTGATGATAGCGCTGCTCGCCGGCGTCTTCGCCCAAATTCAATTGCTGCCGCAGGGGTTTCGGGACACTCATTGGAAGGTAACCCGGCCGATGATTGCGGGAATGCTGATGTCCGTGGTCATCGGAATCGGTATCTTTGCCAGCCTCCGGGCCGAATGGCTGACGGTGGTGATGGGGGCGTGCCTCTCCGTCGCGGTTCTGGCGGATATCACGCGATTGGCCGACAGGGTTGCGCCGCATTTGAGGCTCGACCGATTTTCCGTCGCGTTCTCCCTGGCGGCGCTATCCGGACTGATGGCCGGCGTGGCGGGCGCCGGCGCGAATTATTTCCTCTCCTTCTACATTCGGCACGTGGCGCCGAAACCGGCAGTATTCCGGGCAACCAATATCGTCGTGTCCGGGGCCATGTCCCTATGGCGCGCGGCCGTCACCGCGGCCGCCGGGCTGTTCACCGTGAAACTCTTCATTGCCGCGGTTCTGGTCCTGCCGGCGGTCTATGCGGGCGGTTGGGCGGGCCGCCGATTGAGTGGGCGACTTTCCGCGCGGCGATATTTCCGGTTGTTTCAGGTGCTGCTATTTCTTGCATCGACAGGGCTGATCGCCAAAGGCTTGATCGCCCTAAGCTGAGCGGGACAGGTAGAAAAATGGCGAATTTCCGGGCCATGAGAGCCATGATCGTCGGATTGTATGCCCGGGCGGATATATCGCCTTATAGGCGTAAATTAATAAAATTTTATCAATCGTAAACAGGATGTTAAGGGATCTACGGTCACTATAGGGCGGTTCAAGGCCGAGCGAATACGGAGTTTCGCCTGTGTTTTGAGGGTGGGGAAGAACCGTCGTATTTTTAAATATCATTTGGGGAATACAATGCCTAAGACACTGATTTTTGAGAGTTTGGCGGCCATTGGGTCATTTGCCCTCCTGCTTCCGACCGAAGGGTCGGCCGCGGCCGGAACTCAGTCTTCCGAAAAATTCCGGGACGCCCTCTATTCGACCTGTGACGGTAAACCGGACCATGCCATGGGCACGTGCATGCGCGGGCGGACGCTGGTGTTCGATATGCGCAAAGCGGATGCCCGGAACAGGCGCCAGGCTTGTCTGGACGGTGGCGGCACACCTTCGCAATGTGCGGCGAAGCAGGAAAAATACTGGAAAGATTTGAAAAATATGTTTGGCCTGTAAGAAAAAACTTCCGAAACATCATATAGATGCGGCCGCCCCGGATTGGGGCGGCCGTGAATTATATTGCATTCTAATAAAATTTTAATTGGGTGGTGGTCGTTAACGGCTTGTTAATTTTTAGACGCCAAATTGGTGTCGGTAGCGTTGACGGCTGTTGAGTGACGGTCCGTTCAGCGTGATTGGGTTAGAGCAATTCTCGTGTTTTGAAAAATTCGAATGTGGGAGTTCAGAAATGTCTAACCGAATTATCCTCGCCAGCTTGGTCATCGTTGCTGCATTGGCGTTCAATTCAACGTCGAGCATGGCCGGTCCTTTGGACGATTATCGCCGAGCCCTGATGCAGCAGTGCAATGCAGAAAATCCGGGTCGTGATCGCGAAGCGCGTCAGTCGCGTCGCCAGTGCCGCCGTGAAGTGCGGCAGACGATCCGGGATCTGCGGAGAAACTTGCGGGCCGAATATCGGCAGTGCCGCCGGTCGGGAGTGCCCCGTCAAGAGTGCCGCGATCAGCGTCGGGAACGGATGGCCGGGCTCGTTGGTGCGGGTCAGGAAGCCGATCTCTAGGACTGTTTCTACGAGATCTCAAGATAAGCGCGCTGGGTTCCCAGCGCTCTGAATCAAGATCGAAAATGCTCTCCGGCTATCGCCAGCCGGAGAGCATTTTTCTTTGTCCCAATGCGGTTTCTTTTAAGACGCGCGACACGCCCTTAGATAGGGCTCGAAATGCGCGAAATCCGGTGTTTTGGCCTCGGGCAGCTTGGCGCGGTCGTCCCAGCGGCGCAAGCGTACGCCGTCGCGGGCATAGGGCTGTCGAATAAAGGTCTCTGCCTCCGCTTCGCTAAAGGCGCCGCCTTGGCCCTTCAGGCTCCGTACGGAGCCCCCCTGACACCTTCGAGGCGTAATCATCCGCCGTGGCGATCAGATATCGTTTGGCGGCCACATGCCATTTGATCGGCATCGTGACCGCGGGACCGAACCAGGGTTCGAGATATTTCTGGGCGACGATCTCGTGCCTGGCGTCCCCGCCGGCATCGGTAACCGCTCGATCCTTTGGATTGACGATGCGGCCGATGTCATGCAGCAGCGCGGCGGCGATCATCTCCGCATTGGCGCCGTCCCCCTCGGCGATCATCGCCGTTTGCAAGGCGTGCGATGTCTGGGTGACGGTGCGGTCGCCCTCGAAGACCTCGAATCCGGTGGTGGCGTAGATTTCAGCGAGATTGGCAATGGGGTCCATGTCAGCGCTTTCTCGATTGAAGGATCCGCGGATATCAGGCTAATCCCCGGATTTCTGCGGTTCGAAGCCAGGCAGGTAGCGGGGCCCGTCCTCTTTGCCGTCGACCGGCGGTCCGGCAATCCCGTGGCGCGTATCCTTGGCGACCATATAAACGACGTCTTCGTCGCCGGTGGCCACGCAGCTATGCTCCACGCCTGCTGGAATATGAATGCAATGCCCGGCCGGGCACAGCAGGGTTTGATCCTCGATATCGCACAGCAGGGTGCCTTGCAGAACGAAATTGAACTGCTCGTTTGGATGGGTGTGGCGTTTCGAGCCGCTGCCGCGTTTCTTGTGGATCAGGGCGACAATGATTTTTTCGCCGAACAGGGCGCCACCCTCGGCGGAGGATTTTCCGCTGGTATTCCGGCGCGCCATGATTTTGCAGCTTGGATTTTGGCCGGATAGCGCTTCGGGCGCCGCCATTTCGTACAGATACTGTGTTGTGCTCCGGGGGGGCGTGGCGTGCCCGCTCGTGGTCGCCGCCACCGGTTCCGTGCCCTTCGCCATTTTTGGCTCTCCCGATTTTCATTACGCCAGCGACTACGGCGCGTGTCACGCGCAGTTTACACCGGTTTTCGCCGGTCAGGCGAGAACGGGAAAGTCTCAAATTTCTCGGGGACAAAAGAAAACGAGACCGCGCGTGGGGAGGGGCAAAGTTGCGCGCGGCCTCGTCGATGGTTAGTGCCCACAATTTGACACAATCCGCGCCGCGCGCCAGTGACCGCGGTCACCGATCGAAAAGTTTTTGCATTATTTAGAAATATTGTTTTATTTTCAAATGGTTAATGTTTTCGGCGGTCTTGCCATTCCGGCTGCAGCAGACCGAAAAAATAGACGTCGCTGAACTGGTTCTCGGCCCCCATCGCATGGCCCCGCAGGACGCCCTCGCAGGTGAAGCCCAAGGCCCGATAGTTGAACACCGCCGGCAGGTTGCGGGCGTGAACGAGGCCGTAAACCCGATGCAGGCGAAGGTCGTTGAACAGGAAGTCGAGAATCCGCGTCCGGATCTCGACCACTACGTTCTTGCCCCAGAAATTGCGATCGCCGATCAGCACTTCGGTCGTTCCCCGCCGCAGCCGCAGGTCACAGTGTATTTGGAACAGGCCGATCGCCTTTTCGTCTTCCTTGCTGAAGAGTCCGAGCAGCATCGAGGATTGATTGTCGAACCGGTTGGCGAATTCGATAAACGCATCGGTGGTCGGCCGGACCGGTAATTCGGTGAAGCGCAGCAGCTCTTCGTCATGCATCCAGCGCACCATGCGCCCGGTGATGTCCGCACGCGTCAACGGTCGCATGATGAAGCGGTCGGTTTCGAAACGAACGGCGGAAGGCGTGTCGATTGTCATGATGGCATTTCGTGGCTTTACCGATTATGCCGAGTATACCACGGATTTGGGACGGGTTTCGTCTCGGCGGCGGGTGCGGCGTCTGGTCGCTGGCGGGGCCTGTCCGGCGCCGGCCGAACGATGCTATATGCTTGCCCGCGCGACCCAATTCGTGCCGGAATAATATCAGACCCAGAACAGGAGGTGGCCGTGGTTGAACGCGACCAGGAATTCGTGAGTTTAAACATAAGCTTGGATGGCGGCACATATGTTGGGTGTACGTTTCAGAACTGCAACCTGATCTATTCCGGCCTGTTGCCCGCGACCTTCGACAACTGCCAGTTTTCCGGGTGCGTTTGGGATTTTGGCGGTCCGGCGGCGAATACGCTCGCCTTTATGCGGATGCTTCATCAAGCGGGCGGCGATGTGAAGGATCAGATTGAAGACGTGATCGGCAAGGTCCGGGCCGGCAGCTAAGGCCGGTGCGACGCAAGGGGCGCCGGGCAATCGCGGCGGGCGGCTTACGTTCCATTCGGGTTCTGTGGTAACGTCGCGCGAAGCGGGGCGGCCCGGACGGCCGCCTTAAAATCTGGAATTTGGGCCGAATTTTTTCGGGCCTCAACAGCAGCAGGATAAAATCATGCAATCGCTGGAAGTCTTTGACCCGTCCGGCGCAACGGAGATCACGCAACTCCACGCGCCGCGGCTGGATACACTGGAGGGTAAGACCGTCGCCTTGCTTTCCGACGATATGTGGCAAGCGCACAGGATCCTTCCGTTGATCCGCGCCCATCTGGAAGAAACCTACGCCGGCATCACCGTGCTGTCCGAGACCGAATTTCCGATGGGAAATTCGGCGATGGACCGGGATGAGACCGCCGATATGTTGGCCGCGCGTGGCGTTGACGCGGTCATTGTCGGCAACGCCTCCTGAGGCGCCTGCGCAACAGCATGCGGCCGTGCTGCCGCTAGATTAGAAAGCAGGGGCATTCCCACCGTTATCGTTACCCGCGAAGATTTCGTGGGCGTCGTCCGCAACGCGCTTGCGGGGCTGGGTTTCGACCAGGACGCGCCGATGATCACCTTCCCGATCGATCCGTTCCTTGTCGGCAGCGACCTGACGCCGGTGCAGGAACGCGTCGCGGAGTTCGCCGATGGCCTTACCGGCTGGAAGGCGCGTTCGGACAAGACCGGCATGCGTCAACCGCCGAAACTGAGTGTCGACGCCAATGGCTACGAAGCGGCGCTCGACAAGATGAACAGGCAGTTCCTGATGAATGCGTGGGGCGACGGTTTGCCCCTGAACGCGCCGACGGAGGAACGGGTCGACTGGATCCTCAAGGGCACGGACCGGCCCCGCGACTCGCTTATCGGCAAAATCATGCCGCGCGGCGGTATCGCGACCGTCGAGACGCTGGCCGTGGCCCTGGGCCTGGCGGGCGGGCGGCCGGAATATCTGCCGGTTTTGATTGCGGCGATGGAGGGCATTCTCGATCCGGGTCTGGAGCACGACAAATTCCAGGCGACCTCCGGCAGCACCTTCCCGGTGATTATCGTCAACGGTCCGATTGCGCAAAAGATTCGGCTCAACTCGGGCTTCGGCCTGCTCGGGCCCGATCCGCAGCACCCCGCCGGGGCAAGCATCGGACGCGCCATCCGGCTGTTGCTGCAGAATGTCGGCGGCGCGCTGCCCGGTGTCGGCACGATGGCGATGTATGGTGGCATGCGCTACACAAACGCCGTCTTCGCGGAAGACGAGGATGGCCTTCCCGACGGGTGGGAGACGGTCGCGACCGAGCAGCATGGCTTCCCGCGCGGCGCAAACGCGGTGACCGTGTACGTGGCGACCGGCGCTTCGAATGTGATGCGCCGCGGCGTCGGCAAGGAGGACCCGGACGAGGAAGCGGTGCAAAGCCTGCACCGGGTTGCCCGGTACCTGCGCAGCCCGAGCCCCCATTACACCCATGGCTGGGCGAACGGTTCGCCGGGGGCATTGCTGATGTCCCGGGTCGTGGCGAAACAACTCGCAGGGCTTGGCTGGTCCAAGGCGAAAATCAAGCAGTTCCTGTGGGAGAAGTCGTCCACGCCGCATGCGGAGGTTTGCGAGACCGGCATGAAGCAGTGGATTGAGCAGGCGCCCGAACCGGCAACCGTCGAATCGGCGACCATGGATCCATGGCCGATTACCCGGACGCCGGAACAGCTCATCCTGTGCGTGGCCGGCGGCCACCATCCGACGCATAATTTCTGGATGCAGGGCAATGCACCGAAGGTCGCGGGAATGATGATCGATTTACCCGCCAATTGGGACGCATTGATTTCGGAAGCCGACGAGGATCTGGGATCCTGCGGCGATGTGTGCGCCATCTGACCGACATCTGGCGGTCGTTTCGACTCGCAAATGAAAGAACCGGCGGGCCAAGTGCCCGCCGGTTTTTCTTTGGACTTGGGCCGGGCTCAACGCTCTCCGGACAGCGCCGGGACGCGGCGCGCCGCTCAGGCGCCCCGGACTTCCATCAGATAGCGCTGCACTTCCTGCGCAAGCGTTTCCGATTGATGGGACAGGGCCGAGGCCGCGTCCAGTACTTGATGGGCGGCTGCGCCGGTTTCGGCGGCGGCGGCGGTGACGTTGTTGATGTTTTGGCTGACGTCCTGCGCACCCAATGACGCTTGGTGAACGTTTACCGCAATTTCCTGCGTGGCGGCGCCCTGTTCGGTGACCGCATTGGCGATCGTGGCGGTAATTTCGTGGATTTCGCCAATGGTCTCGCCGATACTTTGTATCGCCACGACCGCGTCGCCGGTTGCATCCTGAATTCCGCTGATCTGTTCGGCTATTTCGCCGGTTGCCTGGGCTGTCTGATTGGCGAGGTTTTTTACCTCCGCCGCCACCACGGCGAAGCCCTTGCCCGCTTCGCCGGCGCGCGCGGCCTCGATCGTGGCGTTGAGCGCGAGGAGATTGGTTCGTTCCGCGACGTCGCTGATCAAATTCACGATCTCACCGATCCGCTGCGCCGCGTCCGCGAGGCTGCGCACCGTCCCGTTGGTGCGTTTGGCTTCTTCGTTCGCCTTGATCGCGATCGCCGAGGATTGGTTTACCTGCCGGCCGATTTCGGCGACGGATACCGCGAGTTGTTCGGTCGCCGAGGCGACGCTATGGACGTTCGTCGCGGCCTCGTCGACCGCCGCGGCGACCGCGGTGGCCCGGTCGTTGGTGGCGTCTACCGAATGCGACATGGCCTTCGCGGTGGCCTCCATCTGGGTCGCCGAGGCGGAAACGGTTTGGACCACCTTCATCACGCTGTCTTCGAAGGTGTTCGCCAGATTCACCCTTTCGGTAATGACGTACCAGGTCATCATCGGGCCGATATAGGTCCCGGCCCGATCGCGGATCGCCGAGATTTTCACGGCGAGGTGTTCGTCGCCGATTTTCAGCAACGTGTTATGCGGCAGATTGTTCGGGTCCGACAGGATGCGGCGCGGATGGGTCGGGTCCTCGTGAAAGATGTCGATCGAATGGCCAACGACGTCTTCGACGCCCGGCGGGAGCAAGTCCTTGAATTTGGTGAGTGTTTCGCGGATCGCCTTGTTGGTGTAGTCGATCACGAAGTCGTCCGCGCCGCAGGTCATGACGCTGATGGGCATTTCCTCGACCATTTGGCCGAGTTTGAATGCGGTCGCCGTTTCGTCCCGCAGCACCAGGGCGGCGCGGCTCATGACGCCGATTTCGTCGCGTCGTCCGATATCGGGAAAGTCGATGCCGGCATCCTGGTTGGCGAGGCGGGTGAGCACATCCGCCATCCGCCGGATCGGTCCGCTGATGCCGCGGCTTACCGCAAATCCAAGGGCGCCGGTGACGAGCAGGATTGCCGTGCCGACCAAGGCGAGAACCATGGCCATCGAGTTCGATGCCGCCAGAATTTCGCTCATCGCCTTTTCCGAGATGACGGCGAAAGTCGTCCCTTGAAAGGATATCGGACGATAGGCGGAGGCGACCGCGTCATTCCGATAGCTGGTGAGTTCGACGACGCCGGAATTTCCCTTGAGCCCGCGGCGCACGGACTCCGAGTCGACGCGCTGGCTCAGCGCGGTCTGCGCGCCGTTTCGGTGGGGATCGCTGCGCATGATCATGTCCGGGCCGACAAGATAGCTTTGGCCGGTTTTTCCCATGCCCGCGGGGTTATTCAGGATTTCGTTGATCGCCGTGACCGAATTTCGAAATACCAATACGCCTTCCAGGCGGTCTCGAGCATCCAGAATAGGCGTGGCGACGAAATTGACGACGGCGTCGGCGGGGCCGTATTTGGCCAGGTCGAGGAATGTCGCGTGACCGCGCCGCGGTGCGTCGCGCGCCGCGCGGAATGCTCTCGCGAGCGCACTGTCCCGCCAGCGGCCGGTGAGCAGATTGGTCGCGAAATCGCGTTCCTTGTAGACCGTGTAGATCAGGTTGCCATGGGGGTCGAACAGGTAGATGTCATAAATATCCCTGCTGCTGGCAAACTTGTAGAGGCTCCGGTGATGCTTCCGATGCGCCGCGCTATAGAGCGAGCCATCCTCGGCCGCTTCGAGTTCCTGCCGGTCGCCCGCCGGATAGGGATTCTTGCTGACATAGAGAGATTGCAAATCGGATGAGGGTTTTTCGAGCTCGGCCCAGCCGATCTTGAAGTCTTCCAATGCCTGGCGGACTTGCGGGTCGGCGCCCGCCGTCTTGATATCGGTGGCGATCCGCAGGAAATAGGACTCCAAGGCGATTTTGCGCGCTTGATTGATCGCCGAGAGCGACTGCTTCGCGGTTTCGGCGATACTGCTGGACGCATAGAATTGGGCAATCAACCCGGTGGACAGGATGGCGACGCCAGTCAGCACCACGATGATGGCCGGAATTTTCAGAGCGATGGTGAGCCGTCCCGGCGATGGAACGACAAGTCTGGGCTTCAACATTCTGTTTGGGCGCCGATGTCGTAAAGTTGTAGAAGAGAGTTAACAGAAATCTGTCAATAGAAAGTAAAGCCCTATGGATCAACCATGGGGCGTGTTTTCTGCTTCTTCGAGTGTGTTATTGATAAACGGCAAACGTTTAACGGGATTTTCAGCGTTGCGGAATAACGCCCGCTCGTTCGTGGGCGCGGCGGACCGCAACGAAAAACAACGCCCCGATGCACAGACTGCCGATCTGCAGGTGCGTGACCTCGGCGACCCCGACCGTGACCAGCGGCATCAACCAGGCGAGCGCAAGGATTTCCCGTTCCGCCGGTAGCCAACCCCGCACATAGCCATCCATCGCCAGCAATGCGATGGGAATGGCCAGCAGTGCGAGATCGTAGTTGAAGACATAGGGGGTTGCCAGAAGGCTGCCGGCGACCAGCACCGCCGCCCGGAGCGGCAATGACGGGCGGCGCCACCAAACCAAGCCGACGGCGGCCGCAACCGCGACCGACAGGACGATCTGCGCGCCGTAGGCGGGGCCGACGCCAACGCCGGCCAGCCGCAGCGTCGCGTACAAGCTTTGAAATTTTGTCCAGCTGATCAATTGGTTATCGAGTACGCCGCGAACCACGGGAAGGTTTTCGAAAAAGGCAATCCACACTTCCGTCCCGAGAGCGACGGCGCTCAGCAGCGCGAGGCCGACGGTCGTGGCGGCGGCGGCCGCAAAGGCGATCCAATGACGGCCGCAAACCAATGCCAGGGGAATCAGCAGGCCAAGATGGGGCTTGTAGCTCAGCAGGCCGATCAAAATGCCCGCCAGGACCGGTTTGCGCTCCAGGTTCATCAGCGCGCCGCCGAATAAAAAGGCGGTCAAAAAGGCGTTCTGGCCCTGCATCAGGTTGACGAAACTGGCGGGAAAGGCGAGCAGCAGCACCATCGTCTGCGGTTGCGGCGCCATTTTCCGAATGACCGAGGCATAGGCGAGAAACGTTCCCGCGCCCCAAATCAAGTAGGCCCAGAGATACGGAATGGCCGCCAGGGGCAGAATCATGAGCAGAAATGTCGGCGGATAGTGCCAGAGATAGAGATTTTGAGTGCCCGGCACGGCGAGGGTCTGGGCGGCGGCCATCTTTGCGGCGTCGAAGACGTCGGCGGGATTGCCGTCTGTCGCCAGGGTCGCGCCGCTCCAAAAGGTAATGAAATCATAGCCGAGCGGCTTATCGCTCGGGTCGAGCATATTGCTGGACTGGCTGACCCATAGCAGGGCGGCGAGGACGTAAACGGCCAGGAATATAATCGGATAGACGGACAACCGCTGCGCGTTGAGAAAATGGCCGCCAATCGCCTTGGCGTCCGGGGTATGCTGTGCCGTCATGTGCTCTTTCTCAGACTTTCGGGGTCGCCCGATATCACGAATTCCGACCGTAATCGCCAATGCTTTTGAAATAGTAAAGGCTGGCCGCTCCGCGGCGTATTTCGCCTCGCTGTGGGCGATTTCGCTAACCGTGGGCGGCGGGATGCCGGCGCTGGCGGCGGAGCCGGTCGATTTGGCGCTGCTGGTTGCAGTGGACGTCTCCGACAGTATCGATCGCCGGGAAGCGCGACTGCAGCGGGACGGATATATCGCAGCACTGAACGATCCGGCGGTACTCCGGGCCATTCGCTCCGGCGGGCGGCAACGCATCGCGCTGAGCTATGCGGAATGGGCCGGATTCGGCCACTACGACGTGGTGGTCGACTGGCGCGTCATCGGCAGCGCCGCGCAGGCGAGGGAATTTGCGGCGGCGTTGCAGCGCGCGCCGATAGGATCCCGGCGGCGTACGTCGATCAGCGAAGCGATCCTGAAGTCGCTGGCCCATTTTGCGAGAAATCCGCATCCCGCCGTGCGCCGGATCATCGATATCTCCGGCGACGGGCCGAACAATCAGGGGCCGCTGGTGACGATCGCGCGGGACCAGGCGGTCGCGGCGGGTATAACGGTGAACGGTCTGCCGATCCGGCCGAACCCGTCGGAGACCGAGACCCATGGCGCCATTCTCGATATCGATCTGTATTACCAGGATTGCGTGGTGGGCGGCCCCGGCGCCTTTGTCGTGCTGGCGAAGGGATTCGACGATTTCGCCAATGCGGTGCGCCGCAAGTTCATCCTGGAGATCGCCGGCGAAATCCCCGATCGCCGGCGCGGTTTGGCGCAAATTCGCAAAGCGGCCGCTGTTGAGCGCCCCGCCTGCAATATCGGGGAATGGCTGTGGTTCAGTACCCCGGCGACGCCGCGGCGGTAGCCGGTCGGGTCGCGGCGTCAGCCGATATCCAACACCACATTGCCGATGACCGAGCCGTTTTCCACCGCCTCATGAGCGGCCGCGATTTCGCCGAGCGGAAACCGCCGGGCGACCGTGTGTTTCAGCCGTCCTGATGAAAGCAGCGAGGTGACGTCCGCGATGGCGGCGGCGATCTGATCATGTCCCAGGGCGTAGATCAGAATAAACCGCATTGTCACGTTCTTGTTGCGAAGGTCGCGCACCGGGAGCGTGGCCGCGGGCGCCCTCGCGCCGTAGCTGGCAATCGTGCCGAACGGTGCGATCAAATGCGGTAACACCCGCGCATTGACCGTGGTGTCGACATCGATGATGCGGTCCGCGCCGCGGCCGCCGGTAATGTCCATGAGCCGGAGCACGACGTCATCGGTACGGTAGTTGATCGTGTGATCGGCGCCGGCATCGCGGGCATGCCTCGCTTTTTCGTCCGTACTGACGGTGGCGACAACGGTCGCCCCCTTCAGCTTGGCAATCTGCACCGCGTAGTGACCGACGGCGCCCGCGCCGCCGCACACCAGCACGGTCCGGCCGGCAACGGGATCATCGCCGGCGACAGCGTGATGGGCGGTAAGGACCGGGATGCCGAGGCAGGCGCCGGCGGCGAAGTCCGTCTGGCCGGGCAAATTTACGGCCAGTTGTTCCGGCAGGACGACATACTCGGCCGCGGTGCCGAAGGGGCGTTGATACTGCGCGCTGTGAACCCAGACCCGCCGGCCGAGCCGGTCGCCGGGAACGCCGTCACCCAGCATGTCGATGACCCCGGCGCCGTCGCTGTGGGGTATGACGCGCGGATACCCATTGTTGCGGCCGGTCGCGCCGCTGCGCGATTTGGCGTCGGACGGATTGACGCCCGACGTCTGCAGGCGGACCCGAACGTCGCCGGGGCCCGGTTCGGGCGCCGGCATTTCCCCGATGGTGAAGACATTGCGCGCCGGACCGGTGACCGAATACCAGGCGGCGCGCATTGTCGAACTCAAAACGGTTGCGCCGTTCTAGACGTCGGCGAAGGACTTGCCCGAATTGGCAAGATCCTCGATCAGCTTGGCGGGTTTCCAGTGGCCGCCGTATTTTTCGTAGTATTCACACAGCATCTCGTAGATTTTTTTGACCCCGATCGTGGTGTCGGCCCAATACATCAGGCCGCCGCGGTAGCGGGGGAAGCCGAACCCGTTGATCCACATGACGTCGATGTCGCTGGACCGGTAGGCGATCCCTTCTTCCAGAATGCGGCCGCACTCATTGACCGATGCAAGCAGGATGCGGTTGAGAATTTCCTCGTCGCTCACGTCGCGAGGCTCATTGCCGAGCTGCCGGGAAACGCTTTCGATGATCGCCCTGACTTCCGGATCGGGGCGCGGCGTGCGGTCGCCCTTCTCATACTTGAAATACCCCGCGCCGGTCTTCTGGCCGAGGCGTCCGGCCTCGACCAGGGCGTCCGAAATCGGATCCGGCACATGGTTTTCCGGGTCTTCCAAGGCCCGGCGCTTGCGCGTCGCATAGCCGATATCGAGTCCCGACAAATCGCCGACCGCGAACGGTCCCATGGGATAGCCGAATTCGTACATCACCTTGTCGACCTGTTCCGGCATGACGCCTTCTTCCAGCAATGCCGTCATTTCGAACTTGAAGGGGATGCGGCTGCGATTGGCGAGAAACCCGTCGCAATTGCCGCACACGCCGACCACTTTCTGCAGGGTGCGGCCGAGTTTGATGGATGTGGCGATCGTTTCGTACGACGAGTCCTTGCCGCGGACGATTTCGAACAGTTTCATCACATTGGCGGGACTGAAGAAATGCGTGCCGATGACGCTGCCCGGCCGTTTCGTGACGGCGGCCATGGCGTCGATATCGAGCGTCGAGGTATTGCTGGCGAGGATGGCGCCCTCCTTCATCACCGCGTCGAGCGTCTTGAACACCTCTTTCTTGACGTCGAGATTCTCGTACACCGCCTCGATGACGATATCGGCGTCGCCAATTTCTTCGTAGGTCAGGACCGGCGTGATCAACCCCATGCGTTTCGGGACTTCCGCCGCGTCCAGGCTGCCGCGCTTCACGCTGACTTCGTAATTGGCTTTGATCTTGGCCATGCCCTGCTTCAGGGCATCTTCATCCTTTTCCAGGATTTTCACCGGAATACCGACATTGGCGAAACACATGGCGATGCCGCCGCCCATGGTGCCGGCGCCGATCACGGCGCCGCTGCGGATATCGGCCGCCGGCGTATCCCGGGGCACGTCCGGCACCTTCAGCGCTTCGCGTTCGGCCCAGAAGACGTGCTTCAGCGCCTTGGTTTCGTCGCCCTGGCTGATTTCCTCGAACAGGGTGCGTTCGCGTTCCAACCCCTCTTCCAAGGGAAGTTCCACGGCCGCTTCAACGCATTTGATGCATTGATACGGGGCGACCTGATTGCGGGCGCGCCGGGCGATTTTCTTGCGCATGGCATCGAACATGCCGGGGTCGTCCTTGGCCTCCTGCAGCTTGTCGTTCATTTCGCCGACGCGCGGCAGCGGCCGAACCTCCGCAACTTTCTCCGCATAGGCGATCGCGGCCTCGAGCAGTTGCCCTTCCGGCACCAGCTCGTCGACGATGCCCAGCGCGGCGGCTTCCGGCGCGGGGACGTGGCGGCCGGTGACGATCAGCTCCAGCGCCTTCCTGGGGCCGATAAGGCGGGGCAGCCGTTGCGTGCCGCCGCCGCCGGGAAGAATGCCGATCAGCACCTCGGGCAGCCCGACCTTGGCGCTCGGCACCGCCAGCCGGTAATGGCAACACATCGCCGATTCAAGGCCACCGCCCAATGCATACCCGTGAATCGCGGCGACCACGGGCTTGTCGAGTTTTTCCATTTCGTCGCGCCATTTGGCGGCGATCGGATTCTTTTTCGTGCCGACATGCTTGATATCGGCGCCGGCGATAAAGCTGCGGCCGCCTCCGATCAGCACCATCGCCTTGATCGACGGATCCTTCATGCCTTGCTGGAGCGATTCGTAGATGCCCTCCGGCACGCCGGGACTCAAAGCATTGACGGGAGGATTGTTGACGGTAATGACGCCGACGGCGCCGTGCTTGGAGTAATCGACTAGTGCTGACATATGCGTTCCCTCACCCTTCGAATAGGCATGCGCTCAAAAATGATGATGCCGGTTTGGCCGGCGTTGGCGTGCCGATGCCCGACCACCCTCGGACCGATCGTTGTTATACCACCACCTGTCCGGTCCGTCCGCCAGTGCGAAAATACAAATCTATGGCTTGGCGATGCTCGCCTGGAACGGCAGATCGTTCCGGTAGCGCGCTCTGAAATCATCGATAGCGCCCTGGAATTCCTCGGTGCGGCCGACATCGTCGAGCCCCTTTATCAGGCAGCGCTTGGTCACCGGTGTTATGTCGAATTTGTGCTGCGTCCCGTCGGGCGCCGTGACGGTCTGCGATTCCAGGTCGACGGTGATGGTCGCTTCCAGATTGCCGCGCAATTGACGGCGCAGCGCGATGCAGGTCTCGTTCGGCAAGGTGACGGGCAGGACGCCGTTCTTCAGGCAGTTGTTGCGATGAATATCGCCAAAGCTGGAGGCGATGACGCAGCGAACGCCAAATGCCATCAACGCGTAGACCGCCGTCTCGCGCGAAGAGCCGCCGCCCCAATTCCGGTCGGCGACGATGATTTCCGCATTCCGGTAGGGTTCCTGATTCAGGATGAAATCGGGTTTTTCGGATCCGTCGGGGTTGAAGCGCTGATCGTGGAACAGAATTCTCGGGTAGTCCGGATCGCCGATCGGCATCTTATTGAATCGTGTCGGACAGAGCTGATTTGTATCGACATTGGGCTCGTCGATCGGCACCGCGACGGCGGTCAGTTTGGTGAAGGCCTCCATTTTCAATTTCCCTTCGCCAGGCTGCGGACATCGGTAAGCTTGCCGGTAATCGCCGCGGCCGCGGCCATCGCCGGGCTGACCAGATGGGTGCGGCTGCCGAGACCCTGTCGGCCCTTGAAATTGCGGTTCGAGGTGGAGGCGCAGCGAACGCCCGGCTGCAGGATGTCGCCGTTGATTGCGGTGCAGAGCGAGCAGCCCGGATCCCGCCATTCGAAGCCGGCGCCCGAGAAAATCCTGTCGAGCCCCTCGGCTTCCGCCTGGCGCTTGACCGCGGCGGATCCGGGGACGATCCAGGCCGGAACCTTGGCCTGGCCGAGCCGGGCGACTTCCGCGGCGGCGCGCAGATCTTCGATCCGCCCGTTGGTGCACGACCCGATGAAGACACGGTCTATCGCGATCGTATCGAGCGGCGTGCCGGGTTTGATGTCCATGTAGTCGAGCGCGGCGGCGATTTCGCTCTTGTCCGCCTCGGTGCCGGCATCTTCCGGCGCCGGCGTCCGTCCGGTGATCGGCAGCGTATGTTCGGGATTGGTGCCCCAGGTGACCATCGGCGCCAGATCGGACGCATTCAACGAAACCTCGGTGTCGAAGGCGGCATCGTCGTCGGTCGGCAGCGTGCGCCAATAGGCGACCGCCTGATCCCAGTCCGCGCCGGCCGGGGCGTAGGGACGGCCATGCACATAGTCCAGCACCTTGTCGTCCGGCGCCATCATGCCGGCGCGGCCGCCCGCCTCGATGGACATGTTGCAGACGGTCATGCGCTGTTCGATGGTCATCGCATCGACCGCCGAACCCGCGTATTCGATGACGTGGCCGGCGGCGCCGCCATGGCCGATCTTGGCGATAATGGCGAGGATGAGGTCTTTCGACGCGACGCCGAAGGGCAGCGTGCCGTCGATCGCGATCCGCATGGCTTTCGGCTTCCGCTGCCACAGCGTCTGGGTCACGACCACATGATAGACTTCCGACGACCCGGCGCCGAAGGACAGGTTGCCGAGGGCGCCATGGGTCGCCGTATGGGAGTCCGCGCCGATCAACAGGATGCCGGGAATGGTGATTCCTTGCTCCGGCCCGACGACATGCAGAATGCCCTGGTCGGGGTCGTCGATGTCGAAATGGCGAATGCCGTGCTTTTTGGTGTTTTTCGTCAGCAGTTCGATCATGCCGCGGATTTTGGGATCGGCGATCGCGCCGAGGCCATTGTCGCGTCCCGTCGTCTGGGCGTAATGGTCCGAAAAGGCGAAGACCTTGTCCGGCTCGACCGGCGAGCGGTTTTCTTCGTCCATCTGGTCGAAGGTATGGCGCGACCCCTCGTGTATCAGGCAGCGGTCGACATAGAGCAGCGCCTCGTCTTCTTCCTCGGTGATGACGTGCTGCCGCCAGATTTTTTCGAACATCGTTTGTGCCGACGTCATCGGGGGATCTCCTAGTAACCAGGGCCGAAACAATAGTCTCGGCCTCGCATCAGGTCGAGTCCGGCGCGACGCTAAGGATTAACTTGTTTACAAGAAAAGTCGGTCTATATTCTCGCCGGGCGCGGCGGAGGTCTCTGGCCGCGTTTCCTTTATTCATTTTTTGTTGGGAATTCTCAGTGGAACTGCGAAATATCGCGATCATCGCCCATGTCGACCATGGCAAGACCACGCTCGTGGACGTCATGCTGCGGCAAAGCGGCGCCTTTCGCGCCAACCAAAATGTCGCCGAGCGCGCGCTTGACTCCAACGATCTTGAGCGTGAGCGCGGGATTACCATCCTCGCGAAATGCACGTCGGTGGTGTGGCAAGACGTCTGTATCAACATCGTCGACACGCCGGGGCATGCGGATTTCGGCGGCGAGGTGGAGCGCATTCTCAGCATGGTCGACGGCGTCGTGGTGCTGGTGGATGCCGCCGAGGGCCCGATGCCGCAAACCAAGTTCGTGCTGGGCAAGGCATTGGCGCTCGGCCTGCGCCCGATCGTCGTGGTCAACAAGGTCGACCGTCCCGACCAGCGCGCGCACGATGTCCATGACGAGGTCTTCGATCTGTTCGCGGCGCTCGACGCCAATGAAGAACAGCTCGATTTTCCCGCCCTGTTCGGCTCGGGCCGGGATGGCTGGGTCTCGCAGGCGCCGGAGCAGCCGGGCGGCGATCTCTCGCTACTGTTCGAAACGATCGTGGCGCATGTGCCGCCGCCGGCAATCGACCCGGACGCCCCGTTCGCCATGTTGGCGACGACGCTCGAAAGCGATCCCTATCTCGGCCGGATCCTGACCGGGCGCATTCATTCGGGCCGCGTCCGCATCAACCAGCCGATGAAGGTCATGAGCCGCGACGGCGAGGTGCGCGAAGAAGGCCGGATCACCAAGCTGCTGGCGTTCCGCGGGCTCGATCGGGTGCCGATCGAGGAGGCCACGGCCGGCGATATCGTGGCCATTGCCGGGATCGCGTCGGCGACGGTGTCGGACACGTTGTGCGATCCCTCGGTGACCGAACCGCTGCCGGCCCAGCCGATCGATCCGCCGACCCTGGCAATGACCTTTTCGATCAATGACTCGCCGCTTGCGGGTCAGGACGGCGACAAGCTGACGTCGCGCGTCCTGCGTACCCGCCTGATGCGGGAGGCCGAGGGCAATGTCGCCATCCAGGTGACGGAAACCGAGGACAGCGACGCCTTCGAAGTCGCGGGCCGCGGCGAATTGCAGCTGGCCGTGTTGATCGAGACGATGCGCCGCGAAGGTTACGAGCTGTCGATCAGCCGCCCGCGCGTCCTGTATCGCGAGAATCCGGAGGATGGCGGCCGGATGGAGCCGGTCGAGGAAGTGGTCGTCGACGTCGACGAGGCCTATGCCGGCGCCGTGGTGGAAAAGCTGGGCGAGCGCAAATCGGATTTGATCGATATGCGGCCGGCAGGCAGCGGCAAGCAGCGCCTGACATTCCTCGCACCGTCGCGCGGGTTGATCGGATATCACGGCGAATTTCTTACCGATACCCGCGGTACCGGCGTGATGAACCGTGTCTTCCACAGCTATGTTCCGTACAAGGGACCGATCGAGATGCGCCGCACCGGCGTTCTCGTTTCGCTTGGCCAGGGTAAGGCGGTGCCCTACGCGCTTTGGAACCTGGAGGATCGCGGGCCCTTGTTCATCGAGCCCGGCGCCCAGGTGTATGGCGGCATGGTGATCGGCGAACACAGCCGCGGTTCCGATCTGGAAGTCAATCCGCTGAAGGCGAAGCAACTGACGAACATCCGCGCATCGGGCAAGGACGATGCGGTGACGCTCACGCCGCCATTGCGCATGACCCTGGAAAAAGCGATCGCCTACATTGCCGATACGGAATTGGTCGAGGTGACGCCGCGGTCGATCCGGATCCGCAAACGCCAGCTGGACCCGCACCAGCGCAAGCGCGAATCCCGGCTCGCGAATACGGGCTAACGCAGTCGAAGCGTCAGGTCGCGCTGGCGCAATCGATGCAGATCGCGGCCGCCGGATCGAGCTCCATCCGTTTGATGGAGATTTCCTCGCCGCAGGTCAGGCAATAGCCGTATTCGTCGGTGTCCAGCCGTGCGAGCGCCAATTCTATGCGCTGCAATTCCAAATTCCGGCGCCGTTCGGTCTCTTGCGCCATTGCCTGTCCCTGCATTGCATCCATGCGGGAGAGCCGGCCGACACGGGATTGGTCGAGTTCGACAGGATCGCGTGACTCCTTGCTGATCTCCGCCCGCTGCACGAGTTCCTCGCGCCGGGTCTCAAGCCAAGCCCGTTGTGTCTTGAGGTTTAATTTGCGGCGACCAGCCATGATGGACGAAGCATAGCGTAGATTGAGGCGGTGTGGCGCATCAAATCGTGATCATTCTGACGGAGTCGTGAGGCATCGCGATTTGGTGTCGGGCGGCGGACTACCTATCTATTGGCGGCACACGGTTCAACGGCGACAGATTGCGAGACCGACGCCATGGCTGGTTCAACACGTTTCCCCTTGCACCGCACTCTCATGATATTGGCAATCCTTCCCTTGGCGGGATTTACCTCGCTGGAGGCGCTGTTCGCGCCGAAGGCGGATTTATGGCCGCGGTGGGCGGCGCATGATCCCGCATCGACCGTGTGGATCGACCATGGCGATTGGACGCGTTTCCTGCAGACCTATGTAAAGCCGGATCCGACCGGTCTGAACCGAGTCGATTATCGCGGCGTGACACCGGCCGATCGCAAGGGGCTCGCCGACTATATCGCCCGGCTCGCCGCGTTGCCGGTAAGTCGATACAGCCGGCCGGAACAGCGTGCCTACTGGATCAATCTGTACAATGCGCTGACCGTCAACCAGGTGCTCGCGCATTATCCGCTGAAATCGATCCGCGATATTTCATCCGGCCTGTTCGGTGGCGGACCGTGGGACGAAGCACTGGTGACGATCGAAGGCGAAGAAGTCAGTTTGAATGACATCGAGCACCGCATATTGCGGCCGATCTGGAAGGATCCGCGGATCCACTATGCGGTGAATTGTGCCTCGGTCGGGTGCCCCAATCTGCTGCGATCGGCCTTTACCGCGGGGACCACGGAAGCAATGCTTGAGGAAGCGGCGAAGGCCTATGTAAACAGCCCGCGTGGCGCGCGGGTCGACGGGGCCGGGCTCACGGTATCCAGCATCTATGTTTGGTTTCAGGACGATTTCGGCGGCACGGACGCATCGGTGATCACGCATCTGCGGCGGTACGCCGACGGGCCGCTCAAGAAGACCCTGGCCGGGCGCGACACTATCGATGATCATGCCTATGATTGGTCGTTGAACGAAACCGGCAGGTAGCGCCCGCTACCCGGGTTGCGCGTTGCCCGGCTTTCCGCGCCGTTCGGAATCATAGATCCGGGCCAGCGTGTCCGGCGATACGCCGAGATGAAACAGCAGGTGGATCTTGATCCACCCCCAGACGATGGCGGCCGGGCGCGGGCCGGTGAAGCGCCGGGACGATGTGACCATCGGCGGGTCCTCGATACAGCACGTCTTGCCGAACCGCTCCATGCGACGGTTGAAATCGTAATCCTCCATCAGGGCAATCGGGCGAATGCCGCCGATTGCCTGATAAATCGCACGCCGGACAAAGACGGCGGAATCGCCATAGTAAAAACCGTGCCGCCGCATCCAACGATAGAAGCCGTTCAGCCAGACGCTGAATCGGTCGCCGCCATCGAACAGCAGCCTGAAATTGCCGCCGATAACCTCGCTGTCCCGGGACAGGGCCTGCTCAATACGGGTCAGCCCGTCCGCCGGAAACCGGCAATCCGCATGCAGGAACAACAGCACGTCGCCGCGCGCGGCCCGGCCGCCGTCGGCGAGTTGCCGACCCCGGCCGCGGGCGCTCCGGAGGACACGCACGCCGTGCTGCCGGGCGACGGCAATCGTCCGGTCGGTGCTGCCGCCATCGGCCACGATGATCTCGGCGTCCGGCGCCTCCTGCCGCAGCGTGCGCAGCAGGGTTGCCAGCGTGCCGCCCTCGTTCAGCGTTGGGATGATGATCGAGATCATTCTATGCGGTCTCACCGACGTTAACAGCGCTCGAAGCGGGCGATTTCATCGTCGCCGACGAGGCCTATAGCGACAAGATCGCGCTGTGGCTGCCGCCACCGTTCGGCCATCCATGTGCGGCCGAGAAGGAGCACGATCGATTGCGGCATTTCCCCACGGATCGCATCGGCGCAGTCGAACCACATGGAGCGGATCCACCGATAGATTGCCATTCGTTCATCGAGGGGCAGGTCGGGCAATGTTCGGCGCAGGTAAATCTTGCCGAACGCGACATGGCGCGCTTCGTCCCGGGCGACGGTCCGGTTGATCTGCCGGAACAGCGGGCACGGGAACCAGCGGCTGTACAGATGCTGCAAACGCAAGCCTTCGCCTTCGAGTACGATATGCGACAGGATGATCGGGCCGAGATGCGTGCCGCGCCATGCGCGCGCGCCTTGATAGGCCTTCGCAACGCCGGCCTCGATTTCGCCGATGCCGCCGAGTTGGTTCAGGTAGCGCGCATATAAGGCAGCATGCCGTTCTTCGTCGGCGATTTGGGTACGCACGAATTCCTGGGCCAGGGGGTCGGCGAGTTCCGGCAGGACCCGTTTGCAGATTTCGATGGTTGCCAGCTCGCCATGATAAAACTGGCTGACTGCGGTGATGTAGCCGCGCCGCGGCATCCAGGCCGGCGGTTTGATCGGCGCGGTCCAATCGACGGCGTCGCTTGCGCGAGTCGCGGCTTTGCTGCCGTCCGCCGCAAGGCGCGCCAGGCGGTCGGCAGTCGGTGTCTGCGGCCTCACGGCCGTGCCCGGAAGTCGAGACCGGCGACCGACCCCATGCTGAGACCGCGCTTGTCGTCCGTATCGGCGGAAATAGCAATGAACCGAGGGGGCGGCGGCGGGTATCCGAATACCCTACGGAAATCCGCGTCAATATCCACCATTTCGACGAACCAGCGTCCATTTGGCGTGGACCCGGGACGCAAAACGATAATCCGGCCATCCTGGCTGAGATAGGGGTTTGCGAGGCTGTCGCCGCGCCGGCCGGTGCCGCCTCAGACGTAGGTCAGCACTTTGCCCGGCAGCGGCGCGTCGAAGAGCCATGCGCCCATACGGTCCATCGGCGACGACGGCGACGGGGTGCCCGGTTCGCGGTCGAACCACACATGCACGGCCAGCGGCCGGTCATCCATGCCCGGCATCGACTGGTCGGTCGGCGGCGGCGCAATATCGACACGCCATCGCCAGACCAGATAGCGGAGCCCGGATGCCTGCGGGCCCAGATCGCGATAAAGGAATCTGGCGCTGTCCTGCGCCGTTACCTTTATTGTGTGGTCCGATAAAGCGCTGAAACGCGTCGCGGGCTTGCCGGGAATCGACAGGGTCTTCCAGCCGGCCGGCGGAGCCGCCGTCGCTGTCGTGTCGATACGGGGCGCGGCGATATCGGCGGCAACCGTCGGAACGCCTGAAATTAGCAGGGCGCCCAGGCCAACGAGCGATGGTATTTTCATACGCGGGACTATCGTCAAACCGCGACCGGAAGTGAAATAACAATTGCTCACGCCGCCGACACGGCCGCGTGAAGCGAATTCTCCGATAAGATCCGGCGGATTAACGGTCGCCAGGATTCTGCCATGCGGCCTTCGATTCCAGGAGAGCGGCGACTTCCTGGGCCGAAAAGCCCCAGGCTTCCAGGGCCTCGGCGGTATCGCCGCCCGGTTTCGACGGCGCCCGCCGCACTTCGAGCGGTGTGCGCTCGAACCGCGGTGCAGGCCCCGGCTGCACCACGCCATCGACCTCGATGAAGGTGCCGCGCGCGCTGTTGTGGGGGTGCGCCGGCGCTTCCTCCATGGTCAGGACCGGCGCGAAGCAGACATCGGTGCCTTCCAGCACATCGCACCATTCGTCGCGGGTCTTCTGCCGGAACAGGGCTTCCAGACGGGTCCGCATATCGGGCCATTTGTCGCGGTCGAGCTGGTCCGGCAGGTCGCCCGGATCGAGCTTCAGGCGTTCCAGAAGCTCGGCATAAAATTGCGGCTCGATCGAGGCGATGCTGATGTACTTGCCGTCCTTGGTCTCATAGGCGCCGTAATAATGCGCCCCGCCATCGAGCGTATTGCTGCCGCGCTCATGCTTCCAAAGGCCCAGGGATTGTAGACCATAGGCTGCTGTAATCAGCGACGAGGCGCCATCGACCATGGAAACGTCGAGCACCTGGCCCTTGCCGGAGCGGGACGCTTCGAGCACCGCGCTGACCACGCCGAGCGCAAGATAGAGCGCGCCGCCGCCGAAATCGCCGATTACGTTGAGCGGCGGCGACGGCGGGCCGTCCTTCGGCCCGATCGCGTGCAGCGCGCCGGTCAGCGCGATGTAGTTGATGTCGTGCCCCGCCGCGTGCGCCAGCGGTCCATCCTGTCCCCAGCCGGTCATGCGGCCGTAGACCAGTTTCGGGTTGCGCGCGAGGCAGACATCGGGCCCCACGCCTAGGCGCTCCATGACGCCGGGCCGGAACCCTTCGATCACCGCATCCGCGCCGTCGACCAGACGCAAGGCCGCTTCCAATCCGTCCGGATGTTTCAGGTCGATCGAAATCGAATAGCGATTGCGGTTGAGAATATTGGAACGGAATTTCGGTTGTTCAGGATTGATGCGGTCCAGCCGGATGATGTCGGCGCCCAAATCGGCCAACAGCATGGCGCACATCGGCCCCGGCCCGATGCCTGCAAATTCCACGATCTTCACCCCGGCCAGCGGTCCCATCTGCGTCCTCCTTGTTTCCGTGATCGAGGGGAAGCAAGCCCGAACCGGTGGGGTCGTGTCAATCCTTGGCGCCCACGTCACACGCGCTTGCGATGGCGCGGATGGCCACGTATTTCTATTGGTCCGCGCAGCAATCGGTCCCCGGCCATCCCGTGAACAAACAAATCAGTCCTGCTGAAGCCGCAAATCTCGTCGCCGAGGGCGCGACCCTGGCGGTCGACGGCTTCGTCGGGTCGGCCACGCCCGAGGAATTGCTGATCGCGCTCGAAGCGCGGTTCGCGGCGACCGGACAACCGCGGGGCCTGACGGTGCTGGCCTCGACCGGTCAGGGCGATACGCAGGGCCGCGGCCTCGATCGTCTGGCGGGCGAGGGCATGGTGCGGCGGCTGGTGACGTCGTATCTCAATTTGAACCGGACGCTGCAGCGCGCGCTGATCGACGGAAAGATGGAAGGATACCTGCTTCCGCTCGGCGTCATCGTGCAGCTGTATCGCGAGATCGCGGCGGGCCGGCCCGGCCTGGTCACCCATGTCGGTCTCGGCACCTTCGTCGATCCGCGTCAGGAAGGCGGCCGCGTCAACGCGCGCACAACGGAAGATATCGTCGAGGTGGTCGAGGTCGCCGGGCGCGAATGGCTGTTCTATCCGAGCATGGCGCTCGACGTCGGGTTCCTGCGCGGCACCGAGGCCGATGAGGACGGCAACATCACCATGGAGCGGGAAATCGGCTCCTTTCAGGGGCCGTCCTTCGCCCAGGCGGTGCATAATTCCGGCGGCACGGTGATCGCCCAGGTCGAGCGGATCGTGCCGCGCGGCGCGCTGCATCCCCGGCGCGTGGAAATCCCCGGCCATCTGGTCGATCATGTGGTCGTCGCGCGGCCGGAGAACCATCATCAGACCTTTGCGACCGAATTCAATCCGCATTTCAGCGGCGCGCGTGCCGTGGTCGCCGACATGTCGCCGGCGCCGCTCGATGCGCGCAAGCTGATCGGCCGCCGCGCCGCCCTGGAGCTGCGCCGCGGCGACATGGTCAACCTCGGCGTCGGGATCGCAGGTTACGTCGCGACGGTAGCGCGCGAGGAATCCTGCGGCGACGATTTCACGCTGACCGTGGAATCGGGCGCGACCGGCGGCTATCCGGCCTACAATCTCGATTTCGGCGCGGCGATCAATGCGGGCTCGGTGATCGACCATACCTACCAGTTCGATTTTTACGACGGCGGCGGGCTCGACATCACGATTGTCGGCATGGCGCAAATGGATGCGGCGGGCAACGTCAACGTGTCCAAGCTGGCGCACCGGATACCCGGCGTCGGCGGCTTCTTCAATGTGACGCAAGGCG